>NZ_CP023009.1:1235559-1544449 GCF_003515985.1 Lonsdalea britannica | reverse complement strand
CGTTTCCAGCGGCTGCACGTCCAGACCCGCCAGCACTTTCTGCCACTGGTTGACGTAGTCGGTGATATAGCGATCGTTGACCTGACGCTGGATCTCCCTGCGGTCTTCGTCGCTCAGATAGACTTTCTCACGCTGGCCCAGCACCCACGCATCCAGCGCGGCCAGATCGAACAGCGTCTTATCCTGTTTGACGAAATATTCGCTGAAGCCCGCATTGGTCAGCAGCCGCGGCACCGCGCCCGCTTTGTCATTGCGCAGCGTGAAGACGGTATCGAACACCGGCCCGACTTCATCGCGCATCATCATATCCGGCGGCAGCACGTCGACCGATTTGGTCACCAAACTCTGGTAGATGCGTTGGAACATCGGCAGTTTACTCAGCTCGCGCTGCGCGTCGGCGATAGGCATCCGGAACGGTTCGAAGGCGGCGATCGCCTGCGCATCTTTCTGCTGACGGGCCTGATGCCAGTCGGTGTGCTCCAGCGCATAGTCCAGGTGCTGCATCAGATGTTCCTGCACCTTGCCCTGACCGGGGAACGCCCGCTGCCAACGCTGTCCCATGTACTGCTCGACCACCGATTTGTTGCGGCCGGACGCATCATCGATCATCCGCATAATGCGCAGGATCGCCAGCTTCTGCTCGCTGCCTTTGGGAGCCTGATTCAGATCGTCCTGCAATCCCTGCATGACCGCCGGCAGGAAACGCTGGCTCAGGAGTTGCAGATAGGTGCCTTCTACGAAAGGACCGATCTTATCGCCCTGATACAGCCCCATTTCCGACAGTACCGGCGTTTTCTCGCGATAGTCACCGAACGACAGCGTGGCTTCGCGAATCAGGTTAAGACGCGGCAGTTGTCCAAAACCGAAGCTTTGGTTCTGCTGTCCCGCCAGCTCGGTGGTGTCCGTAAACGCCTGCGCCTTGTTCAGCACATTGCGCCCGGCTTCTTCGTTCAGCCGATAGTAGTGATGCCAGCCAATCACCAGCAGCGCGGCGAGTACGCCCATGCACCCCATACCGATGCCGATACGGCGGCGGCGATAAAGGCTGTGCAGGCGGTTTTCCCCGGCCAGATGCGCTTCGGGGAAGATGACGCCGGAGAACAGGCGTTTCACGAAGAAGGTGTTGGATTCGCCTTTCAGAGCGGAATTGACCGGCTCCGGCAGCTGATAGCGGAAGGTCGCCGCCTGCGCGAAGGCATCGAACGGCACGCCCTGCTGATAAACGGAACACGCGTAAACGCCGCGCACCAACAGCGGTTTGTACTCTTCCGGCGTAATCGCGTCGGCAAGGATCTCTTCGACGTAGTCTTTCAACCCGGCCAGCTGACGCGTGAAGCTGAACAGCGCGCTGCGTTGTTCGCTGGTGAGATTGGAGAGCATGTTGTCAGGCAGATTGTCGTTCAGCGCGGACACCCATTTGTCCCAGAACGCATCCAGCTCTTCCTGCCAGCCTTTACCGGCGCTGCCTTTCAGATCGAAGGTCACCCCGAGGATGGACTGACGCGTTTCCTTATCCAACTGACGGTAGGCGATGTCAAAGCCGCGCAGCATATCCAGCTTGGTGAGCGCGACATAGATCGGCAGCCGGGTATTCAGCGTGGTGGCGATTTCCTGAATGCGTCCGCGGATCAGCTGCGCGTAGGCTTTACGTTCCGGCACGCTGGCATGCGACAGCCAGGCCAGATCCAGCGTCAGCACCAGACCGTTCAGCGGCTGACGCTTACGATTTTCGCTCAGCCATTTCAGCAAATGCGTCCACAGACGTTCATGTTTGCGTTCGACCGGTGCCAGATCGGGATTCGACGGCGCCATCATCTGACCATCGGGATCGAAGATAATCGCGCTTTCGCCTACCCAGCAGTCCACTTCCTGACCCGCGGCGAAGTCTCGCAGTTCGGCATCCAGATGCGGGTTGAGCTTGTTCGCCTCGTTGGCGCGGTGAATCAGGCTGCTTTTACCGCTGCCCGGCAGACCGATCGTCAGGTACCACGGCATCTTGTAGAGAATGCCCGCCCCCAGATGTTCGCGCAGCGCCAGCAGCCAGCGATCCAGAAACGCCTGCTGTTTGTCGACGAAGATCTGTTGAGGATCGTGTTCGGCGATCTTCTGTTTTTGTTGCTCCGCCCGGATATGGCGTACGCGACGCCACAGCCGCCAGGCGCTGATGCTGAAACCCAGCCAGAGCCACAATAGCGTGAAGACGATGCGTGACCAGATCGTATCCAGCGGCCGCGTGTCGAATACATGCAGTCGCGGGCCAAGCCACCAGGCCAGCGCCAACACGACAATCCAGAGCACGATCCCCAGCATGACCCAGGAGAGCTTTAGCTTCGGCAGCTGTTGCCGCAAAAAGGTAATGATTGTTTTAAACATAAGTGACCATTCACTCCGAATGTCTTATTTTGACCACGAGGTTGCAAAGCGCTCAAGGCGGCTAACCAGTCCCGGCTCCCACTGCGACAGTCCCAATCGCTGGGTTTCTTGCCACAAAGCGTGGTAATGCTGTGTTGCTAACGTCTTCATTCCTTCCTCCGCCAGCAGATCCGCTAAGATCAGCTGGGCGTAAAAGCGGCCTCGGGGCTCTTTCATCTTGGCCATTTTCTTATCCAGCAACGTCATGGCGGCATTCAGGCCTTTTTCCGCCCGACATTTCGCCGCCTCGCTCGCCAGATCGTCGGACTGCCCGGACGACTCGCTGTTCGCCTGCCCGGCATCCACCCATTCCCGGCAGGCGTCGGTCAGGAACGGCGTACCATCGTTGAACGTGAGTTCGCGCAGAGTCGGCAAACGCGTCAGAAAGGCATGCAGCTCATCGGCGATGGCCGAGGCCGCCGCGTGACAGCCGAGCTGAGCGGCGATCTGCGCCGACAACATGTGCCCTTCAAACCAGTACGGCGCCAAGACCAGACTCTGCTCGACGCGCGCCCACAGCGCGTTGTCCGCCTGCCCCATTGCCGCCTTATAGTCGTCCACCATATCCGCCGACATGGGGGCCAGCTGCGTGGCATTGCCTTTCGACGTCAACGGCGGCGTGGTGATGCCGGACCAGATGGCGTGACGGCGCAGACGGTATCCCACCGGGGTATCCGCTTGCTGTTCCACCAACAGTTCCGCCACCTTGAGCTGCGTTTGCCGCCAGGCGCGATCGTCCGAGTGGTTGATGTCCACCGACGGCTTCGGCTCCGCCTGACTGGACGAAGACGATGCAACGCTGGCGGTCGCCTGCGCGCGCGGCGGCGGCTCATTCGCCTTGACCTGCTCAGCGCGACGGCTCTGAGCGCGGCGCAGACTGACCGTCAAATCGTCAAACAGCGCGTTGCCCGGCGCGACGGCGGACCAGCGCTGAGCGAACTGCTCCGACAGCGTCGACAGCTGGCTTAACTCGGCGACCGAGGCACTTTCGGCGACGCGCGGCAGCACGCTGTCGAAACGCTTGGCGGCCTGCGTCATCAACCGGGTTTTCTGCAACGTGTTCTGCGGCCAAGCCGTCGTCCAGTAAACATTCACCCAGTCGTCCAGCAGCATCAATGCCGTCGCGAACGGCGTCGCTTTCGCCGGATGCTGTAAACAGCGCAGCAGCTGGACGAGAACGCGCATGTCTTTGGTCCGCGTTTCGAGCAGCGTGAGGCACTGCTCCGCCACCGCGTTAATATCCACCTGGCTGTGGGCAAGCGAGCCCAGCTTCACCATCTCGGTTTCGACGTCTTCCCAGAGAGGATCGTCCGCCGGAACCGCGCCGCTGACCCGGTCTACCGGCAGAGGCGTCAGCAGCCGCTGACACGAGGGATGAGAGTGGATTGCCATGACCTGTTCTCCTACCACCGACATTGCTGACGTAGCGGCTTCAGGGCGTCGCCCAGACCGGAGAGATCGACCTGCACCGTTCTGCCGCGATCGTCCGACAACAGCAGCTCGCGATGGCCGATCCAGCGTTTAAGCTCTTCGATGGCAGGCAGACCGCGACCGAACTCCAGCAGCATCCCACGGTTGCGGACAAACCAGTTGTCCGCCGTCGGTTCGCCGTCGATGCGCGCCTGAATTTGCTCTCCCGGCCACGCGTTATCGAGCTGTAAGCGCAAATGCGTAATGGCGCTGGAGCAGGAGATGGTCAACGTGCCGCCCTCAACGGCGCGGCGCGTCAGCGTCTGACTGTCCGAGGCCTCGTCACGATTCAGAACAAACCCGTCGCGACCCGCGTTATTCGCGCCAAGAGTGTGCCAGTCCGCCGCCGGACGCTCAGACGCGCCGGAAGACGGGGCCGACGTTCTGCCGATGGCGTCGTAGCAGGCCAACCTCACCTGCGGCACGGTTTCCTGACTGCACTGCTGCAACAACCGCTCCCAGTGGGGATCGGGCGCGGTCGTCGCCGACACCAGCAGCGGCAACAGGGATAAAATACTCATCAATTCACCTCCAGCTTCTGGCACTTGTGGTCCAACGTCCGCTTTGGAATGTTGAGACTTTCCGCTACCAGTAAGCGATTTCCCTGGAAATAGCGCATACGCTCGGCGATCACCGCCGCTTCATACTGCTGCGTAGCCAGACGCAAATCCCGGATATGGTTGTAGCCGTCTTCCAACACGATGCGCGCGTTGTCGAGGCGCGTTTTCAGCTCCGGGGGCAACACGTCCAGCGTAATTGCCTGTCCCGCCGGGGTATTGGCGCAGGCGACTTCCAGCAGGTTCTTGAGTTCGCGAACGTTGCCGGGGAAGTCATAATCGATCAGGTGTTTGAGAACGATGCGCGGCAGCGCGCTGAACGTTTTGCCTTCCTGACGACCGAACTGCGCAATGAAATGATCGCAGAGCAGCGCGATGTCATCCGGCCGTTCCCGCAGCGGAGAAACCTGGATCGCGCACTGGCAGAGGCGGTGATACAGATCCTGCCGAAAGCGCCCTTCGCTGACATACTGCTCCAGCGGCTGATGCGTCGCCGCAATGATGCGAAAGTCGGAGTGGCACTCTTTATCGCCGCCCAGCGGCCGGAAGGCATGCGTTTCCAGCACGCGCAGCAGCTTGGCCTGCATGATCATCGGCATGTCGCCGACCTCATCCAGGAACAGCGTCCCGCCGTTGGCCTGCGCCACCAACCCGTCTTTATTACTCTGCGCGCCGGAAAAAGCCCCTTTCTGGTAGCCGAACAGCTCGCTTTCAATCAGATTTTCGGGGATCGCGGCGCAGTTGATAGCGATAAACGGTTTGTCAGCGCGAACCGAACACTGATGCAGCAGACGCGCCACCACATCTTTACCCGCGCCGGTTTCGCCCTGGATCAGCACCGACAGATGGTGATGCGCGGCCTGAGCAATCTGCTGATGCAGCCGTCGGATCGCCGTCGACTGACCAATAAGCGAGGTTTCCAGCAGCTTATCTTGCTGTCGCTGAAGCTCCCCTTCCCCTTTGATCTGACGCAGTGAGTCGCGCAGCACGGTCTGCTCGCGGCGGCTGCGGCCCAAATCCCGCAACAGAGCAAGCTGATGCGTGAAAATGCGCGCCAGCAGCGGCAGTTCATCTTTCTCATGCCACTCCCGCAGCCTGGCGCCGCTGTCGAACAGCGCCAGAACGCCGACGGATTTGCCGTTCTCGCCGTTGACCGGCAAGGCGTGCAGACCGCACTGCGCCCCGGCTTCCGCCAGCAGTCCGCGAAACGCCGCGTGCTCGACGCGCGCGCCGCCATACAGAGAGTCCCAGGTTCTCACCTGGTTTTTGTGCAGCACGTAGGCCAGGGGATGGCTGAAGTCACCGACATCCAGCGTCAACGACACCGGTTTGCCGTGAATCCATCCCTCGCAGGTTAACTGCCGCCCGCTGATATCCACCAATCCCAGAAGAGCGCCGCTCGGCTGCCAGCGATCCCGCAGGGTCTCCAGCAACCAGTCGCAGAGTTCGGCCTCATCGCGAGGCCGGGTCAGCGAAAGCGCGAATTCGAGGGCTTGCTGCATAGTCAGCCCTCCACCTCTGAAACAAACTGGCCGTCATTCACGCTGAAGCGGATGCGCGCAATGGCATCGCCTGCGGAGATACGTTGCAGCAGTTGCAACGATACCGGCGGCAACAGGTGACCGTCGATCACGGACTCCAGCATGCGCGCGCCGTTTTCGCTGCGGTTAGCCAACCGCAAGATCTCTACCGGCACGTCGTCGTCGATCACCACGTCGGCGCCGAAGCGCGCTTTCAGCAGATTGACCAGACGCGACAGCTTGCCGTGGACGATATCGACCAGCGTATCCTGCGCCAGCGGCAGGTAAGGAATGACTTCCATACGCGCCAGCAGCGCCGGTTTGAAGAAGCCCGCCAGTTCGGGATAGAGCGCATCCAGCAGATCGTCCTGCCGGTCGGCGTAATCCACGATGGTCTGGAAGCCCAGGTTGGACGTCAGGAAGAAGACGACGTTCTTACAGTCGATCAGCCGACCTTCGCCATCCGCCAGCTCCCCTTTGTCGAAGGCCTGATAGAACAGGTTCAACACGTCAGGATGCGCTTTTTCGACTTCGTCCAGCAGCACGACCGAGTACGGTTTCTGGCGGATGGCTTCCGTCAGAATGCCGCCTTCGCCGAAGCCAACGTAGCCCGGAGGCGAGCCGATCAGGCGAGACACGGTGTGTTTCTCCTGATATTCCGACATGTTGATGGTGGTCAGATAGTTGCGCCCGCCGAACATGAGGTCGGCGATCTGCAAGACGGTTTCGGTCTTGCCGACGCCGCTCGGGCCGACCAACAGGAACGCGCCCAGCGGACGGCCGGGACGACGCAAATCCGCACGCGCGGTCAGCAGATGTTTGTGCAACTGGGCAATGGCCAGATCCTGCCCTTTGATATTCGCGCCGAGGTGCGTCGGCAGCTGGGTGACGACATCCAGTTCGCCCTGCGAAATACGGTTCAGCGGTACGCCGGTCCATTCGGCGATCACGGCGGCGACCTGTGATTTATCGACATGCGCGGAGACCAGAATGGCGTCTTCCTGCAAGGCGGCCAGCGCCTGTTCGCGCTCGGCCAGACGCTGCGCGGCATCCGCCAGCGACAGGGTTTCCTCGCCCAGCGTCACTTCATCCGCCAGCTCGTCGGCCAACAGCGCCGCGCGCAGTTCGATCACCTGACTCACCAACGCCTGCTGAGCTTGCCAGTCGGTATTCGCCGCAGTCAGCGACGCTTCATCGTCCTGTTGAGCCTCGCGCAGCGACGCCAGTCGCTCTGCGTTGTCGCCCAGACCGATACGGGTCTGCCGCTCAAGCTGAAGAATTTCCTGCTCGCGCTGGTGCAACTGATTCTGCAAATGGCTGATAGCGCGCGGCGGCGTGGTCAGGTTGATGGCGACGCGCGCGCAGGCGGTATCCAGCACGTCGATGGCTTTATCCGGCAGCTGACGACCCGAGATATAGCGCTCAGACAGCTGAGCGGCGGCATGCAGCGCCGCTTCGTCGATCAGAACGCCGTGCGCTTTCTCATAAATGCTGCGCAGACCGCGCAGGATCACGGTGGCTTCTTCCGCGTTCGGCTCGCCCACTTTGACCATCTGGAAACGGCGCGACAGCGCGGCGTCCTTTTCGACGTATTTTTTGTATTCGCTCCAGGTCGTTGCCGCGATGGTGCGCAGTTCGCCGCGCGCCAGCGCCGGTTTGATCAGGTTGGACACGTCCAGCCCGCCCGCCTGATTGCCCGCGCCGATCAGCGTGTGAGCTTCGTCAATGAACAGAATGATCGGCTGAGGCGAGGTTTTCACCTCCTGCATCACGCCTTTGAATCGTTTTTCGAACTCGCCTTTCACGGCGGCGCCCGCCTGCATCGCGCCTAAATCCAGCGATAGCAGCTCGACGTTGCGCATTTTCTCAGGCACCTGATCCGCCACGATGCGCAGCGCCAGACCTTCGATCAGCGCGCTTTTACCGACGCCCGCTTCCCCCACCACGATGGGGTTGTTTTTGCGACGGCGCGACAGGATATCGATCATCAGATCGATCTCTTTATCGCGGCACAGCACCGGGTCCAGTTTGCCCGCGCGGGCCTGTTCGGTGACGTTGTCGGTAAAGCGAGCCAGCAGCGACGCATCACCCTGAGGCGCAGATGCCGCGCCTCCCGCGGTGCCGCCGGTCGTCGACGACACGTCCGTTTCCGCAGAGTCTTTCACCCACTCGTCGAACTGCTGACGCAGCAGTTCCCGGTTGACCTTCGCCAGCGATCGCGTGACCGCACCGGCGAGGTAGCGATTGGGGGTCATCAGCAGGACCAGCAGCAGCACGCCGCTGCGCAGCGTCGCGTGTTGCATCTCGGCGGACGCCAGCAGCCAGCTGTCCTGCAGCCACTCAATCAGCAGCGGCGAGAACGAGGGATAGCCCTGATCGTACTCTTTATCGACGCCGGACGGCTGGAGCAGCTGCGTCAGCTCATCCACATCCACCTCGGCGCGCTTGAGGATCTGGCGCATATCGCTGAGCGGCGTGTCCAACATTTTCAGCAGCAGGTGCTCGACCCGGATTTCCGCGCCCTGGCAATTCACACACAGGGCCGCAGCCTCTTCCAGCATGTGTCGACAAATCGGATTGAGCCGTTCAACCAACACCGGCAGTTCTATTCGAATCAACGTGTGATCTCCTATCTTATTGTAATAATTCCCCCAGCTGACGAAGCACGTCCTGGGTCTGATTGCTGAGTTGATAGTGATAAAGACCGAAGATCGCCGCTAACACCCCGCTGACGCATAGGAACAGCGTGAAGAGCGAAATCTGCCTGCGCATCCGGTAGCCGGACGCCTGCTGGCCCAGATCGAGATGGAATACGGACGGCGTTTCTGTCGGTTCCGGATGCAGAATTTTGTGCAGTTTGCGAACAATCGCTTCGAATTCGTCGCGGCCCTGCGTCATTACGCGGTAGCGGCCCTCGAATCCCAGGCACAGACAGAGATAGATGAACTCCAGAATGTCCCGATAATGGACCGGATCGGTTTGTAGCTTGCCAAGCAGCACAAACACCTTCTCTCCGCCCCAGGTTTCGTTGTGGAAACGGGTCAGCAGGGAATGTTCCGACCATACGCTCTGGCTGCCCCACTCGCGGCCCATGACGGCCTCATCGATATAGGTGCAGAGAATGTAGCGAAACGACAAAATGACGCCGTTTTCATAGCCGTGCGTGATCAGTTCCTGCTCGATAGCCTGAATTTCCGACACCACTTTCTGATACAGCTCGGGCACCTGGTCGTACGCCGACAGATGTCGCACGCGTTCCACCATGCCCAGCAGCGGCGTCACGGCGTCAATCATGGGGTTGATGCTCTGGCCGCGTAGCCGAAACCAATAGTCTGAGTCCATATCCAGCTGTTGGGCGTGGTCGTACAGTAGGTCGCCCAGCAGCTCATTGCGGATAACATCGATCGTCATCTAGCTCTTCCCCGGTAATTAGCTACGAATAGCCCAAAGCTGCATATCCAGATCCGGGAAATCCCCGGCAATATGAAACGCCAGCGTGTTGTCGCCCACCAGCATCTGCCAGGCGGCGCTCTGCCGATCCAGCTGGAAATAGCTGTAGCCGGCGTGGTAAGGCAGCTGACGCGGCGCGACCGGCAGCGGCAGCAGCGGCACGCCCGGCAGCTGCAGGCTGATCAGTTCGCGGATCTTGTCGCTGGACGCCACTTTGGTCTGCTGCAACAGCTGTTTGCGCAGCTGCTCCTGCGGCATTCTGGCGCGTACCGCCAGGACGAAGTCGGCGCTGGCCATCAGCTCGCTGTCGCCGACCATCGCGATCATCACGCCGTACTGATGCTTACGCAGCTGTAGCGAAACGGCGCGCGGCGACAGCACGGTGCTCAGCGCCTGACGGAACGCCATCATCAGCGGCTCAAAGCTGCTCTGCTGGTCATCGTGGCGATAGGCGGGAAATTCCGGCGGCAGGCGGGATTCGTCCGTGAACGTCATCAGTTCGCCGCAGACCTGTACCAGCGCTTCATGCAGACGCTCCGGATGCAGCGTGCCCATTCGCGCCAGATGCGACAGCAGCGGCTGCGCACGGTTGAGCAACTGCAACATCATGAATTCGGCGACGTCGGCGACGCCCTGCTGTCCCGGCGCGGCGATGCGCTGCGCCAGACTGCGGGCGCGCTCGGCCACCAGCCCGGCGGACTCGCCGAGAAAGCGTTTGAGCGTCGGGATCGCGGAGATGCTGATGCTGCACGGCATGAAGTTCGGGTCTAGCACCAGGCCGCCGTCCGGACGTTTATCCAGAATCTGGGCGATAGCCAGCGAGGCGTAGGCGCTGCGGTCGTCGCGTTCCAGCATCAGGCGCAGGCTGACCTGCCCCACTTCCAGCGACACCACATCGCCGCCTTCGCTGTGCAGATCGCGCACGTCGTGGCGGTGCGCATGCAGACGCGTCGCGACCTGTTGACCGCCGTGGTTCACCTCGCTCACGCCGCTGACGGACAGCGGGATCGCCAGATAGACCTTCTGGTTGACGACCGACGCATCGGTGATCTCCAGCGGCTGCGGCAACGCATCATCGCTCGGAATATTAAAGACGGTGCCGTCCGGCATAATCCCGGTGGCGGACACCAGCGCGATACGCCCGAAGTTCAGATACTCTTCGTTGATGGTCAGCGACTGTAGGCCATAGAAAAAATCGCCCATCGCGCTCAGGCGAGCATGCAGGGTGTAATCCGTATGCCTTTGCTGCTGTTGAAAATGCTGAGGTTTGATGAATAAACCTTCACGCCAAATAATCCGATTTCGGCTCGACATAGCTATTCTTCTTCTTTTTGGAGTTCGACTTCATCCAGACGCAGATGCACGAGAATCTGATAGGCCCGTCCGGTATTTTTCACTTTGATGACCTTGCGCCATTCGGCGCTGTCGGGATCGGCATAGCGAGCAACGACGCCGATATAACGGATCTTTTCATCCAGCTTGACCGGCGGCAGATACTTGAACTGCCCCGGCAGCAGGGTGTAGTCCTGGTGGTCGATGTAATTCTTGCCCAGCGATTTTTCCAGATCGGCCGTCACCTGGTCGTAGTCCGTCGCCAGCAGCTTGGAGTCCTCCGACAGCATGACGATCTGGAACTCAATCGGCGCCGCTTCCCCACTCTCGTTGGGGTTCACGTCCGGCTCGGCAAGCAGGCTGAACCCGGCGGTTGAGGGCTGGCTATCGTTGCTCCCCACCTGAATATCCGGGTTCATCGCAACGTCAGCCATCTTGCCCATTGTGGTACAGCCTGAAAGCAGCAGTAATACCCCGGAAAGCAAGAATGTCCGCAGCATCAGATTAACTCCTGTTGCTCACGGACGACGCGGTCGTAGGCCTGGGAATACACCTGCTGGAACAGCTTCTGGAATCCCTGCTGGCGTTCGGACGTCAGTTCGCGGAAGTAGTGCTGATACATAGACCAGGCCCAACCGTCATCCATCGGGTTTTGCTCGCCGGAACGGCGATAATGTTCGAAGCGTTTGAGCAGAACGTCAGGCGAGAACGCCTGCAAAATGCTGTCCAGCGCGGTCGCGATGGCCTGCTGGTTGGCGACGTGGTGAATACGCACGTTGCGCAGGACCTCGTCGACGGCGGCCGGCGCGGACAGGTGCACCGGGCTTTTCTCCTCGGCGAACAGCAGCGCCAGCGTGTCGTGGTAGTCCAGACTCAGGCGCAGCGGGTTATCTTCAATCGGACGCAGATGTTTGTCCGACAGCGCCGCCTGATCGGCCTGCAGCTTCAACAGTCCTTCAATCATGGCGCGCAGCGTTTTTCCCATTTCTTCCAGGAAGTTGCTGAGATGCTGATTGTTGCCGATGTTCAACGTCTGACCGAGGCCTCGCATCAGCGGGGCCAGCGCGTTTTGATCGATGTTGTCGCCACCGGTCAGCGAATCAAAACGGTCTTGAATAGCGGGTAGCTCGAGAAATTCCTGGTCCATGGTGCCCTCAGCGGCTGAAGAAGAAGTAGATGAAACACGAGTCGTGGTGGAGAATTCGGGTGTTCCCCGCGTCTCCTGAGTAAGGAATGCGTTTGCGCCGGTTTGCTCCTGCTGCAACGCCAGCAGCGGATCGCTGGCCGGAGACGGCGAAGACGTCTGTTCGGTATTTTCGGCGGCCTTTTCCTGAGCGAGCCAGTCATCCAGCTCATTCTCCGAGCGATTACCGATGATCTGCGCCAGTTCCGGTTCCGCGCTGACTTTGCCCAGATATACCCGCAGCCGGAACGGCCCGACCGTCAGTTCGTCGCCCTGATCCAAAAAGACTTTTCTTGAGCGTCCAATGGGCGACGTCGCGCCATTGATAAAGGTCTGGCCGCTGAGATCGCACAGGCAGAAGCGTCCGTCATGGACTTCAATGCGCGCATGTTCAGGCAGCACCGCGCCCAGCCGATCTTTCAGTTTCCAACTATCCTGCTCCGAGGAGCCCAGCGTGCCGCCGCCTTGATGAAACTGGTATTGAACCTGGGAGTTGCCTTCCAGCTGCTCACTGTTCAGCACAACCAGAGAAAGTTGTTGATTGAGTTCGTTCACGATTACTCCTGCACGCAAATAGTCACATCAGGCTCGCTCGGCGGCTCGCCGAGAAAGCTGCTCCATCCCAAACGAGCGCTCTGCTCATGCCCCAGGCGAAGCCCTTTCGCTTCTCCCAAACCAAACCCCAACCGCAAGTCCCACGCGCACTGGTCGCGCAGGATGAAAGACACGAAGCGCACCAGTGGCTGAAAATGCTCGCCGTTAGGCAGAAACTGCAAAAACTGCGCGAAGCTCAGATTGCTGATTTTCAGCAAAAATTTGCCCGCGCAGTCGTTAACCTTGTCGCCAATGACGAAGTCATTGCCCATCATGGAGTTGGCCATTCCCAACCGATTTTGCTGATCCGCGTGAATCGGCACTTTGCGCGCCTGCCAGGCGATGACATCGACCATCTCCAGATCGAAACAGTGCGCGACCAGACCAGCCACCACTTCCGGCGAGCGACTCGGGCTCGCCAGCATCCCCGCGTACGACAGCATTTTTGCCCGGTTGACAGGCAGGCTTTCGCGTACCGCGTCATTGCCCAGCCCCACCAGCGCGAACATCAGCCGCGAAAAGCCGTCTTCCCCTTCGTCCTGAAAACGGACGTGGTAGCGGTATTTCCGCCAGATACGGTGCAGCAGCGTCAGCAGGCGGTGGTGGAAGAAATCCAGAAACGCGCCCAGTTTCTGTTCACCCTGCGCATACTCCCAGGCCAGATCGTCCAGATAGTAGCCGGGCATCGGCGACTGGCTGCCATGCAGCCCCATGAAGGCGACTTCCAGTACATGGCCCTGCGTTTCGTCCTGCGTAATGCCTTGTATATCGCTGCTGTGGAACCCCAGGGACGCGGTGGATTTGAACCGTATGCGTTCCTGCTCGGGGCGGTAGTCCAGCCCCCGTTCCTGATCCACGCCCTCCAGCTGGTTGACGAGTTCAACCAGCTGGAAAAAATTGAAGCGCGGCGCATCATCCCGAAACATCACATCATGGAGTGCTGACCTATCTGGACTGGCCATTTGTAGCGCTCCTTGTTATCAAGGTTGATGATTTCCAATAGATGGAAGGCGTTGACACTGGCGTAAAGCGAGAAGAAATGCGCCAGTACGGTGCCGAACAGATACAGCTCGCCCTCGCTGGCAAAGGCGGACTGATACACGGACAGCACCGACTTCAGTCCACGCACCGGCATGCCGCGGATCAGCCGGTCTATCGGCGTGGTTTCAATCGACTCGATCCCGGCCAGACGCTTACGAGACGCCTGCTCCGCCTGTTTATCGTGCAATGCCGGGAAGTCATACGTCCGCAAGATCTGCACCAGCGCATCGCGGCGCAGCAGCGAGACATAGTTCAGCGACAGGTTGGAGATCAGCGTCCAGTGCAGGCTGCCGTCCAACGCGGGACGCAGCGGCCGGGTTGGACGGATAATATTTCTGAACGTCGCGAACGACGGCGAGCTGCCGGTTGTCTTGCAGACCGCGCCGACAGGCAGCTGCGATGCTTTGGAGCGGTTGGTACAGGTCAGCGAGACCGATATGGATTCATCCATATCGACCGCTTCGGTTTCATCGCCGCGCACAAACGACAGCGCATGTTCGAAACCGTCGCCGCTGACCGCTTCGCGCACACGGGTGCGGTAGTACAGGGCCAGACGGCCCTTCGCGCGCTCAATCTGATGCTGGAAGCTTTCAAACGGCTGATACTGACGCGGCTCGCCGCGCGTGCGCCCCATATGTCCTTCGATCCACCCTTCGACTTTGTCCACCGAGAAAATCTCGTAGGCGTCCGCATGTCGGTAACTGGCCTTGAGCGGATATTCCGTCTGGCGGCCGTTGAGGTTGATCGGCTCGCTGTCATGCTGGAACAGGTTGATCGCCGGTACGCAGTTCAGCATGAAAGAGTCAGGACGGATTTTGAGTTCCGCAGGCAGCGGGCAGGCAAAGCAGAAGTGAATTTTGAAATCAGTGACCGACAGCGGCTGGTTCGGCCAGTCGGCGCCGGAAAGCTGGAAGAACAGGAAGCTTTCCGGGAAGCAGAAAAATTCCTGCAGAATACGGTAGCCGGAGTAGACGTTGCTCGGGTAAGGCAGCAGTGCGTCTTCCCGTTCGAAGCCGATCGTTTTTAACGTACTGGCTTCTTGTCTGAATCGTTTCCCATCGATTTCAAGCTCGATGTGGGAGAGCTTGCTGGAGAGCCAGAAATAGAGCTCGTAGGCGGTATAGCTGTCGCCTCCCAGATAAAAACGCAGCTTGTCCAACTGCAATTCGTTGAGCAGCATCGGCCCATGCAGATTGAAGTCCAGGCTGATTTTGGAGAGGTCGTTACCGCTTTGTACGCTGATGTCGCGGATATCCGCGGGATACACCCA
The DNA here is from genome assembly GCF_003515985.1 of Lonsdalea britannica. Lineage (GTDB taxonomy): Bacteria > Pseudomonadota > Gammaproteobacteria > Enterobacterales > Enterobacteriaceae > Lonsdalea > Lonsdalea britannica. The sequence goes on along the minus strand of NZ_CP023009.1, from coordinate 1,529,620 downwards.
GGCGTCATGACAGGTCTGGAAATGGCATACGACGTCGTCGACCGGCTGGCTATCCAGCATACAGCCGCGGCTGATTAAGGCTGGTCGCGCAATGGCTCCAGGGATCACTGAGAACTGCATGATGGTCATGCTGGGAACCGGACGGAGATAGTTCGGCCAAAGCATGCCCAGCAGCCCGTGGGTCAATTCAGGAAATTCATCCTCAATTTTTGCCCGCAAACTTCCCGTCAGAAACGCAAACCCCTCCAGCAGCCTCTCGACGTCCGGATCGGTGGTTTGTTCTGATAGAAAACGGGTAAGTTCAGGGTGGGCATCGGCAAACTGGCGTCCTTGCAGACGCAGGTAAGCTATTTCATCCCTGAAGTAGTGTTCCAGAAGCATAGTTACGTCATTCTATAATGTCGGTGACTGTCCATATGGATATTGAAGGAAGTGACCTGCTCCAACTGTTCCAACCGTACGTGTGCTGTCACCTGAAACGCCATTTCGAGCGGGCTAGATTGATAGTCGTTGGAACTGACTTCGACGTGAACAATGCGCGGTTCGTACTGGCAAATGCATTGCCGTATCGCCTCACGTATCCGACCACGTATATCTGCTCCGCCCTGCGTCGCGTCATTAAAATCAATGACGCCGAGATCAGGCGCACTGCGACAACTTCCCGGACGCGTATTGAGCACCTGGTCGAGTTTGCGTTTCACCGACTCGACCAGGCACTCCAGCTCGTCCTGAGGCGAAGAACTGCGACGTTCTTCGCCCCGGATACGATCGAACAGGCTGGCGGCACTCCCTCTATCCCACGAAGAGAGAGAGGCCATCAGGTATTATTCCTTGTCCAAACGTCCCACCAACGACAGTTCAAAATTCGCCCCCATGTACTTGAAATGAGGACGTACGGACATCGCGACCTGGTACCAACCCGGTTCACCTTCAACATCCAGAACCTTGATCTGAGCGGCACGCAGCGGGCGACGGCTACGAACGTCTGCCGGCGGGTTTTCCTGATCGGCAACGTACTGTTTGATCCAGCCGTTCAGTTCACGTTCCAGATCCTGACGTTCTTTCCAGGAACCAATCTGTTCGCGCTGCAGCACTTTGATGTAGTGAGCAAGACGGTTGATAATGAACATGTATGGGAGCTGTGTGCCCAATTTGTAATTTGTTTCCGCGTCTTTCCCTTCTTTGGTGTTCGGGAACACCTTCGGTTTTTGCACCGAATTGGCAGAGAAAAATGCAGCATTATCACTGTCTTTACGCATGGTCAGAGTGATGAAGCCTTCCTCTGCCATTTCGTATTCGCGACGATCGGTGATCAGAACTTCCGTCGGGATCTTGGCCTGCAGCTGACCCATCGCTTCATAAACGTGTACCGGCAGGTCGGTGATCGCGCCACCACTCTGCGGACCGATGATGTTCGGGCACCAGCGATATTTCGCGAAGCTGTCCGTCAACGCCGTTCCCATCAGATAGGCCGTGTTGCCCCACAGGTAGTGATCGTGGTCGACACTGATATCTTCTTTGTAGTTAAACCCTTTGATCGGGTTTTCTACCGGGTCGTACGGCAGGCGCGCCAGGAAACGCGGTGCAGTCAAGCCCAGATAACGGGAGTCTTCAGATTCGCGCAGAGAGCGCCACTTGGTGTAAGCCGGACCTTCGAAGACGGATTTGAGGTCTTTGATCGTCGGCAGTTCGGTGAAGCTATCCACGCCAAAGAACGTCGGATCAACCGATGAAATAAACGGGGAATGGGCCATTGCGCCCACTGCGCTCGTGTATTGCAGCAGTTTGATATCCGGAGAGCTTTGCGTGAAGGCATAGTCACCGATGACCGCGCCGATCGGCTGTCCGCCGAACTGGCCGTAACCGCTTGAGTAGACGTGCTTATAGAAACCGGACTGGGTGATTTCAGGCGCGAACTCAAAGTCGTCCAGCAGCTCCTGCTTGGTGGCATGGAGCAATAGAATCTTGATGTTTTCACGGAAATCAGTGCGATCAACCATCAATTTCAGCGAACGCCAAGAGGATTCCAGTTCCTGAACTTCCTCAGCGTGCAAAATCACATCGACCTGCTTGCTGAGCTTTTTGTCCAGCTCAACGATCATGCTATCCACCAGCGCCTTGTTGACCGGCTCGCTGGTATCGCCACTGTCCAGAATGTTTGAAATCAGTGCGGCGATACCCTGCTTGGCGACGCTATAGCCTTCATCGACAGGTGTGAGCCGGGCTTGGGCCATGATCTCATCAAGCAAGGAAGGAGCGGCACTGTCTGCGCCCGCCTGTACTTTCTCTTCTACTACTGACATGTTTGTTTCCCTTCTCGTCAATCCAACGTATTACTCAGCAGGTTTCACCAGATCCAGCTCTTTCAGCAGCTGTTCCCGCGCATCTTCGCTGGCCAGCAGATCCTGCAGACGATTACGGAATGCTGGGATGTTGCCAAGCGGTCCCTTCAGCGCAACCAGCGCTTCACGGAGATCTAAAAGCTTCTGCAATTCAGGTACTTGTTGAGCAATACGATCGGGGGAGAAATCGGCAAGCGATTCGATGTTCAGCTTTACAGGCAGGTCATCCTGGCTCTCTTCTTCCAGGCGATTAGGCACGCTGAAATTGAGTTCCAGTTTGGATTCTTTCATGACGGAAGAAAAATTGTTCTTATCGATCGATACGGTGGAACGCTCCTCAATCGGCGTTTCTTCCGTACGACCCTTCATATTACCAACGACCATCAGGGTCAGCGGCAGTTCAATTTCGCTCTGCTGTCCCCCAGTTGCGGGTACATATTTGATATTAATACGTTCCTTTGGTGCAACGGATGCACCATCAATTCCTTTTCCCATATTCGCATACCAGGTTTAGGCCCTGACTGGCCAGAAAACACATGGTCGATTCCTTCCAGGGTACGTCCGAGATTAATTAGAACAACACTGTTCGGATAAGAAAAATAAACTATTTTCCGTTTATCGACCGGTGATATTACCTAAGTAACTGGATATAACCAATATTACTTCCGCTTGGTATATCCATTACCAAATAGTAAAAAAGCAGTTAGCTTCGAGTTAATTGAACGGTATAGAACTAAATACTGACGAGGCGATGATACACACACCTGTAACAGGTGGTCAATAATAATATTATTCTGTATTGATAAAATAAAAACATCTATAAAATCATGGATATAAAAAAATTTTCAGAATCAAAAAAGGGAATAAATCAATAAAAAACCAAGTTTTTCAAACATAAGAAAAAGCCACAATATTGCGCTCTAAACTTTAATTAATATCGTTACGGTCACCATGGTTATTATTTCAATGCGACTAATATCTCGAGGTTACATGCCATAAAAATGAACACAATGCGCCGTAAACAGTAGCGTTAGACGGCTTTGAGCGGGATCTGGAGGATTATCACTCACTTAAGCATGAGGACTAAATCAATCAAAAAAGAACATCAGAATGAGATGAAAAAATGAAGGAGGCCCATCCAGCAAATACCGCGATCCCTTACAGGATGATTGTTATCTAATAATACCAGTTGAGTTCGCAGGCTTAATTATTCTATTAAACACGGCATCCCCCGCAACACCATTAACATCTCCATCACTAAATTCAAGAGAATAACAAAGATTCGATAACGCACTGAAAACCGATTATATGCTGACAATATTGCTTAGTGCGGCCCTACCCCTCGTCTTATGACTGTCAGCGATTTTAATACCATTAAGGAACAAGATATTAGATAAAGCCACACAAAATGTTCGCAATTTTGGATAAATAAAATATTTGGGACTAATAACCATTCTGTAAAAAACAAAAACCAGAACGGTGTAAAAAACAAACGATGAGATAATGTCGAATGACGGGTGGCCTGTCCGGGAGTGTTTTTATAGGGCTGAAGATAGGAAGATCACATCATCAGAGAAGATGATATGGGGAGATAAGGCTTGGGCAGCAGGGTGGATCAGCCAAGCACGTGATATTCGCCAGCGTTCATGGCGATTATCGAAGTGAACGCCGCCTCATCGCATCACGCACTACAGGCCAGGCTCCTTACCTGCGTGACGCACGCATTGATATACACTCCGGTAGCAGAGTCGTAGCCGATGACTGCCCGCAACACATCATTCATAATATTTTATCGACGGTTTTGATTGACAGGTTTCAGCGTAAAAGATCGATTCAAGGCAGTCGCTGATGGCTGTCATTCCTCTCGGCAGTAAAAACGTCCCAAACTAAGCGGCTTTCTCGCGCAGCTTAGTGTTACGGGCTACAACGTCGGTCAGCACCATAGTCTGAAGGTCAACTCATCATCAAAGTGCATTGCTCATCATCTTATTCACTCCCTCAGTTAAACATTTATAGACGAAAACGACAGAGGTAAGTCAAACGGACAAAACTGCAGAGCTGGAGGATGGCTATTACAGCTGGGGATGAACGTGACAGGCTGATTGCGGACATAAAAAAAGCCACCCTGGGGTGACTTGATTTTCATACTGATGGTGCGAAATCCGGACTCGCACATAATGACTAATCCTTTGATTTAAAATCAGTAAAAAATAACATTTAGATAATGTACCAACATCGATACAACACATTAAATCGTTAATTTTGGAACTCTAATCGGGGCAAGAGTTACCTGTAAAATGCTCGACATCGAGCGTATCTCTGGCGCTATGTATCAATCACATCCATTGTCGTTATGCAAAAACAGGCATAGGCCTCTTCCCACGAAACGTGTCTTTCACCGAAGATCATTAGTTTACCAATTGCAGATAGCGTTTCTTATAGACAGGATTGCTCGCCAGTTCTTCCAGCCCCATGTTCAGTTCTTCAACAGGTAACACGCAGAATTCAGGATACTGAGCACCGTAACGTTGGATATCCTGCTCTATACATTCCTGCACAAAGCGCTTTAAAACAGTAACGTCGGCGCCTTTTTCTCTAACAATTCAAAAGTTGTCGTAGATATGACGCACCAGTAACTCATCCACTGCACGTTCCACATTACGCATACTTGCAGCCGTTCTACGCATCATCGAGATCAATTTTCAGCCTGGGTGCTGGCGATAGTTGCGCAGGGAACAGCCCTCACTACTTCGCCTTTCTTTGTTAAAGGCATTACCAGTGAGCTAATAGCACGATTTTCCGCAGCCTCAAGCAAATCCGTTTCCATCAGTGGACAGCCCCTGTCGAATATCTGACTAAACAGCTGATTCGTTAGCCGGAGGCTATAGTAAATAATCCATTTGTGACACAATTCCGTAGCAAGAAATCAGATGGAGCCGATTTTGTGGAACACGAACAGTTTATGCAGTATGGCCGTGGGTTAGGATTGTGGCAGAACCCACGAGAAAATATTAAGCCTAAACCAACAAGTTATTTCAAAGATGAGCCTGTTTATCTAACGCCACCAAAAGGTGAGTGGGTTGAGCCGATTCAGGAATGCAAAAAAGAGCATAATCCATTAGAGAATGGTGTTTTTATCTGGACGGAGATTAAGGGGACAGGACACACTTTTGTATCTGTTCACGAGCATAACAATGCTTCTGTTTTTACCTATGGCCGTTTTGGTCGAAGGTCTGGTATTGCTGGCGCTGTTGGTGATGGTATTCTTAATTTTTTGCAATTTGAAGATGCTAGAAAATACTATCGAGAAGAATTGTACCAAGAAGAAGCCAAGGTTTTTATTATTACAGATGCGGATCCAGTTATTGCAAGGATGTACTTTGAAAGGTTATGGAATTCAGGAAGCAAAGTTAAAGAGACCGTAAAGATGGGGGATAGCACTAAACGAAACGGTAGAACAATAGATCAATATGATGTGACAGGCGTGAACTGTACAACCCATGCAACAAAGGGCATTAAAGTGGCAGGGACAAAAGTCTTTCGTGGGGGGTATACAATTAACTCTCAGATTAATGTTGATTATGAAGAGGATTTTGCAATACCAGTATCACTGCGGCGGTATTTAGATAAAAAAGCAAGGATAAATCCATGCTTGTTGTTGATATGACAAGTGAGTTTAAAAAACAGTACCCTAATATTGATAATTATCAACCAATAAGTGAAGATGCCATTATGCGCGGAGTATCTGAGGTTATTTCTGGCATAGGTAATATTTCGCCTTATTCCGGTGGTACTGTCGGTGGGTTGTTTGAGGGTACTTATGATGTTAACAAGTAAGAGTAAATTTTTTATTCGATGGTTTAGTATTTTCATAGTTTGTTTTTTTTATTTTTTTAGTATTGCCTTTGTTTCTTTTGGGTATATTCAGGATAATGAAAGGATGGTTTTTTTATCTGATAAAACAGTGTCCGTTGAATATCATTTTGCGATATTAGCCGATATGAGAGGCGCTATGGATTCAATGCGCTCAGTTGTGTTGATTGGTTTTCCGATTAGTGTGATATTGATCCTTCTAATTTTTAAAAAAATTAGATAAGTGATTTGGACTGCCCCTGCCACGGTAGCCATCCGCCTACGCCTGTCACAGCGGGTTCATCAACCGTTAAGGTTGATGGTCTTCCATTGGCTCGACAAGGCGATCCTCTGGCTCCGCACGGGCACAACCGCATCATTAGCGGTGGTTCATCCAGTGTCTTTATTGACGGCAAACCCGCTGCACGTACGGGAGACGCCGTTAGCTGTGGCGGTGTTATTATCGGCGGTGGAAGTGTGGCGATTGGGTAACTGGCTGTAGTGCTTATGCACCATCCAGACGCTGGGAGCATATTGGCCGAAAATCCTTTTCCACTCAGGACGAACCAATAACGACAGGAGTGTTGATGTATCAATATGTGGCTTAAATTGTAAGCACACCTGTTTTAGTTCCACGCACTTTTTGAGATTTCCGTTTTTTCAGCCATCAGCCGGTATTCTTCCGGTGTCAGGTTATTCAGGGATTCATGGGGCCGCTCACTATTATATTCAGTCAACCAGCGCTCTGTGATTTCCCGTTGTCAACGCCAAGCTTTATGACCGTTTTTCGCCATTTTTAATGCCCGCTATTTGATCATTTTTGCTGACCGCTTTCTGCCATTTCATCTTCATTGATTGGCATTGCGTTTTTAGCCAGCACACCCGCTTTGCGCTTTTCTTTCAATCGGTAGCTTTCTCCTTTGATATTCAATGTGGTTGAGTGGTGCAACAGTCGATCCAGGATCGCAGTTGCCAGTACGTTATCTCCGAACATCTCTCCCCAGTCTGCGAAGCCTTTGTTGGACGTCAGGATGATGCTCGCTTTTTCATATCGTCGGTTCAGGAGCCGGAAGAACAGACTGGCCTCCTCTCTGGTCATTGGCAGATAGCCTATTTCGTCCAGGATCAGCACCCGCGCATAACTCAGTTGTTGCAGCTGCCGCTCCAGCCGGTTCTCCTGCTTCGCTTTCATCAGCGTGGCTACCAGTCTGTCCAGCGGCATGAACAGCACCCGATGACCTGCATCCGCAGCCTTCACGCCGAGAGCAACGGCCAGATGGGTTTTCCCCACACCGGGTGGCCCCAGCAGGATCACGTTCTCGCAGCGCTCCACGAACGCCAGCCCGGCAAGCTCCCGGACGACCTTGCGATCGATACCTGGCTGGAAGCTGAAGTCGAACTGCTCCAGCGTTTTGACCCACGGGAAGCGCGCCTGCTTCAGTCGGGATTCCATTCCGCGCTGATGTCTGCCGTTCCATTCCTGCTGTAGCGCCATGCACAGGAACTCACGGTAGTTCAGCTCTTTTTTGACCGCCTGCTCCAGCAGGCTTTCAACGTGGTAGCTCAGGTGCTCCATTTTCAGACGCCCCAGCAGTGCTTCAAGCTCATGCATCACAGCAACTCCTCATAGGTACTCAGTGGGCGATGTTCCACCATGCTGACCTGCTGCCAGAGCGGAGCATGATGTTCCGGTACTGTCTGCCAGCCAGATGATGCTGAACAGAGTCGGTGTGACGCCACCTGCTGATCATTACTGTAGATCCGTAGCTCATCATCCAGCGAGATCCGTATCGAGACCGGCTGTCCACACAGGGTTTCGGGAACACTGTAACGATTGCCACCCACCTCGATATAGCTATCCCATGACACATGGCGGATGTCGAAGTAGCTGGTATCGAAGTCGCTCCCCGGCAACGGCTGAAGGTGCTCTTTTTCCAGCGCGAAGCGCTGTTCCGGTGTCTGCCTGAACTGGCGAAGCTCCCGTTTGTCAGCAACATCGGCCATCCAACGCTCCAGTTGCTGGTTAACGTGGGCGAAGCTGTCGAACCTGCGATACCGGACAAAAAAGTTCTCCTTGAGATATTTCACCATCCGCTCTACTTTGCCTTTGGTTCTTGCCCTGCGCGGGCGACAGGCCCGTGGCAGGAAGTCATAGTGGTCGGCCAGCAGCAGGAACCCGGAGCTGAACACCACTTTCCCGTTGTTATTTTTCAGCACCGCGGCTTTCTGGTTATCAACCAGCACGGTTTTAACACTGCCACCGAAGTAGCGGAAGGCACGGACCAGTGACTCATAGGTATGTTCAGCATCCTGCTTTGGCGCGGCGAAGACATGGAAGCGACGGGAGAACCCTAGCGTGTTAACCGCGAAGTTAACTTTGCATCGCTGCCCTGCGATCTCTACCTCAACTTCGCCCCAGTCGTGCTGAAGCTGGTAGCCGGGTTGGGTTTCAAAGCGGACTGTTTTCTTCGACGGCCGCATTTTGCGTTTGGGCTGGATGTAATAGCGCAGCATGGAACGTCCACCGGTGTAACCCATTGCTTTGATTTCAGCGAGGATGACCTCGCCATTCCAGACATTCTCTGCCAGTCGCGTGTCGATATAGTCCATGAACGGCTTCAGTTTGGCCATTTTGTGGCGCGTTTTTCTGGCCGGTGGTTCAGGGTATTTAAGATACCGTCTGACGGTGCGCTCAGAGCACCCCACCTGAGTCGCAATATCGACGATGTACGCACCTTGCCTGCGCATTTGCTTTATCATGTAAAAGTCCTCTCTGCTCAGCATGTTGATGTCCTTTCTGGTGTGAGAACCTCAAGGAAACAACATGTTGGGTGGAGCGGACAATCCAAATGGTGAATTACTGTCTTATATCATTGGCGCTAACACCGTGCTTCATTCAGCGTTCTGAACAGGTAAAAATCCAGGATTTCTGTCCGGTATGTCCGGTTAAAACGTTCGATAAAGGCATTCTGTGTCGGTTTCCCCGGACTAATAAACTCCAGCATCACACCATGCTCTTCAGCCCAGTGTGCCAGCGTCAGTGAGACCAGCTCAGGCCCATTATCCATCCGCATCTTCAGCGGATATCCGCGACTGGCCACGATCCTGTCCAGCACTCTGACGACACGCTGTGCCGGAATATTCAGGTCGATTTCTATCGCCAGCGCTTCGCGATTAAAATCATCCACCACATTGAAGGTTCTGAAACGTCTGCCGCAGACCAGTGCATCATGCATAAAATCAATAGACCAGCTCTGGTTCAGCGCCTCCGGCGTTGCCAGCGGTGCCGGGTTGCGTACCGGCAGACGTTGTTTTCCCTTGCGGCGAAAATTCAGTTTTAATAGACAGTAAATTCGATGAACTCGCTTATGGTTCCAGGCGTTGCCCTGCCTGCGCAGCACCAGGAACAGTTTCTTAAAGCCATACCGTGGATAACGCTCAGCCATTTCTGTTAGCGCCTGGATCACGGGCTCATCCCGGCGGGTATCGGGCTGGTAAAAATACACCGTCCTGCTCAACGATAATGTCCTGCACGCCTGGCGTAAGCTCATCGAAAATTGCGTCGTCAGATAGCTGACAAGCTCACGCTTTATCGCTGGTTTTAAAGCTTTTTTTCAATAATGTCTTTCAGTGCCCGACATTCCAGACTCAGGTCGGCGAACATCTGTTTGAGACGACGATTCTCGTCCTCAAGATCTTTGATTTTTTTGATATCAGCAGCTTCCATACCGCCATATTTCGCCTTCCAATTGTAATAGCTGGCTTCAGAAATCGTGGCCTCGCGGCAGACGTCTTTGACGGTCCGCCCGGCTTCGACGGACTTCAGGACGGCGATGATCTGGTGCTCAGTAAATCGGGCTTTACGCATGGCGATCTCCTTAAGGGGACATAATCAGTATGTCGGAAGATCTCTAAAAGTGAATGGTTTGGTTTACCGGGATGCTTACAAAATATCTGTCTCGCTTTTTTAACGGTCCCGGTTTTCTGCTGTTACCGGTCATACTCTCTATCCTGCTTATCGCTGCGGGTAAAGTTTGTCATCTGATCTTTGGCGATGCTTTTTTCAATATGCTCTTAACACCAGTTGGGATTATTGCGCTGATTGTTGTGCCCGCTCTGCTATTTTATGGCATTTCGGCACTGCTGAATGTCACTAAGGATGATGACCTGGGTAAGCCTGAATCTCCACAGGGAAAGGTCGCCCCCAGCAGAGTTGCTACCCGCAGTCCAACAATAGAGATTACTACCCTTACGACAAAACGTACGCCGTTGTGGAAAATCGTGCTGAATAGTCTGACACTTATCGCGCTAATACTGATTCCTTTTTTCGGCGTATTAGCCATTATGGCGTTTATCGGTATCGTGATTTTCCGCGTTGCGCAACCATCAGCGCAGAGCCGTTTTATGCGTTTTCAGGAAACGTTACCCAGCAGTAACGTGCGTTCAATGACGACCGGCATGGTTCAATTGGAAGGCAAACTAGTGGCAAAACTGCAGATGTTGGCACCGCTGAGCAAAGAGCGCTGTATTGGTTACTACCACTGCGTTAGTGAAGAAAAGCGCGACCGTGAGGGGAGAACGTATTACCGAATAATTCATGAGGAGCAGTGTTGCCATCCATTTCTGCTGCGTGACAGTACAGGTAGTGTGCTGGTTGATGGTATCGACCTGGACTTCCATCTGTTATCGGCGAATACACAGCAACGTAGTGGGCGCGAAATTGAGCGAGAATATATTATTAGACAAGGCTCTAAATACCTGCTGATTGGTAATGCGGTACGTCGTGATGATGAATGGGTGATCACACGCGACAAACTGCATCGTGTATTTGGCATTGCGCCTGTTGGCAATATCCAGCGCCGCAAAAAGTTAGATGTTGTGTTTAGCCGCGCTCGTTATTTTTAGCCGGCACCGCTCTGGCGATAGCGCTGATACTCGCGGTTCCTATTGAAGTAAAACAACATCAGGTTGTTATACACTTCGAGCAGTTGTTTCCGTTCTCTTTTTCCTTTCCCTCACTGTAAACGAGTATGAAATGAGTTATCGCGTTGTTTTCCGCTGCCTTTAATCGTGGCATCAATGCGCTTCCTGCCCTGATGTTGTCGAAGATGATGTGTGGTCATTTCCATCCGCTATTACAATTATCTCTGAAGAGACATGTCATGCTGACCTTACCTATTAGTTTCTATTTCTGATGCAAGAGCCGGGCTACGCACTGTTAATCACTATCCTAAGCCCGTTGGCAACAATTACTATTGTTGGACCTTTCTTACACTCCCCGACATTTAAGTGGCTGAGTGGGGTATTGGTAGGAACTGCCGCAATCGTGTTTTTTCCAGGATTCGCGCTGTCTATTATTCTGTTTTTCATCGGGGTCAGTGGAGTAAAAATTTTGTTCTGCTGGCTGGCGCTACTTTTAGGCGTTCTGAGTTTTGTGCTGCTTAATCACCGCCAGCTCAGTGTCGTGGTCAGCGAATATAACCGTAAGTCTGGCCCTGACATAGGTTGACACTTTTTCGATATTAAAATGCCCGATTCGGTGCATCAAGCGTTTGGTATTTTAGGGAGAGATGAAATCGCTCACGGTTATAGATTCGCACTGACTCATCAACCATCTCAGTAGATTACTGGTAGCCTTATGACACAGATAATATTTCAATCTTGTCAGGTATTTAGGGTGCGCCAGTATTTTGAGCCATTGGGATGAACTAGCAAAAACATGCCGTCGCCATCAACCAGCGAATACGCTTTTTCTTCGGGTTTAGCAGAACGTACCTTGGTATCTGTCAGGGCCATGATGGTTATCCTTCCATAATCCTGCTGTGAATACACAAGCAATATCGAACCAGCACATATACTCGGTTCTATACTCACAAGCAGATTGATGTGGGTGGACTCAGATTGACTTCCGTTGACAGAAAATTCGGGTGAAGGCTTGTGTGGCGCGGATTTCAGACATAAAAAAAGACCTCAGTTGAGGTCTATTTACATACTGTTGGTGCGAAGGCCGAACTCGAACATCGCAACTATCCTTATGATCTTAATGGATTAAAGTAATAGAAATTAGGGACGATACCATCATTGATACCATCAATCCCGATTGGTGATTATCGAACATATAGTATGAAAGGTGGAATTAACCTTGATTGAGGGTAAAAAATTTACTCAAAAAAGGCAATGCTAAACTAACGAGCATGAAAATCACAAACTGTGTAAAACTTATAATAATTGTTATAAATCAACGAAGTAAATCATTATTTTTAGTGAATAAAATTCAAAATTCTGATGAGGAAATAGCAATATTATTCGAATAAATGATAAAATACCTAAGCGTTGAGACCACCGTTTCATAATGAGATGATTAAATATGGATGCGTTATTTAAAATATTCGATAAATTTAGTTCCAGACCAATCTTCTTTATTTTTTGCGGATTAACATTATGTGATTTCTTCCAAGATAAATCTGCATTACAAAATCCCACTGCAGAAAATATTACAACTTTACTGGCAGCAATGCTAATAGTAGTTTTCATAACTTGGGGATTTGAATGGCTAATCTTTAGGTTCAATGTAAATCTTGAACCACATGATCAAGGTGACATTGGACCAACAATCGGAACGGCTGCATTAGCTGTATACTTAGTTTATGTTTTCCATTTTCTCAGTGAAAATCCTGAAGCATTAAATTTAAAATTATTAACGAGTTCTGGTTTTATATACAGCACAACTTTATTGTTATTTTCGCTTGAATCGATGAAGCTAAGAAGGCTAAAGCAAAAATAAAAAACCTATCAGACGGATAGCAGTATCAAAACATCACACAAAAGATTATGAATTTTAGATAGTTCAAAGCATAGAAGACATTCGAAATGTCTTCTATGCTTATTTTTTTTAAAGCTTAACTACACAGGGTGCAGGATACATACTTTTGCTTCTTAACTGCACAGAGTGCAGGATACATGCTTTTACTTCTTAACTGCACAGAGTGCAGGATACATGCTTTTACTTCTTAACTGCACAGAGTGCAGGATACATACTTTTATTTCTTAACTGCACAGAGTGCAGGATACTTTCGTTACAAATTATCACTCGATGATATTAATTATATTTAAACATACATACTTAGTGATAACTAATGTTTAATATAATAATTTAAATATGTCAAATATTTCTATATTTTTTATTATGCTTGGCAATTACGATAAACATCACTGACCTTGACTTGTGATGAAATTAAAAACGGTAATAATTGCCGATAGGATTAATTCAAAGAATGATTATTGCGAGGATATTTAATATTAAATTTGAAAAATAAAACACCAAAGGTTACGCTTGACGTAACAGTGATAATGTAATATATTAATGTAAAATTTCACAGGCAACCAAAATGAAAATTGAGCATCCTGGAAAATCGTTATTATTTAAGCTTGAACAATGTGGTTTAAGTGCTTCTGAGTTAGCCAGAAAGATAGGTGTCCCCAAGAATAGAATAACTACAATTATTAATGGAAAAAGATCAATTACGGGTGATACAGCATTACGATTAGCTCACTTTTTCCAGTCACCACCAGAATATTGGTTAAAATTGCAATTATATTTTGATTTAAATGAGGCCAAAGTTAAATCAGAAGAAGAAATCCAGATCTTGCCAAAGTTTCACATGGCTGAATCAAACCGAATGTCAAAAGATACCAATAATGATTAATAATTCAGAGTTAGATTACCAAAACCCCGAATGTGCTACAGCAGAAAATGCTAAAGAGGTTAAAACACATTGGGAAGGATTTACTTCAGCGGGGGCGAAATGGGATATATTCAACGGAGATTCAGCGCGAGTAATCAAAGAGCTATCTAAAGATAGTATTGATTGTGCAATCACCTCTCCTCCTTATTTTTGGCTTAGAGACTACGGTGTCGATGGTCAAATTGGACTGGAAGATTCAGTGCAAGAATATGTAAATGCCATCGCTGATGTTATGGATAGCGTGAAAGAAGCCCTTCATCCAGAGGGGACTTTATTCATGAACATTGGCGATACATACTATTCAGGAAAAGGCCAGTCGCAAGGTAAAGATAGAAAAAGTAACAAACGACGATTTGGTCTTAGAGCTGTAGATAAAAGCGGTGGAATGGGGATAGGATTACAAAGAAAATCTATGATTGGAATACCTTGGAGGGTAGCAATTGAAATGGCAAGCCGTGGCTGGGTCATTCGTAGTTCAATCATTTGGCACCGAGAAAAGTGTCTTCCTGAATCTGTAAAAGATAGACCGAGCCGAAGCTATGAATATGTGTTTATGTTTGTTAAAAGTAGAAAATACTATTTTAACAAGCAAGAGCTTGTTGAACAAAAAGTCGAAGAGGACATGTGGACAATACCTGCAAGACCTAAGAGTGGAAGTGGTCTTGATACGGCACCATATCCAGATGCTTTGGTCGAAAGATGCTTAAAAATAGGTTGTAAGCCTGCAGGCATCGTGCTGGACCCGTTTTTAGGCAGTGGGACAACTTGCCGTGTAGCAGCACAAATGGGATATTCATCGATTGGTATAGATCTTAATCATGAATTTTGCGAATATTCTGCATTAAACATGGAGAACATTTGATTATGTTTTTTAGTCAAAATGCAGTTTTGAATGCAATCATGGACCTTAAAAAGGTCCATCCTTTTTTCGGTATAACTTTTCTTGTCTGTAAAAAGCAGAAACTCCCTGTAGGTAAAAGTATACAATTCGCTTTAGACGCGAAGAATAAAGACTTTCTTGAGCAAGTTCATAAAATTGATCCTGATTCAGAATATTTTTATCAACCTTTCACATATCGAACATCTCATGAATGGCTCAATAACAATTATGCTTCATCTGGGCTTCAGGCTATAAACACACAAACATTTTCTGATGCTTTTATTCATCCCAAAGGGACTCAGCAATGGGCATGGACTGATGACTACTTATCAGTATTAAAAAATCATCCGTCTATAAAGAAAAATAAAATCCCACTATTGTCATTATGTATTTGGATATACAAATTTAACGATTTCGCTCCAGGCACCTCTTATGAAAAGATAATTTCCACTTTTATCAAAGAGTTCAATGTTTTACAAGAGGAACAGGATACATTATTTTCAAACCCAAATGGTAATTCGGATAATCTATTTGATCATGAATGCCTCTCGTGGGAAAAGATTAAAGGAAAGCTATCACTACCACCCGATTCAAAACCAGAAAATGGCGGAACTTTATCACTTTTGTCAATTGAAAATATTGGACCAGCTAAAAAGCTTTCTATTGAACCAAAGACGCGACTTAATATTATCACCGGTGATAATGGACTTGGAAAATCTTTCATTTTGGAGTCTGCTTGGTGGGCATTAACTAATACATGGACAGAACGTGTAGCTTATCCTGATCCAAGATTAAGAGGTAAAAAAATAAACTTAACTTACTCAATTAAAGGCAATGGCGAATTCAAGTCCGATAATTGTGTAAACTTTGACTGGGATAGTTTTAGTTGGCCAACTCAAACTGACAGACCAACAATTCCTGGACTTATTGTCTATGCAAAAGTAGATGGCTCTTTTGCTGTATGGGACCCGGCCAGGAAATACTCATCCCAATCAGCTTTTAATGAAAAAGAAAAATTTGTTTTTAAAAATAAAGAAGTATGGGACGGACAAGATGGCATAGGAGTTCTTGAAGGATTAATCAGAGATTGGATAACGTGGAAAAATGACAATAAAAGTCAGCATTTTAAACATTTTGAAAAAGTTTTAGAAAAACTATCACCTCCGGACTTAGGTATTTTGAAACCAGGAGAACCAGTTAGAATTCCTGATGATCCACGAGTTATTCCCACCTTAATTCATCCCTACGGAGAGATCCCTATAACCAGCGCGTCAGCAGGTGTTAGGAGAATAGTTGCTTTAGCATATATGATCGTTTGGGCATGGAATGAGCATCTTGTTATCTCGGAGATGATGAATATACCATCTCAAAATAATATGGTAGTTCTTGTTGATGAATTGGAGGCTCATTTGCATCCTAAATGGCAAAGAGCCTTTTTACCATCGCTAATTGCTCTTGATAAGGTATTTTCAAACGAGTTGAAGATTCAATTTATGATTGCTACTCACTCACCATTAGTGATGGCATCTTCAGAAGAAGTATTTAACGACGAAACAGATAGCCTTTTTCATTTACAACTTGACGAGCAGGGAATTGTAACATTAGAAGAATTAGATTTCATAAAATATGGAGATATTTCCTCATGGTTAATGTCACCAATTTTTGAACTTCGTCAAGCTCGTTCTCAGGAAGGTGAATCGGCAATAGAGGATGCGAAAAAATTGCAAGAATCTACGTCTCCAAGTATTGAGTCAATAGAAGAAGTCACCTTAAGATTACGTAAGTATCTTTCTGCATCTGATAGATTTTGGCCAAGATGGATGATGTTTGCTGAAAAGAAAGGAATCGACATATGATACCTCTGCAATTAATACCTGAACCAGATGATTTTGATAAAAACGTAAGGGAAAAAGGTGCTGCTTTTCTTAAAGGCACACCTAATCCTTCATCTAAGGACTTCTCAGGCAAGGACTTTTGGAAAAAAGCAGCCCATAGTTTACATTCATCTTATAAAGCAATTTGTGCATATAGCTGTATTTCATTGCCAACTGCACCAGGCGCAGTAGATCATTTTTTACCTAAAAGTAAATACCCTAAGCTCGCTTATGAATGGAGTAACTACAGACTATGCTTAGATAAAATTAATCAGTATAAGGGTAGTGCAGACAATATCTGCGATCCCTTTACCATTCAGCCGGGATGGTTTGTTTTAGATTTTCCGAGCTGTCTCGTTAAAGCCGGTGAGAACCTTGCCCCAGAAACTAAAGAAAAAATTGAAAATACAATCAAAGTCCTAAAACTTAATGCGGACGAAGGATTGGTAGATAATAGATTAGGTATAATTATGGATTTAATAGATGGACATGTAGATATGCATTTTGTTGAAAAACGGTATCCCTTTATTGCCTTAGAAATAAGAAGACATGATATCGAAGCGGATATAAAAAATATTTTTAAAAAACTTTAACTATATATTATAGCGAGAATAAGATGAATGTATTCAGCCTTATAAAAAACAAAGGATATGCCTATCCATTAACACAAGCCAAGTATGATAAGGAGACAAATAAAGACTATCCATATTTGCAGGATATTAATAACAAGACACAGGCATTTGCCTTATGTCCCGCTTGTCATAATCCAGTAATATTAGTAAACAGGATAGTCTCGCAGACGAAAAGCAATACCCTTTATGCGAAACATTGCAAATACAGCGTTACTGACTTAGCTGACTATGATCAATCATCGTATGATGATTGTTCTTTAGCGAATCCTTCCAATTTTGATGAAAAAATCAAACGTCCATTAAATCATGCCACAAACAATATAATAAAAGACGCAATAAGAAACCATTTTGATTTGTTAATTAATCATCTGGAAACAGCAATAGGTATAACTTTTAATGAACAATTATTGAAGAAAACCCTTGAAGATTTTAACTCATGTGAAGGTTACTTGTATCACTCAATCCATCTATACAATCTTCCTATTGCTTTTTTATATGTTATAAAATCCCAAGATTTATCATCGTGTAAAATTGGCAGTGATGTATATGACAAAATAAAAACTGAATCACAATTATTTAACTTCGGAAATAATTCAAGATTTAATAAAAAGAGCTTTTATATCTCTCAAAAAAACAATTCTATTAAAGCAAAAATCTCATTCTACTTATACAATCATTCATTATCTTCAGAATACACAGAAGAATCAGTCACCTTATGCATTGTTGAAAAAAATATGGCTGATGGTTATGAAAAAACATTATTTGAGAAAGTAATTAATTTTGATGGAACCTTTTATGTTAATACTTTGAATAAACGCAATAAATACAACTCCCTTGCAAAATCAATCATTGTCTGAACTTAATCCGAAATGTATGAACTTACTCATCGGCTGGCTAAATACCAGCCTTATTCTCTCAATTGTAACAGGAGGAATGTCATCGGAGTTAAGATGTAAACTTGAATTTGGTAAACTTGAAACAACTTGAGGATTCATTGATAAAGAGGTTATAATTTCACAAAATGCTTCCTCATTAATACCCTCTTCCATCATACCCAACTCGACCAACCGATCATACTCAAACAAAGCTTTTAATATCGCATTATCCCAAAAATCAAACTCTTCGCAATAAACGCCATTATTATTAACTGATGATTTAAATTTCATATAATCTCCTGTTTTTGTTTTTCTTTTATTTATTTATATAGTGTTACTATCTTTAGTCAATAGGTTAAAGCAAGAGCTAACTTATAGAAGCGGTTGCACCGTTTCTATAAGGCCCTTGCTTTTATTGCTTTCTTTCAGTCATGCAAAAAAAGAAAACCAAATCATTTAAGCTAGCAGATTGACAAATTAATAATCCATTATATAACTTATATAAAGGCATAAGGATTATGCCTACCAATCAGTAACTTATGAAATGGAGTTTATATGAATGAAATAAAAAATATATCAGAAATAGATCTGTCGCGATCTTCATGCAGGGGAATGTTTAACACCAACAAAATGCCTATCGAAGCGTTAAGAAGCTATTGCGTTAGTGTAAGACTTAATATTGAAGAACTGCAAATACTGGAAGTAAAAAGAGGCTCTTATAAAAAAGGTGAATGGCTTCGCATGGCATCACTTCAAAAAATACCGCCTATTATACCTGCTATTAATTTAAATTCCTGGAAAGCTCTATCGGAAATATCACAAAAGCTAAATCGTATTGCGACTCATATTGATGGTAAGAGCAAAGAAAGCCAGCTTACCCATACTGAATTGTTCGCTGTTAAGCGACAATTGGAAGAGCTTCGCTGCAACTTATTAAGAGCAGATTTCTGGAGTTTCCCTCGTGAAGGGTATGCAGAAGATCAAGAGAGGTAAGAACTTCTCTGGTGTGGTCCAGTATGCATTGAAGCCAGGAGCACATCATAAAAGTGATCCAATCCTCATTGGCGGAAACATGTTAAGTGATTCAGCCCTCGAACTGATCGCTGAATATGATGGCACCAAACAGCTTCGGCCAGATGTCCAGAAACCGGTATGGCACAACTCACTTCGCTTACCCGATAGTGAATCATTATCGAATGACCAATGGGTAAACATAGCTGACGACTACATGAAGAAGATGGGGTTCAGTAATACTCATCTTCGCTGCTATGTGCTTCATGACGATCCGGCTGGTCAGCACATACACATTATCGCAAGTCGCATAAACCTCAATAGAGGGAAGCTCTACTTGGGTAGGAACGAAAACCTCATCAGCACCCGGATTATTAGTGAACTTGAGATTACTCATGGCCTTACTATTACCAAAGCCGCATCTTCAACCAAACCGGCACAACCGAAGCGGAAGAGAGTGTCCCGTAATGAGAAAATGCTATCTGAACGGACTGGGGAGCCCTCACCAAAAGAAGCTCTTCAACAGATCATTGATAAAAGTATGGCTGATACGCCTGAACTTCTAACTTTTATCAAGTGTAGTGGTCAACGAAAACTGGCCACCGCGTTAGAGTTTTTCCAGTATCGGTTTTCCGATTCGTTTGGTGGTAACCCACCATTATATTCGTGCGGTCTTAGTGCACTGTAATATCCAACGATATAGTTCGTTATGGCGTGAGCTGCATCGCTGAAGCTTACGTAACCCGTCACCGGCACCCATTCGTTCTTCAGACTCCTGAAGAAGCGCTCCATTGGGCTGTTATCCCAGCAGTTTCCGCGCCGGCTCATACTCTGTCTGATTCTGTATCGCCACAGTAACTGCCGGAACTGCCTGCTTGTATAGTGACTGCCCTGGTCGCTGTGGAACATCACCCCAGCGGGCTTACCGCGAGTTTCCCATGCCATTTCCAACGCCTTCATGGTGAGTCTGCTGTCCGGCGAGAACGACATTGCCCAACCCACTGGTTTTCTTGCGAACAGGTCGAGAACAACGGCGAGGTACGCCCAGCGTTTACCTGACCAGATATAGGTCACATCACCGCACCACACCTGGTTGGGCTCCGTTACGGCGAACTGTCGCTCAAGATGGTTCGGGATAGCAACGTGCTCATGACCGCCACGTTTATACCGGTGAG
This sequence comes from Lonsdalea britannica, assembly GCF_003515985.1. Classification (GTDB taxonomy): domain Bacteria; phylum Pseudomonadota; class Gammaproteobacteria; order Enterobacterales; family Enterobacteriaceae; genus Lonsdalea; species Lonsdalea britannica. Next base: position 1,509,234 of record NZ_CP023009.1, on the reverse strand, counting down.
TCGGCTGCTGGCAACTGACCAGTCCCAGCTCTTTCATGAGCCTGCCGGCAAGCCAGCGCCCCATCTGGTAGCCTCTCTGGGTTGCCATTGTGGCGATGCTTCTTGCTCCGGCCGAACCGTGGCTGATGCCATGCAGCTCAAGTACCTGACTGCGTAATATAGCCCGTCTGCCGTCTGGCTTTTCAGGACGGTTTTTCCAGTATTTGTAGCTGCTGCGATGAACCCCGAACACATGGCAGAGTGTGGCCACAGGATAACGCGCCCTGAGTTTCCCGATTATCGAGAACTGTTCAGGGAGTCTGACATCAAGAGCGCGGTAGCCTTTTTTAATATTTCGTTTTCCATTTCAATACGTTGCATCTTCTTCCTGAGCTCACGTATTTCGATTTGTTCCGGCGTTATCGGGGAGGCTTTTGGTGTTTTGCCCTGACGCTCATCACGCAGTTGTTTGACCCATTTCGTCATCGTGGAAAGACCTACATCCATAGCCTTGGCGGCATCAGAGACGGTGTAGTTTTGATCGACAACCAGCTGAGCAGATTCGCGTTTGAATTCAGGACTAAAATTTCTTCTTTTCATTGGAGCACCTGTGTTGTTCTGAGGTGAGCATATCACCTCTGTTCAGGTGGCCAAATTCAGTAAACCACTTCACCACACACCTCTGTAGACGTGTCATATCCCATAGACCTTAAAGCCTTGTTCACCGTGTTTTCGCTCATCGGTTTTCCAGGGTTGTGATCACCGATAAAAATCAGATCATATCCACCGCTGATTTCTCTGATCGCTTCAAGGACTTCTAAGGCTTGACGGCTTAATGGGACAAGATGTGGTGTTCGCATTTTTGACCCACGGTGTGAGTGCTTCACTCCGGGTAATGGTTCACGTTCTGCTGGGATCGTCCACATAGCATTGTCTAAATCAATCTCTGACCATCTTGCAAACCTGAGTTCGCTAGAGCGAATGAAAATCAGCAATGTGAGCTTCACCGCTAGTTTGGTTAGTTTCCTGCCTTTAAAACTATCAATACGTTGAAGGAGTTCAGAGAAGCGATCAAAAGGTAAAGCTGGCCTGTGGGTTCGTTTTGCTACTGCAATAGCCCCAGACATCTCCTGAGCTGGGTTGTAGTCAATTAAACCATTCTGGACTGCATATCGCATTATCGCGGTGGTTCGCTGTTGCAGGCGTGCTGCTACTTCCAGACGCCCTGAAGCCTCAACGACCTTGATCGGAACGAGTAGATCCTTTGTTTTAAGCTCAACAATTTTTCTCTTACCTATTGAGGAGAAAAGGTTGTCCTCAAGACTTTTAAGAACTCGTTCGCTGTGTGAAGGAGACCATCTCCGATTACATGCGGTATGCCAGTCTCTCGCTATAGCTTCAAAGGTAAATGCTTCACTTTGTTCAATCTTGTCGGATTTTTTCTTTTCTGAGGGATCGATACCAACAGATACCAACTTTTTGGCTTCATCTCTTTTTCTACGAGCTTCGCCAAGTGTGACCGTTGGATAAACACCTAATGCCAGAATCTTTTGCTTACCATCAAAGCGATACTGTAAACGCCAGTATTTTGAGCCATTGGGGTTGATTAGCAGGTGCATACCCTGACCATCAGTCAGTTTAAAGGGTTTATCTGAGGGTTTGGTTGTTCGAACTTTGATATCAGTGAGCGCCATCAGTTGATACCTCCATTGTTGGTATCAAAATCAATCGAACCGAAGATACCACCAGTTATACCATCATTTGTTGGTATATGTGGATAGATGTGAGTGGACGTCAAGAGACATAGAACAGAGGGGAAACAGCGTAACTGCTGGATTTTAGAGACAAAAAAAGACGTCAATAGACGTCGATTTTGTACTATTTGGTGCCGAAGGCCGGACTCGAACCGGCACGTATTTCTACGGTTGATTTTGAATCAACTGCGTCTACCGATTTCGCCACTTCGGCACTGAAGTAGTATGCGGAAAACGGGGGGATTATACCGTGCAGTCGCGTCCGCGCAACCTTAATCCATCAATCCGCGACTGAGTGATGAAAAATTCGTCTTATCCCCGTTCAGCCCGATGACTGCGGGTTGCATCGTTCAGTCTGTAACCTGGAGGCATAATCGCTTGGCCTGTTTAGTGCGAAACAGGGTAACCTTAATGCATGAATAAAGAAGCTGAACTGAAACGAGCCAAACGACTGGCGCTGTCATTGCTCGGTCTTGCGGCCGCCGTCTTTGTGACCACGCTATGTTTGCCGCCCAACTTCTGGGTTAGCGCTGCGAAGGCTATTGCCGAGGCGGCGATGGTCGGTGCGCTGGCCGACTGGTTTGCCGTCGTAGCGCTGTTTCGCCGGGTGCCGCTACCATTAGTCTCCCGCCATACCGCGATTATCCCGCGTAACAAAGCGAGGATCGCGGACAATCTGGCCACCTTTGTTCAGGAGAAGTTCCTCGATACCGAATCGCTGCTGGCGCTAATCCGTCGGCATAATCCTGCTCATATCGTGGGATGCTGGTTGCAGAACCCCGATAATGCCGAACGGCTGGGCGGTCATCTGTTGCAGTTTATGCGTGGCATTTTAGATATGGCGGATGACCAGCGTATCCAGCGCTTCATTCGCAGTGCGGTACACAAAGCGATCGATAAAGTGGATCTCACCCAGTCTGTCGCCGTTCTGTTGGAAAGTCTGACTAAAAATAATCGCCATCAGCAGTTGCTGGACACGGTGATAGAACAACTGTTGAGGATGGTGAACAAACCGTCTACGCGTGAATTCATCGCGATACAGATCATCCGCTGGCTGAAACGTGAGCATCCGCTCACGGAAAAGATCCTGCCTTCTGAATGGCTGGGTGAGCGCAGCGCCGAGGTGGTCGCCAACGCGGTCAACACGCTGTTAGACGAAGTCGTGCGCGACGAGGGCCATGAGTTGCGTCAGCACTTTAATCGTACCGTCGTCCGGTTGATCGAACGACTCCGCACCGATCCGGACATGGCGCAGCGGGCCGAAGCGATTAAGCGCTATTTGAAAGACGACGAAGCGCTGAATCACTATTTGAGCGATCTTTGGGGTGACCTGCGCGCCTGGCTCAAGGCCGACCTCAATCAAAGCGACTCCGCCGTACAAGCCCGCATTAGCGCCATCGGTCAGTGGCTGGGACAAACGTTGATGCAGGATGAAGGATTGCGGTCGTCGCTCAATCAGCATCTGGAAGAGGCGGTGCGCACGCTCGCACCCGAGTTCGCCAATTTCCTGACGCGCCACATTAGCGATACGGTAAAAAGCTGGGATGCTGAAGAGATGTCTCGTTTAATCGAACTGAACATCGGCAAAGATCTCCAGTTTATTCGCATCAACGGCACGCTGGTGGGGGGAAGCATCGGGCTGGGACTGTATCTGCTGTCGCAGCTGCCAGACCTGATTGCCATGCTGCGTAATTCAACCACGTTTTAGCCCACAGATACGGTACAAAAGACAACGGGCCCGCAGGCCCGTTTTAGTCGACAGCGGAGAACGTCTAGCGACGTTTCAGCAGTAGCATCACGCTGATAGCCAGGAACAGAACGCTCGGTAGCAGAGCCCCCAGCACTGGCGGCATATGGTAAACCAGGCTCAGCGGACCAAAGATCTGGTCCAGCACGTAAAACAGGAAGCCGAAGCTGATACCAATGACGATGCGCATACCGGCTGGCACGTTTCTCAACGGACCGAAAATAAACGACAGCGCCATCAACATCATCACCGCTACCGACAGCGGAGAAAAAATCTTGCTCCACATGTTGAGCTGATAACGGCCGGACTCCTGCCCGCTCTGTTTCAGGTAACTGATGTAGTTATGAAGACCGCTGATGGAAAGCGCGCTGGGCTCCAGCGCCACCACGCCCAGCTTATCTGGCGTCAGGCTGGTGCTCCACTCACCGCTTAGGGTTTGGCTGCCGCCAATCTTTTTACTGTCGGTGAGTTCGGACGTATCGACCTGCGATAGCTTCCACATACCGTCAGCAAAGGTGGCAGAGGCCGCATAACGTACCGACAGCAGCTTACGGTCATTGTCGAAGTGATAAATACTCACGCCCGCCAGCTCTTTTTCGCCCACCACCCGCTGAATAAATACGAAATCAGACCCGTCTTTGGCCCACATCCCGTTCTGGGTAGACAGCATTGAACCGCCGAACATCATCTGAGAACGGTAATTGCGCGCCATCTGTTCGCCCTGCGGCGCCACCCACTCGCCGATGGCCATGGTCAGCAGCACCAGCGGGATAGCGGTTTTCATGACCGCCCCGGCGATCTGCAGGCGGGAAAAACCAGATGCCTGCATGACAACCAGTTCGCTGCGCGTCGCCAGCGTTCCCAACCCTAACAGTGCGCCTAACAGCGCCGCCATCGGGAAAAACGTTTCAATGTCTTTGGGGACGCTCAACAGCGTATAGAACCCGGCCCCCAGCGCCGAATAACCGCCCTGTCCGACTTTGCGCAGCTGCTCGACAAACTTGATGATGCCGGATAGCGATACCAGCATGAACAACGTCATCATGATGGTATTGAAAATGGTTCTACCGATATAGCGGTCTAAAACTCCAAACATCAGGCCGCTCCTCTTGGCGTCAGGCGGTATCTCAATTTGCGCAACGGCACGCTATCCCACAGGTTAAGCGCAACGGCAATCGCCACATAAACCGCGTTGGTCAGCCACATCCATACCAGCGGATCGAGCTTGCCCTTACCGGCATTCGATCGCAGCGAGGTCTGCAGCAGGAAGAAAATCAGATAGAGCAACATGGCTGGCAGCATGCTCAGCACGCGGCCCTGACGGGGATTCACCACGCTAAGCGGCACAACAATAATCGCCATGACCAGCACGGAGAGGATCAGCGTCAGACGCCAGTGGAACTCGGCACGAGCACCGACATCATCAGAACGCCACAGCGTCTTCATGTCCATCTGCTCAACGTTATTCGGATCGACGGTGACCGCCTGATGCCCAATGACCGCCTGATAATCCGTGAAGTCGGTGATGCGGAAGTCGCGCATCATCGCCGTCCCTTCATAACGTGTGCCTTTGTTCAGCGTCACGACCTGCGATCCGTCGTCGCCCTGCGCGACGGTGCCGTGGTCGGCCACCACCACGGAGGGGCGAGCGTTGTCGCGCGGACGCATCTGGGCGAGGAATACGTGTTCGAACTCCTTGCCGCTGACGTTACCCACGAAAAGCACCGAATTGCCGTCCTGAGACTGCTGGAACTGCCCTTCCGCCAGCGTCGCCATCCCAGGATTGGCTCTGGCCTCAGCCAGCACCTCGTCCTGATGTCGCGACGACCAGGGACTGAGCCATAGCACGTTGACCGTCGCCGCCACGGCTGTTGCCAATGCCAGCCATGCCGCAGCCTTCAGCAGCACGTTCTTGCTCAGTCCGCATGCATGCATCACGGTGATTTCGCTTTCAGCGTACAGTCGCCCAAAGGTCATCAGTAACCCGAGAAACAGACTCAACGGCAAAATAAGCTGCGCCATTTCCGGCACGCCAAGCCCCAAAAGGGATAAAACCAGATTCGTCGGGATATCACCGTCCACCGCCGCGCCCAGTATTCGCACTAATTTCTGACAGAAAAAAATCAGCAGCAGAATAAACAGGATAGCCAGCTGGCTTTTAAAGGTTTCCCGTACCAGATATCGAATGATGATCACGCTCAATACGCCTGTGAAAACTTGTCTTTTTGCAGGAAAGTCGATAGTTTTTTCGCTAACTCGCCATTTATACTCATTTGTGGCAACCTTCTCGTAGCTAAACCGGTGTTACAACATCCTGCGTTCGGGATGTGCTATCAGAACCTGCAAAGCCTTATTACAGATTCGCTACGTCGTTCAGATTAACACAGGTTATGTTAACGCGACGGTGGGAAAGTATTACGGAGTGCCACATTCTAACCGTAGCACCCGCTATTGTCTTTAAAGATTCAGGAGAGTACATGGAGTTCAGCGTAAAAAGCGGTAGCCCGGAAAAACAGCGCAGTGCCTGCATTGTCGTCGGTGTATTCGAACCGCGTCGTCTGTCACCTATCGCCGAACAACTGGATAAAATCAGTGACGGCTACATCAGCGCCCTGCTGCGCCGTGGCGAGTTGGAAGGCAAAGTCGGCCAGTCATTGCTCCTGCACCATGTACCGAACATTCTTTCCGAACGCATCCTGCTGATCGGTTGCGGAAAGGAGCGCGAGCTCGACGAGCGCCAGTACAAGCAGGTCGTTCAGCGCACGATCAACGCCCTTAACGATACCGGCTCTATGGAAGCCGTCTGCTTCCTGACCGAGCTGCATGTAAAAGGTCGTAACACTTATTGGAAAGTGCGTCAGGCCGTTGAAACGGCGAAAGAGACGCTTTACACGTTCGATCAGCTAAAAACCAACAAAGTCGAGCCACGTCGTCCGCTGCGAAAAATGGTCTTCAACGTACCGACTCGCCGCGAACTGACCTCCGGCGAACGCGCCATTCAGCACGGTCTGGCCATTTCTTCCGGCATCAAAGCCGCCAAAGATCTCGGCAACATGCCGCCCAACATTTGCAACGCCGCTTATCTGGCTTCGCAGGCTCGTCAGCTGGCGGACGCCTACGGCTATATCACCACCCGCGTCATCGGCGAACAGCAGATGAAAGAGCTGGGGATGAACGCCTACCTGGCGGTGGGACAAGGTTCTCAGAACGAGTCCCTGATGTCGGTGATTGAATATAAAGGCAACCCAGACGCCGACGCTAAGCCTATCGTGCTGGTGGGCAAAGGGCTGACGTTCGACTCCGGCGGCATCTCCATCAAGCCCGCCGACAGCATGGACGAAATGAAATACGACATGTGCGGCGCCGCCACGGTGTACGGCGTCATGCGGATGGCTGCGGAGTTGGAACTGCCGCTGAACATCATCGGCGTGCTGGCAGGCTGTGAGAACATGGTCGATGGCCGCTCCTATCGTCCGGGCGATATCCTGACCACCATGTCCGGCCAGACGGTGGAAGTGCTAAATACCGATGCGGAAGGCCGTCTGGTGCTGTGTGACGCCCTGACCTACGTGGAACGTTATGAACCTGATGTCGTCATCGATATCGCCACGCTCACCGGTGCCTGCGTGATCGCGCTAGGCCACCATATCACCGGCCTGATGTCGAACCACAATCCGCTGGCGCATGAGCTGCTGGGCGCTTCCGAACAGGCGGGCGACCGTGCCTGGCGTCTGCCGATGCTGGACGAGTATCAGGAACAGCTGGAATCCAACTTCGCCGATATGGCGAATATCGGGGGACGCCCCGGCGGCGCCATTACCGCGGCCTGCTTCCTGTCTCGCTTCACGCGCAAATACAGCTGGGCGCACCTGGATATCGCCGGCACCGCCTGGCGTTCCGGCAAAGCCAAAGGCGCGACGGGTCGTCCGGTCGCGCTGCTGTCACAGTTCTTGCTGAACCGCGCCGGCCTGAACGACGTCGAGTAAGGGGTAACCCCGCGCTGAAGTCCCCCGGCGCATGGCGATACGTCGGCGATTCCCGTGCAAACGGGAATCTGCGTTTAACGCAGCCAGAGATCCGCGCCGGTCAGAAACCGCGATGGAAGTATAGGTAACAATGAAAAACGCAACGTTCTATCTTCTTGAAACAGAAGACCAAAGCGGAGAACTCAGTGCGCTGGAAGCGCTAACCTGCGAACTGGCCGCCACGCTGTGGCGGGCGGGCAAACGGGTACTCATCGCCTGCGAAGACGAAGAGCAAGCGCAGAAGCTGGATGAGGCGTTATGGCAGCGTCCACCGCATGCTTTCGTACCGCACAACCTGGCCGGGGAAGGTCCGCGTCAGGGAGCGGCCGTCGAACTGGCCTGGCCTCACAAGCGCGGTAATACGCCGCGCGAGGTCATGATCAACCTGCAGCCGCAGTTCGCAGATTTTGCCACCGCTTTCCATGAAGTGATAGACTTTGTCCCTTACGAAGAATCCCTGAAACAGTTGGCGCGCGACCGCTATAAAGCCTATCGCAGCGTCGGCTTCCGATTGACCACGGCTACACCGCCAACCCACTGAATTTTGAGCATAATGGAAAAGACATACAACCCGCACGATATAGAGCAGCCGCTTTACGAGCACTGGGAAAAACAAGGCTACTTCAAGCCAAACGGCGATACCGAGCAAGAAAGCTTCAGCATCATGATTCCGCCGCCCAACGTCACCGGCAGCCTGCACATGGGTCATGCTTTTCAACAAACCATTATGGATACTCTGATCCGCTATCAGCGCATGCAGGGCAAAAATACCTTGTGGCAGGCGGGTACTGACCATGCCGGTATCGCTACGCAGATGGTCGTTGAGCGCAAAATCGCCGCCGAAGAAGGCAAGACGCGCCACGATTACGGTCGCGAAGCCTTCATCGACAAAATCTGGCAGTGGAAAGAAGAATCCGGCGGCACCATCACGCGCCAGATGCGCCGTCTGGGCAACTCCGTGGACTGGGAGCGCGAACGCTTCACCATGGATAAAGGTCTGTCCGACGCCGTGAAGGAAGTCTTCGTCCGCCTGTACAAAGAGGACCTGATCTACCGCGGCAAACGCCTGGTGAACTGGGATCCGAAACTGCGCACCGCCATCTCCGATCTGGAAGTGGAGAACCGTGAAGTCAAAGGCTCCATGTGGCACCTGCGCTACCCGCTGGCTGACGGCGCTAAAACGGCCGAAGGCAAAGACTATCTGGTCGTTGCCACCACCCGTCCCGAAACCGTGCTGGGCGATACCGGCGTCGCGGTAAACCCGGAAGATCCTCGTTATAAAGACCTAATCGGTAAAGACGTCATCCTACCGCTGATCGGCCGCCGCATTCCTATCCTTGCGGACGAACATGCCGACATGGAAAAAGGCACCGGCTGCGTAAAAATCACGCCAGCTCATGACTTCAACGACTATGAAGTCGGTAAACGTCACGCCCTGCCGATGATCAACATCCTGACCTTTGACGGCGATATCCGTCAGCAGGCGGAAGTGTTCGACACCCACGGAAATGCCTCTGACGTCTATGACGACACTATCCCGGAAGCCTTCCGCGGCATGGAACGTTTCGCCGCGCGTAAAGCGACCGTGGCCGCTTTCGACGAATTAGGCCTGCTGGAAGAGATCAAGGCGCATGACCTGACGGTGCCTTACGGCGACCGCGGCGGCGTGGTGATTGAGCCGATGCTGACCGATCAGTGGTACGTACGCACGGCCCCCCTGGCCAAACAAGCGGTGGAAGCCGTCGAAGACGGTCGTATCCAGTTCGTACCGAAACAGTATGAAAACATGTACTTCAGCTGGATGCGCGACATTCAGGACTGGTGTATTTCCCGCCAGCTGTGGTGGGGTCACCGTATTCCGGCCTGGTATGACGCTAACGGCAACGTCTATGTCGGCCGCGACGAAGCCGAAGTTCGTAGCGAAAACAATCTGGCGGACGATGTGACGCTGACGCAGGACGAAGACGTGCTGGACACCTGGTTCTCCTCCGGACTGTGGACCTTCTCCACGCTGGGCTGGCCGGAACAGACTCCTGAGCTGAAAGCCTTCCATCCGAGCAGCGTGATGGTTAGCGGCTTCGACATCATCTTCTTCTGGATCGCCCGCATGATTATGCTGACGATGCATTTCATCAAAGATGAAAAGGGTCAGCCGCAGGTGCCATTCAACACCGTCTACATGACCGGTCTGATTCGCGACGACGAAGGACAGAAAATGTCCAAATCCAAGGGGAACGTCATCGACCCGCTGGATATGGTCGACGGCATCTCTCTGGAAGCGCTGCTGGAAAAACGCACCGGCAACATGATGCAGCCGCAGCTGGCGGAAAAAATCCGCAAGCGTACGGAAAAACAGTTCCCGAACGGGATCGAACCGCATGGTACTGACGCCCTGCGCTTTACGCTGGCGGCGCTGGCCTCCACCGGTCGCGACATCAACTGGGACATGAAGCGCCTGGAAGGTTATCGCAACTTCTGTAACAAGCTGTGGAACGCCAGCCGCTTTGTCCTGATGAACACCGAAGGACAGGATTGCGGAATGCAAGGCGGCGAACGCGTCCTGTCGCTGGCAGACCGCTGGATTCTGGCTGAATTCAATCGTACGGTGAAAGCCTACCGTGAAGCGCTGGACAGCTATCGCTTCGATCTGGCGGCCAATATTCTGTACGAATTTACCTGGAACCAGTTCTGCGACTGGTATCTGGAACTCGCCAAGCCGGTGATGAACGGCGGCAGCGAAGCAGAACTGCGCGGCACCCGTCACACGCTGGTACAGGTGTTGGAAGCCTTGCTGCGTCTGGCACACCCGATCATTCCGTTTATCACGGAAACGATCTGGCAGCGTGTCAAAGTGCTGAAAGGCATCGACGCCGACACCATTATGCTGCAGCCGTTCCCGGCCTTCGACGCGGCGCTGGAAGACAGCCAGGCGCTGCACGATCTGGAGTGGATCAAGCAAACCATCATCGCCGTGCGTAACATTCGCGCCGAGATGAACATTGCACCCAGCAAACCGTTGGAAATGCTGCTGCGCGACAGCAACGCCGAAGCGCAGCGCCGGATCAACGAGAACCTCAGCTTTATCAAAACGCTGGCGCGACTGGAGAGCATCGACGTCCTGCCTGCTGGCGATAAAGGACCGGTTTCCGTCGCCAAGCTGGTGGACGGCGCCGAACTGCTGATCCCGATGGCCGGTCTGATCGACAAGGCCAGCGAGCTGGATCGTTTAGCGAAAGAGGTCGCGAAGATTGATGGCGAGATCTCGCGTATCGAAAGCAAACTGGCTAACGAAGGCTTTGTTGCGCGCGCGCCGGAAGCGGTCGTCGCGAAAGAACGTGAGAAGCTGACTCATTACGCCGATGCAAAAGCGAAACTGAAAGAACAGCAGGCGACCATCGCCGCGTTGTAAGCAAAAAAACCAGCCGTAAATAATGCGGCCGACACAAAGGGAGATCGTCCAGATCTCCCTTTTTTATTGGTCCCTAAGACCTCTAATACACACGACGCTACCCCAGCAGTGGAATATCGACACACGTAACGCAAACCCTTGAACAATCTGGGGAGGCGCCCCGGGGGCAGGATAATTCCGACGATTGCATTCGAGCCAGATAAAGTGTTATTACAGTCTGTGTATCCACTTTCCTCATTGGGTCGCAACGATTAACTGAAAAGCGAGCATTTAAGCACCATGACAACCGCAACTCCCGTTCAACTTCTGACACGCCCTATTACCGCTGCCGACAACGCCGCGATGGCCAGCGTGATCCGCCGCGTGTCGGCTGAGTTCGGGTTGACGGCGGACAAGGGCTACACCATCGCCGACCCCGATCTTGATTCGCTGTTCCAGCTGTACAATCGCCCGCACTGCGCTTACTGGGTGGTGGAGTGCGGCGGCGAAGTGATCGGCGGCGGCGGCGTCGCTCCGCTGTCGGGGGGAGAGGCGGATATCTGCGAGCTGCAGAAAATGTATTTCCTCCCCGCCGCGCGTGGACGGGGACTGGCCAGACAGCTGGCGCAGCAGGCCTTGGAGTTTGGTCGTCAGCACGGCTTTAACCGCTGCTATCTGGAAACCACCGGCCACCTCACCAGCGCGATTCGGCTCTATGAAAAGCTAGGATTTCGCCAAATCCCTTATGCGTTAGGGAGTACCGGTCATGTGGACTGCGAAGTGAGAATGATCAAGCCGCTGTAAGAAAGGATTGCCGACGGTCATGCCGCCGGCAATATTGCGAGGCCCGGAGAAGGGGGGGCCGTCACGGAGAAGAGGCATTAGTGACGTTTGCCGTCATCATCCTCATCGTAGAATTCACCTTCGCCTTCATCATCTTCGTCAGAACCGTTCGGATCTTCGAAGTAAGTGCCCCAACCGTCGTAATTGACTTCATGACGCTCAGCCAATGACAGTAGCTGTTCGACCTGACCGTCGATAATCTCGGCTTTGAGCGACACTTCGCTGATGACGTCGCAGCACATCAGCAGCACGCCCTCTTCAACTTCCAGCTCTTCCGCATCCGTGACTTCATAGCCCATTTTGAAGGCGTCGACTGCCACCTTTTCCAGGTCTTCGAACTTCTCGGCGGAGAAGTGATGCTCGATGGTGTAGACCGCTTCAGGATCGCTGCCATCGTCCAGCAACTCTTCAATAATCAGCCGCGTTTCTTCACGCTGCTCTTCCAGCAATTCACGGTTTACCATGACTCAGTCCTCATTAAACGGCGAGATATCGCCGCATTGTCCCACAGCCCCGCACCCGGCTCCACCACAAAGTTTGATCTGCCCACTTGAAATTGAATATTTACACATATAAAGTGAATTTTAATTCAACCAGAAGGATTGTTCGCACGGAGATAAGCACCATGAACCCGTTCTATAAACGTCATTTTTTAAGACTGATGGATTTCACTCCAACAGAAATAAGTCATCTGTTAACCCTGTCAGCAAAACTGAAATTAGATAAAAAAAGCGGCGCAGAGACCCGTCACCTGCAGGGGAAAAACATCGCACTCATCTTCGAAAAAGATTCGACGCGCACTCGCTGCTCTTTCGAAGTTGCTGCGTACGATCAGGGGGCGCAGGTCACCTACCTGGCCCCCAGCGGCAGCCAGATCGGCCACAAGGAGTCGATGAAGGATACGGCGCGCGTGCTGGGTCGGATGTACGACGGTATTCAGTATCGCGGCTATGGACAGGAGCGTGTGGAAACACTGGCTGACCTGTCCGGCGTACCGGTATGGAACGGGCTGACCGATGAATTTCATCCTACCCAGTTGCTGGCGGACCTGCTGACGATGCAAGAACACGCGCCCGGCCGTTCACTGTCCGAAATGAAGTTGGCTTACGTCGGCGACGCCCGCAACAATATGGGGAACACCATGCTGGAAGCAGCGGCGTTGACCGGACTGGATCTGCGTCTGATCGCCCCCAAAAGCTGCTGGCCGGAAGCGGGTCTGGTCGCAGAATGTCAGGCCGCGGCAGAGAAAACCGGCGGTAGCATCACGCTGACGGAAGAGGTAGCTGTGGGGGTGAAAGACGTCGACTTCATCTATACCGACGTGTGGGTATCCATGGGGGAACCCAAAGAGGTGTGGGCGCAGCGCATCGATCTGCTCAAACCCTATCAGGTCAATATGGCCATGATCGCGGCCTCGGGTAACCCGCAGGTCAAATTCTTGCACTGCCTGCCCGCTTTTCATGACGACCAAACCACGATCGGCAAGCAGATGGCCGAACAATACGGTTTGCACGGCGGCATGGAAGTCACCGACGAGGTTTTCGAGTCCAAACACAGCATCGTGTTCGATCAGGCGGAAAATCGGATGCATACCATCAAAGCCGTCATGGTCGCCACTCTGAGTCCCAACGCATAATCCGCAGTTTCACTGCCGTTCCGGCCCGATGCCAGGTCGTCGACGGCAGTGGCGCACAGGCAGTCGCAACCGATTGCTCGCGGGCAAAATCTGCGTTTTTCGCTTGAATTCACCTCTTCCGCGCGTATAATTCCGGGCAATTTGCCGGGAGGAACCATGTCCAACGCAGCCATCTTTGTCGGTCATCAACCGCAACTGCCTTCTGGCAGCCACGCCGCGTTTTTCCTCCCTGTACACCGTATTTCATTGAAAAAAGCCCCTCGTTGAGGGGCTTTTTTTTGTCTGTCGAAAAGGGCGTCAGGCCGCCAACCTGTAGACCGAGCCGAACCGTGGGGAGAATAGCCAAATGGTCAATCCGCTTTATAAAAGACACATTATCTCAATCAACGATCTCAGCCGGGACGATCTGCTGCTGACGCTGAAAGTCGCCGCCAGCCTGAAGGCCAACCCGCAGCCCGAGCTGTTGAAACATAAAGTGATTGCCAGCTGCTTCTTCGAGGCGTCCACACGCACGCGGCTGTCGTTCGAAACGGCGATGCACCGTCTGGGCGCGTCGGTGGTGGGGTTTGCCGACAGCAGCAATACATCGCTCGGGAAAAAAGGCGAAACGCTGGCGGACACCATTTCCGTGGTCAGCAACTATGTGGACGCCATTGTGATGCGCCATCCACAGGAAGGCGCGGCCCGTCTGGCGGCCGAGTTCTCGCAGGGTATCCCCGTCCTTAACGCCGGCGACGGCGCCAACCAGCACCCCTCTCAGACGCTGCTCGACCTGTTCACGATCCAAGAGACTCAGGGACGTCTGGACAACATCAACATCGCCATGGTCGGGGATCTGAAATACGGCCGCACTGTCCACTCTCTGACGCAGGCGCTGGCCAAGTTCGAAGGCAACCGTTTTTACTTCATCGCACCCGATGCGCTGGCCATGCCGGACTACATTTTAAAAATGCTGGAAGAGCGGAACATTCCCTACAGCCTGCATAACAGCATCGAAGAAGTCGTGCCGGAGCTGGATATTCTCTACATGACCCGCGTCCAAAAAGAGCGGCTCGACCCGTCCGAATACATCAATATCAAAGCGCAGTACATCCTGCATGCCGCGGATCTCGCCGAGGCGCGCGCGAATCTGAAAGTGCTGCATCCCTTGCCACGCATCGATGAAATCACGACCGACGTCGACAGCACGCCCCATGCCTACTACTTCCAGCAGGCAGGCAACGGTATTTTCGCACGTCAGGCCCTGCTGGCTCTGGTGCTGAACAGCGAACTGGTTCTGTAAGAGAGGAAGACACATGACTCACGACAACAAATTACAGGTGGAAGCCATCAAACGCGGTACGGTGATCGACCACATTCCGGCGCAAATCGGCTTCAAACTGCTCACCCTGTTCAAGTTCACCGACACCGACCAGCGCATCACCATCGGTCTGAATCTGCCGTCCAACGAGCTGGGCCGCAAAGATCTGATCAAGATCGAGAACGTTTTCCTGACGGAAGAACAGGCCAATCAGTTGGCGATGTACGCGCCGCAGGCGACCGTCAATCAGATCGACCAATACAACGTCGTGCGCAAGCTGCATCCGCAGCTCCCTGAGCATGTCCACGGCATCCTGACCTGCCCGAACACCAACTGTATCAGCCGCAGCGAACCGGTCACCTCTTCCTTCACCGTGAAATCTCATGAAGACGAAGTGCTGCTGAAGTGCAAATACTGCGAAAAAGAGTTCGAACGTCAGGCGGTGCTGAACAGCCGCTGAGCGACCTGAGATCAGAAACCTATTGCCTCGTGAAGCGACTCACGGGGTAGAATGAAGTTACGTTTCAGGAATAATGGATGCTGCAAGCACCCATTCGGACTCAATCAGGAGAAAACATGTCTCGCATTATCAGTACGGAACACGCTCCGGCCGCTATCGGTCCTTATGTTCAGGCCGTCGATCTCGGCAACATGGTACTCACTTCGGGTCAGATCCCCGTCGATCCTAAAACCGGTTTGGTTCCCGACGACGTCTCCGCGCAGGCACGCCAGTCGCTGGAAAACGTCAAAGCCATCGTTGAAGCCGCCGGTCTGAAGGTGAGCGACGTGGTGAAAATGACGGTATTCGTCAAAGACCTGAACGACTTTGCGACGGTGAACGCGACTTATGAAGCGTTCTTCAATGAAAACGATGCCCCGTTCCCGGCCCGCTCCTGCGTGGAAGTCGCACGCCTGCCGAAAGACGTGAAGATCGAAATCGAGGCCATTGCCGTTCGCCGCTAAGCGCGCCGCACCCTCGCCAATAAAAAAGACGCGACCTGAAAGGCGCGTCTTTTTTTAACTCGACTCCGGGTAATGACCTTTCGAAGCGGATCAGAAAAAACGCGCGGAAACGCGCGCATCTCTTAATGGGCGTCGCTCTCGTTCTCCACCATCACTTCCTGCAGCCAGCCGCAGCGCATCTCCGGTACGGCGATCAGCAACTCGCGGGTGTACTCGTCAAGCGGCGGCGACAGCGCTTCGTCTACTCGGCCCTGACGGACTATCCGCCCCTGACGTAACACCGCGACGCTGTCCGCGACTTCCCGCACCACATGTAAATCATGCGTGATGAACAGGTAGGAGACGCCGGTTTCCTGCTGGATTCGACGCAACAGCGCCAGCACATCGCGCGCCACCAGCGGGTCCAGCGCGGACGTCGGTTCATCGCAGATAATCAGTTCCGGCTGTGCGGCCAGCGCGCGGGCGATGCAGACACGCTGCTTCTGGCCGCCCGAGAGCGACGTCGGCAGGCGACGAGCGATGTCGGCGGAGAGCCCGACCTGCTCAAGCAGCGCATTAACACGCCCGCGGCACGCTGCGGGGCCAAGATCCGTCAGGCAGACCATCGCTCGCTCGATTTGCACGCCGACAGAGAGACGCGGATTCAGCGCCATATCCGGGTGCTGGTGAATCATTTGAATAGACTGCAGCTGTCGTCGGCTACGTTTCGCCAGCGTCGCAGGCAGTGTTTCTCCCCGCAGTCGGATATCTCCTTGGCTGGGCGCCAGTAATCCGCACACAGTCCGCCCGAGCGTCGATTTGCCCGACCCGGACTCGCCGATCACCGCCAGCGTGCGCCCTCGCGCCAAACGCAGCGAAATGTCATGAAGCACCGGCTGACGCTGATAGCGCGCTTCCAACTGCACGACATCCAGCAGAACCTCGCCATCATCCGGCTGTGGCATTTTCGGTTCGCCGCGCGCCTGCAACAGCTGACGAGTGTACTCCTGCGACGGACGTGCCAGGATCGCCTCCGTCGCGCCGACTTCCACCTGCCGACCCCGGCGCAGCACCATGATGCGCTGGCTCAGCTGCGCCACCACCGCCAGATCGTGACTGATGTAAAGTGCCGCCACGCCGGTCATACGGATGATGTCGTCGATGGCTTTGAGGACGTCCAACTGGGTCGTGACGTCCAGCGCCGTCGTCGGTTCATCGAAGATAATCAGCTCTGGTCCCGCGCACATCGCCATCGCGATCATCGCCCGCTGCAACTGCCCGCCGGACACCTGATGCGGATAACGCTGGAAGAAGCTCGACGGGTCCGGCAACGACAGCTGAGCGAACAGCGTCATCGCCCGTTCGATCGCCTGCCGACGCGACATCACACGATGACGCACCGCCGTTTCGATCACTTGCTCGCCGATCTTGCGGGCTGGATTAAAGGCCGTGCTGGCTGACTGGGCAACGTAGGCGATACGGGGACCGCGCACCCGGCGCAGCTGGCGCTCAGATAACGCCGCCAGATCTGTTCCCTGAAACCAGATCTGACCGCCCTGAATCTGCATCCCGTGGCGGCAGTGACCGAGGATCGCCTGACCAATGGTGGACTTGCCCGCGCCGGACTCGCCAATCAGCCCCAGCACCTCGCCTTTTTTCAGCGAGAACGAGATGTCCTGAACCAGCGTGCTGTCACCCGCCACCACTTTTAATGCTTCGACTCGCAGCAGCTCAACCATGTCGACCTCCCTGCCAGCGACGGCCGTCGCGACTCAGCAGCCAGTCGGCCACCACGCTGAGCGATATCGCCAGCAGCGCGATCGCCGCGCCCGGCACCAGCGCGGCCCAGACGCCAAACAGAATGCCGTCTTTATTATCCCGCGCCAGCCCGCCCCAATCGGCAGTCGGCGGCTGAATGCCCATCCCCAGAAACGACAGGGCGGAGAGGAACAGCAGAATGAAAATAAAACGCAGCGCGAACTCCGCGATCAGCGTGGTCAGCGCATTCGGCAAGATTTCCCGCCACAGGATCCAGCGCATCGATTCACCGCGCATCCGCGCGGCTTCGATAAACTCCTGCGTCGCCAGATCGACCGCCAGCGCCCGCGCCACGCGCAGTACCTGAGTCGCTTCGAGCACGCCCAGCACGACGATAATGACGAACAGGCTTTTCGGGAGCAGCGCAAGCACCACCAGCGCCAGGATCAGCGTCGGGATCGCCATCAGCACATCGTTGACGCGCGAGATGATCTGATCGACCGCGCCGCCGCACACCCCGGCCAGAAAACCGAGCAGCGTGCCGAGAACAAACGCCAACGCGGCCGCCAACGCCGTCACGGTCAGCGACGTCCTCGTCCCCCAAATCAGTCGGGAAAACAGGTCGCGCCCCAAATTATCGGTGCCCAGCCATGCGCGATCCATCGGCCCTAACCATGCGCCGCCGATCACCTGATCGGCCGGGAAAGGCGCGATCCAAGGGGCGAAAACGGCCACCAGAATAAACAGGCTCAGCCCTGATAGGCCGAGTACAACGGAAGGTTTCACAGGAGGCATGTACTTTTATCCATTACCATCAAGACGATCTTGCGGGTCGCGCCGGCTCATCCGTTCGACTGCCGGGAGTGTCGTAAACGCGGGTTGGCCATCAACGCCACCACGTCCGCCAGCAGGTTCAGCAAAATATAAATGGCGGCCAGCACCAGCGCGCAGTCCTGAATCACCGGAATGTCGCGTTTGCTGATGCTATCGACCATGTACTGTCCCAGCCCGGGATAAACAAAGACGTTTTCCACAATCACCACGCCCACCATCAGGTAGGCCAGATTCAGCACGATCACGTTGATGATAGGCCCCCAAGCGTTGGGCAGCACATGGCGCCAGAGAATGCTGGAAGGCGATAGTCCTTTCAGCAGTGCGGTATCGACATACGCGGCATTCTGGGCGCTGATCAGCGCGGCGCGCGTCATGTTGCTCATATGTCCCAGCACCGCCAGCAACAGCGTCATCGCGGGCAGCGCGACGGCCGTTAAGCGGTCCGCGAACGGCATACCGTCGTTTACACTGCTGTTGCTCGGCAGCCAATAGAGCGTGATGGAGAACACTAGAATGAGCAGATAGCCCGAAAAAAACTCCGGCAGCGCCACCGCCGTTCGGGTAAACAGGTTCAGCAGTTGGTCAAGCCAGCTGCCCTGATAACGTACCGACAGAAAACCGATGATCAGCGCCAGCGGCACCGCAACTGCCGAGGTGCAGGCGGCCAGAAACAACGTATTTTCAAGCCGATAAGCCAGCACCGGTCCGACCGGCTGGCGACTGGTAAAGCTATGACCGAAGTCGCCGTGGACGATGCCCGACAGCCAGCTGAAATAGCGCGCCAACGCCGGTTGGTCCAGCCCAAGCTGAAGATTGAGCGCCTTCACGGCGTCCGGCGTGGCCGTTTGCCCCAAAATGGCGGTCGCGGCATTCCCCGGCAACAGCTGGATCCCGGCGAAAATCAACGCCGACACCACCACAATCATCAGCCCGCCCGCCAGCAAACGACGCGAAATCATCGTCAGCAGCGGCCATCGGGCATTTACGCTATCAAGCACGCTCATCTTGTCTCACCTATCGGCTGGGCGATCCCTATGCCAGCCACAATTTTTCTGCGGCGCGGTTGCCGCTCAGCGGGAAGCCAGGGATTGCCGTCAGCCCTTTCACGCGTTGGCTGCAAGCGTCGAGAGAGTCGGCGTACAGCGGAATGATTTCGCTGCCCTTTTCCACCAGCATCAGCTGAATATCATGATAAATCTGACGGCGTTTCTCTTCGTTGACTTCACCACGGGCCGCCTGCACCAGTTGGTCGAACGACGGCTCTTTCCAGCCGGATTCATTCCACGGCGCGCCGCTGGTGAACACCAGCGACAGCAACGCATCCGTCGTCGGACGCATAGACCAGTTGGAAGACACGAACGGTTTCTTCATCCAGACATTGTCCCAGAACGCATCGTCCGGTACACGCTCAACCTTCAATGGAATTCCCGCGCGTTGCGCAGAGGCCTGATAGAGCTGGCCTGCATCCACCGCGCCGGGGAAGCCCGCATCGGCGACGGACAGCACCAACGGTCCGTTAAATCCGGCTTTCTGCCAGTGCCATTTGGCCTTTTCCGGATCGTACGGGCGCTGCGGAATGTCTTTCGCAAAGTAGCGGCTAGAGGGGAAGACCGGGTTATCGTTGGCGACGGTGCCATAACCGCCCAGCACCGTATCGATGATCTGCTGGCGATCGATGGCGTATTTGAGCGCCAGTCGGCCGTCCTGTGAATCGAACGGCGGCAGGCTGCCGAGGCCGGGAAACGTGAAGATCTGGCTGTCGTGCGAGCGCAGCAGCTGTAAATTCGGCATCTTCTCAATCCGGCCAACGATGCGCGGATTGACGCGGTTGATGAGGTGAGCGGAACCACTCACCAACGCCGCGACGCGGGCGGTAGAGTCGTTCATCGCCAGCGTTTCGACGGAATCGACGTGACCGCGCGCGCTGTTCCAGTGATTCGGGTTACGTTTCACCAGCGTACGCACGCCGGGCTGGAAGCTTTCCAGAATGAAAGCGCCGGTGCCGATGCCTTTATCGAACGATTCATTTTCCGGCGTGATGGCGAAATGCACGTCGCTCAGCAGCGCGACAAATTCAACGTTTGGCGCATTGAGTCGGATCGTCACTTCATGCGTACCAGTCGCTTCCAGCGCCGTGACCGGTTCCAGATAACCTTTCACCGACGAACTCGACTCGGCGCTGCGGTGGTGGTTCAACGAATAGATGACATCTTTGGCGGTCAGCGTACGACCGTCGTGGAACTGTACGCCCTGCCGAATTTTCAGTACCCAGACACGGCCACCCTCTTGGCTGTCCCAGGACTCCGCCAGCGACGGGCTGAGTTCACCGCGCTCATCGAGCTCGACCAGATTGTTGAACAGCTGGGAGCCAACGAAATACATATAGGTTTCGAACCAGAAAGCCGGATCGAGGCGATCGGTGCTGGAGGCATTATCCACGCCGACGATCAGATGACCGCCTTTCTTCGGCGTTTCCGCAGTATCCGCCCCCCAGGCGTGGCTCAGCGGCCAACTCGCCGTAGCGGCGGCGACCGAGAGCGCGCACGCGTTCTTGATAAAGTGACGACGATTCATGATGTGTTCCCCTGTTATCCCCTGCTCGTGGCGAGAGGTTATTATCGTTATAGACGCCGATCGGGATTTAGTCCCGATGCGGCAACGCCTGCGCCAGGCGGGCAATATGTTCGGGTCCGATGCCGCAGCAGCCGCCGACCAGCGTCGCGCCCTGTGCCACCCATTCGGCGGCCCACTGCTGATACCCTTCAGGGTGCGTGTCAGCACGCAGTCGACTGAGGCCGTCGTTCGCTTCGCGGCGATTATCTTCCGGCTCGAACGCATTGGCGTACACACCGATGCCCATGGTCGCGCCCTGCTCGCTTAACTGAGCGCGGGCTTCCGCGACGGCGGGAGCCATGACTTCCGGGCGGCTACAGTTGAACAGCAGATTGGCGGCGCCCAGCTCAATGGCGCCTTTAGCCGCCTCGGCGATCGTCTCACCGGAACGCAGCCGCGCTCGGCCCTGATCATCCAGCTCATCCTGCAAAGTAAAGGAGAACCACAGTTCGCGCGGATCGTCCGCCAGCAGCCGACGCACCAGCGCCACTTCCGCCAGCGAGCTTTGGGTTTCGGCCAGCCAGACATCAACGTAGGGGTCAAGCGCGTCGATCAGCACTCGCAAAAGGGGTTCAGCGGCGGCGGCGGAAAACAGGTCGGGTCGATAAGAGCCGAGCGCCGGAGGCAGAGAACCGGCGACTCGCACGGCGTGCGGCGCGGCGTCTGCCGCCTCTCGCGCCAGCTTGCCAGCCAGCGCAGCCAGTTCATGGCCGCGGCGCTGGAACTGATCGTCGCCAAGATGGAACGGGACGACGGCGTAGCTGTTCGCCGTGATGACCTGCGATCCCGCGGCGATATAGCTATCATGCACTTGCCGTACATGCTGCGGAGACTCCAGCAGCGCTAACGCCGACCACTCCGGTTGGCGGAAAGGCGCGCCAATTCGCGCCAGTTCACGGCCCATGCCGCCGTCCAGAATCAGCACGTTCTTTGACATCGTCCTTCCTTACTCAGCGAAACTGAAAAAATGGTGGCCCACCTTACAAAAAAAGTCATATAGATGTCTAGAAGCCTTGATAGCTAAAAAACCGGAGAGCTTCAACGCTCTGCGGCAGTCTCACTTTATCGCCGCCCGCCATGATCGCCGTTCCCAACGGCAATACGGGGACCCTCACATTCCCCAGGAAGCCCAAGAAGGGGTGACTCCGGCTTCGTCGCGCAGGTTGAGGGCGACATTGCGTCAGCGACGCAGCGACTCCATCCTCAAAAATGCAGGGTCGGCCAAGGCGTTTTTTTGCGAGAAACATGACGCACGCGGAGAGGAGCGAAGTCGGCCATGACAGTGAATCGCCTGAGTAAAAAAAGCGTTTAAAAAAACGGCGAACAAAGGACGGAAAACCCTATTTTTCCCATGCCTTTTTGCATATTTAAAGATGGTCTCCCCCTCCCTTGCTCACGTTTACAAAAAAGACATCATGCTATTCGTCTCTAATTTAAGCTGTTTAGAAATTTCTTTGTTCTGCATCAATCTCAGCATGAAATTGGAGATAAACCTCCCTACCAAACTCACTATAATCCGGCTGGAAAAATTCAATATATAGTGTCTATACTCAGAATAAGACCTACATATAGCGCTTATCCACAAAATCATCCACAACCCCATCAAGCCCTGATGGGCCGCGGTTGTGCCTGTGGATAACAACTGCACAGACATTAATGAGGACGCGAACGTGAAACCAGTAGTGATTAAACGGAACGGCTGTCAGGTACCTTTTGATGAAATTCGTATCCGTGAGGCGGTGGAGCGAGCCGCCAGCGCTACGGGCGTTAACGATCTCGATTTTTGCGCGACCGTGGCGGCCGCCGTCACCGAGCAGATGCGGGATCGCTCTCGCGTCGAAATCCGCGAAATTCAGGACGCGGTCGAAAACCTGCTGATGTCGAGCAACTACAAGCCTGTCGCGCGCGCCTACATCGAATATCGCCACGACCGCGACGTCTCGCGCGAACGTCAGGGTCGCCTGACGCAGGAAATTCGCGGTCTGGTTGAACAGAGCAACGTTTCCCTGCTTAACGAGAACGCCAACAAAGACAGCAAGGTGATCCCGACTCAGCGCGACCTGCTGGCCGGCATCGTCGCGAAACACTACGCTAAGCTGCATATCCTGCCGCGCGATGTGGTGCTGGCGCATGAGCGCGGGGAAATCCACTACCACGATCTGGATTACTCCCCGTTCTTCCCCATGTTCAACTGCATGCTGATCGACCTGAACGGCATGCTGACGCAGGGCTTCAAGATGGGTAACGCCGAGATCGAGCCGCCTCGCTCCATCTCTACGGCGACAGCCGTCACCGCGCAGATCATCGCGCAGGTCGCCAGCCATATCTACGGCGGCACCACCATCAACCGCATTGACGAAATTCTGGCGCCGTTCGTCGCCGCCAGTTACAAGAAGCATCAGGCCGTAGCGGAAGAGTGGAATATTCCTGACGCCGAACGTTACGCGCACAGCCGCACGGAAAAAGAGTGTTACGACGCCTTCCAGTCGCTGGAATATGAAGTGAACACGCTGCACACCGCCAACGGTCAGACGCCGTTCGTGACCTTCGGTTTCGGGCTGGGCACCAGCTGGGAGTCTCGTCTGATTCAGGAATCTATCCTGCGCAATCGCATCGCCGGGCTGGGTAAAAATCGCAAAACCGCCGTATTTCCGAAGCTGGTCTTCGCTGTGCGCGACGGCCTTAACCACAAAGCGGGCGATCCGAGCTACGACATCAAACAGCTGGCGCTGGAATGCGCCAGCAAACGGATGTACCCGGATATCCTGAACTACGATCAGGTGGTGAAGGTCACCGGTTCGTTCAAGACGCCGATGGGCTGCCGTAGCTTCCTCAACGTCTATGAAGAAAACGGCGAGCAGATCCACGACGGCCGCAACAACCTCGGCGTAATCAGTCTGAACCTGCCGCGCATCGCGCTGGAAGCCAAAGGGGATGAGGCTCAGTTCTGGAAACTGCTCGACCAGCGACTGGAACTGGCGAAGAAAGCGCTGATGACCCGCGTCGCCCGTCTGGAAAACGTGAAGGCGCGCGTCGCGCCCATCCTCTACATGGAAGGCGCCTGCGGCGTACGTCTGAAAGCGGACGACAATATCGCTGAAATCTTCAAGAATGGCCGCGCGTCTATTTCTCTTGGCTATATCGGCGTACATGAAACGATCAACGCGCTGTTCGGCAATGAGAAACACGTCTTCGACGACGAAATGCTGCGTGAAAAAGCCGTCGCAATTGTGGCGCATCTGAAAGCCGCGACCGACCGCTGGAAAGAAGATACCGGCTACGGCTTCAGCCTGTACAGCACGCCGAGCGAAAACCTGTGCGACCGTTTCTGCCGTCTGGATACCGCCGAGTTCGGCGTAGTCCCGGGCGTGACCGACAAGGGCTACTACACCAACAGCTTCCATCTCGACGTCGAGAAGAAGGTGAACCCGTACGAAAAAATCAATTTCGAAGCGCCGTATCCGGCGTTGGCGAACGGCGGCTTTATCTGTTACGGCGAATATCCCAACCTGCAGCACAACCTGAAAGCGCTGGAAGACGTCTGGGATTACAGCTACAGCCGCGTCCCCTATTACGGGACCAACACGCCGATCGATGAATGCTACGAGTGCGGCTTCACCGGCGAGTTCGCCTGCACCAGCAAAGGCTTTACCTGCCCGAAATGCGGTAACCACGACTCCTCGCGTGTTTCCGTCACTCGCCGTGTCTGCGGCTATCTGGGCAGCCCGGACGCGCGTCCGTTTAACGCGGGCAAACAGGAAGAGGTAAAACGCAGAATCAAACATCTGGCTAACGGCCAGCTGGGTTAATCCTGCTTTCTCAGCGCCTGGCCAGCAATATTGATGCTGCCGGCCGGGCGCTGACGCTTCCCGCTCATCGAGTCCCCATTCGCTCTCCCCTTGGGGATTCGAATCACACGCTGCTCAAGACAGGCCGTCTCTGGACGACCCCGGATAGGGACAACCGTGATGAATTACCTTCAGTACTACCCCGTGGATGTCGTTAACGGCCCCGGCACACGCTGCGCGCTGTTTGTCGCCGGGTGCGAACATCAATGTCCGGGTTGTTATAACAAAACCACCTGGCGGCTCAGCGCCGGTCAGCCGTTTACGCAGGTCGAAGAGGATCGGATCATCGTCGATCTGCAAGATACCGACATTCCGCGTCAGGGGATCACCCTCTCCGGCGGCGATCCCCTACATCCGCAGAACGTGCCGGACATCCTGCGTCTGGTACAACGCATCCGACGTGAGTGTACGGGCAAGGATATCTGGATGTGGACGGGCTATGTGCTGGCGGAGCTGACGCCGGAACAGCGTCAGGTGGTCGATCTCATCAACGTACTGGTTGACGGTAAATTCGTGCAGGATTTGAAAGACCCTTCGCTGATCTGGCGCGGCAGCAGCAATCAGGTCATCCATCACCTGCGTTGAGGCTTCAGCGTGATGGCAGGTCCGCGATGTCCCGTTGCCACTGCAGACAGGTCCCAAAGCTGCGCCGGTTATCGGTCATTTTCAGCTCTGTCAGCGTTAAGCGCCATAGCGGCGAACGGGACCGTCGGGCAAGGGCGAAGCGCGCATTGTAACGATCGCGTGCGGCGTGAGCCTCCGCGCCTTGCAACAGGCGAGCTTCGGCCCGAAACTGTACGCCCTGAATCAACATCTCGTTTTTCTGCTGGTCGCTGACGGTGCCCGCGACGCGCGGATAATCCCGCATCAGTTGGGCATGTCGCGTGTCCGCCGGTGTCATAATATCGAAGGCCGCGATGTCCGCGTCATAAACGTAGAAACCGTTGGCGCACCATAAATTGTCGGCATCGCCCGCGCACAGCGTCAGCACATGATGCCGACGCAGGTAACGTGTTATTGCCGCCGAGATCGCTTCTGAATTCATCCTGATGGCCTCCCTCCACTGACTAAGCGTAGCATCACTTTTCCTGCGACGGCGTGGACGCATCGTCAGTCAAAAGACGTTTTCACAACGTCAGAATGTGGCGCGGCATCCCCATTGTTACTCTCGTTCAGAATTTCCCGCCCACCTCCCCGTTCCATTGACTGCACGCTCATGAGCGCGTCGACCAAACAACCCTTCCGCCTATAATATTCACAATGAGTAATGACTTCGCCACGTCATCAATTTCGGCGAAAATGCCGGCTTTTTTCACCGACTAGCGCCTAATTTAAGGATCAATGTGTGCGGTCGGTAACATTCGGCGCAGGAAGGTATTGATTAGCTAAACCGATTCTTCTATTTTAGCGGCCGGTTTATCAATCCCAGTTAAAGAGCATAGTTATGTCACATAAAGTGTGGGTCATGGGCGATGCCGTGGTTGACCTTATTCCAGAAGGCACGGATCGTTATCTGAAATGTCCTGGCGGCGCACCGGCGAACGTCGCCGTGGGTGTGGCCCGTCTCGGCGGTGAGAGCGCATTTATCGGCCGCGTGGGCGAAGACGCCTTTGGTCGCTTCCTGCGCACGGTGCTGATCGAGGAACAGGTGGACACCGGTTTTATGCAGCTGGACCGTAAGCATCGGACTTCTACCGTACTGGTCGATTTGGACGATCAGGGCGAGCGCTCCTTTACTTTCATGGTGCGCCCCAGCGCCGACCTGTTTATTCAGTCTCACGACCTGCCTGATTTCCAGCGCGGCGAATGGCTGCACCTGTGCTCTATCGCTCTTTCTCAGGAACCTTCGCGCGGTACGGCGCTGGAAGCCATGAAGCGTATCCGCGAAGCGCAGGGTTGGGTCAGTTTCGATCCGAACATCCGTGAAGACCTGTGGGAAAATGAACAGGAACTACGTGATTGTCTGGATCAGGCGCTGTCTCTGTCCGATGCCGTGAAGCTGTCGGAAGACGAGTTCCTGTTCCTGAGCGGTACGTCCGAGATCGAACAGGGCACGGAAGCGCTGATGTCTCGTTACGGTTTGAAACTGCTGCTGGTCACCCAGGGCGGCAACGGCGTATGGCTGCGTGATAGCAAGAACCTGAAACACTTCGACGCGCCGTACGTGACGCCTGTCGACACGACGGGCGCAGGCGATGCGTTTGTCGCGGGTCTGTTGCAAGGTTTGGCGCAGCACGACGATTTGAACAACATCGCCCAATGGATGGATATCGTGGATCAGGCGCAGCGCTGCGGCGCTCTCGCGACCACCGCCAAAGGCGCAATGACGGCACTGCCTTACGCGCACCAGTTAGCCACGCCGCTTTCCTAAAACTGTCCTGTTCCCGCGTAAAAAAAAGACGCGGGAACAGGTATTTTGTAGCCAGGATCACAGATAAAGAATCGAGTTAGCAAAAACCCTTGCCAACCCCCTTACTCCCCTTTAATTTCGCTGCGCAACCGGTTTAGCAATTTAGCAAAAATAATATAGCTCAACCTAAAAAGAGAATAAAAACCATGAAACTCAAATACCTCTCTGCAACGATAGGGCTCCTTCTGTGTTCTCATTATGCCGCCGGGGCGGAAACTACCACGCTTGAAGATCGGCTCAATGCGCTGGAACAGCGCGTTCAGCAGGCCGAACTGCGCGCTCAGCGGGCGGAAGCCCGTGCCGACGCGGCGGAAAAACAGGCGCAAACGCTCTCTACCCGTACGGCTCAAATCGAACAGCAGGCTCACCAGGTAGAACAGCGCACCAGCCAAAACGAGCAGCAAACGCGACAGGTTGCGGAACGCACCACCGCGCTGGCTGACAAAAACCGTCTCGCCGATGGCTTCGAATTCCACGGCTATGCGCGATCCGGTCTGGCGATACATGACTCCGCCACCAGCAGCAAAGCGGATGTCGGTCCGGGCATGTCGCCTGCCGGCAGCGTAGGCGGCAACGTCGGCCGTCTGGGCAACGAAGACGACACCTATCTGGAACTGAAGCTGGAACATAAAACCAAGCTGGACAACGGCGCGACCACGCGTTTCAAGGTGATGATGGCCGACGGACAGCGCAGCTATAACGACTGGACGGCGGACAGCAGCGACCTGAATATTCGTGAAGCCTTCGTGGAGCTGGGCTCTTTGCCGACCTTCACCGGCGCGTTCAAGGACACCACGCTGTGGGCCGGTAAACGCTTCGACCGGGATAACTTCGATATCCACTGGCTGGATTCCGATGTTGTCTTCCTGGCTGGCACCGGCGGCGGTATCTACGATGTTCAACCCGTCGACGGTTGGAAAACCAACTTCTCCCTGTACGGGCGTAGTCTGGGCGACAACGAAGCGTTGGATAACGAAATTCAGAACTACATCGTGACCAGCAACAACTTCGTCGGCCCGTTCCAGTTCATGCTGAGTGGACTGAGAGCGAAGAATAACGATCTCACCACCAACACCGGCGCCAACAGCGCCAGCCATATCGTCAACAGCAACGCGGGCGATTCCGGCGTACACGCCGCGGTGGCCTGGCGCGGCGACAACTTCTACGGCCTACGGGACGGCAGCTCGCTGGTCGCGCTGCTGTACGGTCACGGCCTGGGCGCGGAAGTCAAAGGGATCGGTTCCGACGGCAACCTGACGCAAAACGCCGACACCTGGCGTCTCGCGACCTATGGCACCACCGCCATCAACAAGACCTGGAGCTTCGCGCCGTCGCTGATGGCGCAGAGCAGCAAAGATCGTTATGTCTCCGGAGATGACTATCAGTGGGTGACGCTCAACGCCCGCTTTATTCAGGAAATCACCCCCAATTTCGCCTTGGCGTATGAGGGTAGCTATCAGTACATGGATCTCGATCCGCAAGGCTATTTAGCACGCAATCAGGTCAGCGGCGGTTTTTACAAGCTGACCTTTGCACCCACCTTCAAAGTTGGCGATATCGCCAACTTTTTCAGCCGGCCCGAGCTGCGCGTTTTCGCCAGCTACATGGACTGGGATAAACGTCTGGACAACTACTCCAACGAAGATGCCTTCGGCTCCACCGGCTTTACGGCTGGCGGCGAATGGACCTTCGGCGTCCAGATGGAAACCTGGTTTTAATTGATTCAGCCTTTACCCGCGGCCTTCTACGGATTGCCGCGGTTTTAGCTGATGTAGTGTTGTTTGATTTATGAGGAAACTTATGGACATTAAAGCCACTGCGGCTTCTCTTCTCACCCTGCTGGGCGGGAAGGACAATATCGCCAGCGCGGCCCACTGTGCCACACGTCTGCGTCTGGTGTTAAAAGATGATAATAAGGCGGACAAAGCCGCTATCGAGAAACTGGAAGGCGTTAAAGGCTGTTTCCAAAACTCAGGGCAAATGCAGGTTATTTTCGGCTCCGGTCTGGTCAACAAAGTCCATGCCGAGTTCATTAAAGCCGCGGGCGTCAACGAGTCCAGCAAAGCAGAGGCCGCATCGGCCGCCGCCAAGAAGCTGAACCCGTTGCAGCGTCTGGCGCGTCTGCTGTCCAACATCTTCGTGCCTATCATCCCGGCTATCGTTGCTTCCGGCTTGCTGATGGGCCTGTTGGGAATGATTAAAACCTATAACTGGGTGAATCCGGATAGCGCCATTTTCATTCTGCTGGATATCTTCAGCTCCGCCGCCTTTATCATTCTGCCAATCCTGATTGGTTTTACCTCCGCGCGCGAGTTCGGCGGTAACCCGTATCTGGGCGCGACGCTCGGGGGGATTCTGACCCATCCCGCTCTGACTAACGCCTGGGGCGTCACCGAAGGGTTCAAGACCATGCACCTGTTCGGTTACGACGTCGCCATGATCGGCTATCAGGGCACCGTGTTCCCGGTGCTGCTGGCGGTCTGGTTCATGAGCCTGGTGGAAAAACGCTTGCGCAAAATCATCCCCAACGCGCTGGATATCATCCTGACGCCGTTCCTGACCGTCATCAT
This sequence comes from Lonsdalea britannica, assembly GCF_003515985.1. GTDB lineage: Bacteria > Pseudomonadota > Gammaproteobacteria > Enterobacterales > Enterobacteriaceae > Lonsdalea > Lonsdalea britannica. Next base: position 1,479,587 of record NZ_CP023009.1, on the reverse strand, counting down.
CTCCGGCTTCGTTGCCATGATGGTAATTGGTCCTGCGGGCCGGATGCTGGGCGACGGTATCTCCATGGTACTGAGCACCCTGATCGCGCATGCAGGTTGGTTTGCGGGTCTGCTCTTCGGCGGTCTCTACTCCGTGATTGTGATCACCGGGGTGCACCACAGCTTCCACGCCATCGAGGCTGGTCTGCTGGGCAATCCGAATATCGGCGTCAACTTCCTGCTGCCGATCTGGTGTATGGCTAACATCGCTCAGGGCGGCGCCTGCCTGGCGGTTTACTTCAAAACCAAAGATGCCCGCATCAAAGCCATCGCCATCCCTTCCGGTTTCTCGGCACTGCTGGGAATTACCGAGGCGGCGCTGTTCGGCATCAACCTGCGCTTTGTGAAACCGTTCCTGGCCGCTATCGCTGGCGGTGCGCTGGGCGGCGCCTGGGTCGTGGCGAACCACGTCGGCATGACCGCCGTGGGCCTGACGGGTATTCCTGGTATGGCGATCGTAAAACCCGACTCATTTATTAGTTATGTGATCGGCATGCTGATAGCCTTTGGAACAGCCTTCGTGCTTTCACTGCTCCTGAGATACAAAACGGATAGCAAATAATGAGAGAAACCCACTTATTAAAACGTATGGCTCATGCCTTGATGTCGGCTCAATCGCGCCAGTGCTATGACCCTTACCGTCCGCAGTGGCACCTGTCACCTAATGTCGGTTTGCTTAACGATCCTAACGGATTCATTCAGCATAAAGGGCGTTACCATCTGTTTTATCAGTGGAATCCATTAGCTTGCGCCCACGGAGCCAAATTCTGGGGGCACTGGAGCTCGGTCGATCTGGTTAACTGGCGCCACGAACCCGTGGCGCTGGTGCCGTCGGAAAGTTATGAAAGCCACGGCTGCTACTCCGGCTCCGCGGTGGAAGACGACGACGGCACGCTGACGTTGGTGTATACCGGCAACGTGAAGTACGACGACGGCTCCCGTACGGCCAACCAGTGTCTGGCACGGGAAAATGCCGACGGCACCTTCGACAAGCTCGGCACCGTACTGCCGCTGCCGGAAGGCTATACCGGCCATGTGCGCGATCCGAAGGTTTGGCGTCATGACGGTAAGTGGTACATGGTGCTCGGCGCTCAGGACACCGATTTGCAGGGCAAGGTGCTGCTGTTCTCCTCCGACGATCTGCACCAGTGGCAGTCTCTGGGCGAAATCGCCGGTTCTCGCCTCGGCGGACTGGGCGATTTCGGCTACATGTGGGAATGTCCGGATCTGTTCCCGTTAGGGCAGCACGACGTGCTGATTTGCAGTCCGCAAGGTCTGGCGGCCGAAGAAGAACGCTACCTGAATATCTTTCAGGCGGGCTACTTCGTCGGCACGCTGGATTACGACCAAGGGCAGTTCACTCACGGAGACTTCCAGGAACTGGATCTGGGCTTTGAGTTCTATGCGCCGCAGACCACGATGAGTCTGGACGGCCGTCGTCTGATGTTCGGCTGGATGGCGGTTCCGGAACAGGATGAGTTCCAGCAGCCCACCCTCGAATACGGCTGGGTACACACCATGACCTGCCCGCGCGAGCTGACGCTTCAAGACGGTATGCTTTATCAGCAGCCCGCCCGAGAGTTGCAGAGCCTACGCACGCAGAAGCACGTCTGGAAAGGCGTCGCGGATTATGCGCCGGTCCTGCCTGCAGGCAGCGCGGAACTGATTGTGGATACGCAGGGCGAATTCCAGATCAATTTCGCCAACCTGATGGTGTTATGCTGGGATGGCGAATGGCTCACGCTGAGTCGTCACAACCTGCGTACGGGTGAGCCGGAACACCGTTATTGGCGCGGCGAACTGCACTACCTGCATATCCTGTGCGACCGCTCCAGCGTGGAGATTTTTATCAACCACGGTGCTGCCGTGATGTCGGCTCGCTATTTCCCACAGCAAGACGCCACCGTCAGTTTCAGCGGTTCAGGGAGGTTAACGCTGCAGCACTGGCTGTTAGCGCCATGCGTGATAGAATAGTTTCCCTTTTTTCTACCATTAAGAACGAGTGGTGAAACAAACTAAGCGCGTAACCATCAGTGATATCGCCAAGCTGGCGGGGGTTTCCAAATCCACCGCCAGTTTGGTTTTAAATGGTCGTAGTAAAGAGTTTCGCGTCTCGGACGCTACGCGCGATCGCGTTCTCGCTCTCGCTCAACAACATCGTTACCTTCCCAGCATTCATGCCCGCTCGCTTCGCTCCACCCGCAGCAACACGCTCGGTCTGGTCGTGCCGGAAATGACCAACTATGGCTTTGCGTTGATTTCTCACGAGCTGGAAATGCTGTGCCGCGAAGCCGGTCTGCAACTGCTCATCGCCTGTACCGACGAGAACCCCAGCCAGGAAATCATGGCGGTGAATAGCCTGATTCAACGTCAGGTGGACGGGCTGATTGTCGCCTCCAGCATGCTGAACGACGCCGAGTATCAGAAGATTAACCAGCAACTGCCTGTCGTACAGTTCGACCGCATGATTGGAGACTCCGACCTGCCGTTGGTGATCACCGAGTCGATCGAGCCCACGGCGACGCTGGTGGAAACCGTCGCGCGTCAGCATCAGAGCGAGTTCTATTTCATTGGCGGCCAATCCCGTATTTCACCCACCCGCGATCGACTGGCTGGTTTCCAGCGAGGGCTGGAACGCGCCGGAGTCAGCTGCCACCCGGACTGGATCATTCACGGCAACTATCGCCCCAGCTCCGGCTACGAAATGTTCGCCGAGCTCTGCGCGACGCTCGGTCGTCCCCCGAAGACCCTGTTTGTCGCCGCCTGCGGCCTGCTGGAAGGGGTACTACGCTACCTGAATCAGCACAACCTGATGAACAGCGACATCAGACTATGCAGCTTCGACGATCACTACCTGTTCGACTGTCTGCCGCTGCGCATCGACACGGTCGCGCAAGATTGCGAAACGCTGGCAAGCCGAAGCTTCGATATGATCACCGCGCTGATCGACGGTCGTGCCCTGCCCGAAAAACGCGTTTACGTCCCCAGTCGCATTCACTGGCGGCACCCTGACTCGCGCGGATAAGCTTCTTTGCCAGCGGAGCGGCCTTTCGGCACGGCACGCCTCTGACCAGATATCGCGCCTGCGGTTGAAGGGAACATCCCTTCGGCAGAGAAGGCGACAGGCGGGGTTCACAGAAATGAAAAAGCGCGGCAGAAGCCGCGCTTGAAGTACAGGATGTGGCGTAAATGATTAACGAGACACTTTCTCCATCCCCATCAACCCCACTTTGAGGTAGCCGGCGGAACGCAGCGCGTCCATCACCTGCATCATGGTCTCGTAGTCCACGCTTTTATCTGCCTGGAAATAGATGGTGTTCTCTTTATTGCCGTTGGTTTTAGCATTCAACGTCTGCGCCAGCGTATCTTGCGTGACCGGATCTTCACCCAGATAAAGCTGTTTGTCGGCTTTAATCGTCAGATAGACCGGCTTTTCACGCGGCTGAGGCGCTGCGGAAGAGGCGGGCAGGTTCACGCGAACATCGACCGTCGCCAGCGGCGCCGCCACCATAAAGATAATCAGCAGCACCAGCATGACATCGATAAACGGCGTGACGTTGATGTCATGCATTTCGCCGTTTTCGTTCTGTCCATCGTTCAGATGCATCGCCATGGCTCAACCCGCCCGTAGTTTCTGCGCCGAAGAAGACGCGGTGCTGCTTTCGCTGGCGGCGATGTCTAAATCGCGGCTCTGGAGCAGCAGCACCTGCGCCGCCACATCGCCGACCATCGCTTTGTAGCTGGTCGTAGAACGGGCGAACACGTTGTAGATCACGACCGCCGGGATCGCGGCAATCAGACCGATAGCGGTCGCCAGCAACGCTTCGGCGATGCCGGGAGCGACAACGGCCAGATTAGTCGTCTGCGTATGGGCGATACCAATAAAGCTGTTCATGATGCCCCAAACCGTACCAAACAGACCGATAAACGGCGCGATGGCACCGACGGTCGCCAGGTATCCGGTCCCACGCGACATATGACGTCCGTTGGCCGCGACGCGGCGCTCAAAGCGAAACGCGGTGCGCTCTTTGATGCCGAGGTTGTCGTCGGAACGAGCCGATAGAGAGATTTCGTCCTGCGCCTCAGCGACAAACTGTTGCGCGACGCTGCCCGCTTTGCAAAGACGCGCCATTTCCGCCGCTTCGTCCAGAGAGCGGACGTTGCTCAGCGCATCATGCTCTCGACGCAGACGGCGCTTGGCGCCGATCATCTCCGCGCTTTTGCCGAAGAAGATGGCCCAGGTCATCACCGAGGCTAGGATCAAGCCGATCATCACGATCTTGACCACGATGTCAGCGTGTTGATACATCCCCAGCACGGATAAATCCATTTGCATCAGATTGCCCGGCGCGGCCGCGTCGGGACCCGGCGGCAGCGAGAGCGGAGAGGTCGCCGCTGTATCGCCACCGTTCGTGGAGAGAGGTAAAGATGAAGGCGCGGCAAACGCATAACCGCTAAAGCCCGCCACCAGCAATAACGCCAGCAGGCTCCGGTACGCTGCGCCAATGGCGCCGCCAATCGTCCGCCGGGCTGATGAAACCTGCTGCTGCTTTCCTTTAATGTCAGCCGTATTCACGCTGTTCCTCCGCCAATCATTCAGTGCTATTCATGGGTCAAACATTTTGGTCAAAATGATACCAAAGCCAAAATTAATTGATAGCTATTCTCATTATTATTGCGCATATATCTCCATGGCAGTCGGCTCTTCTGGCCGTAACCCCGCCTTTCCTTACAGCACAATCCCCTTTTACTGCCCTTACTGGCAGCAAGAGTGTGCTTTTTAGCCTTCAGCCCGACACACTCGGTGTCAGCCATGATAACGTAAAGAGAATGGTGTTAAAGAGATAAAACCGCCGCGCTCCTCGATGACAGGAGCCATTAAGGCCGATGAGCAACAGGTGAAGCATGACGAGCAAAAAAACCGCCACAGCACTGGTATCCGCCGGAAGACAGAAGAAATTTACTCAAGGTTCAGTGAATCCCGTGATTCAGCGAGCCTCCTCCCTCGTCTTTGACAGCGTACAAGACAAGAAACAGGCGACGATAAATCGCGCCAAAGGCGCACTGTTTTACGGTCGCCGAGGAACGCTGACGCACTTCTCTCTTCAAGAAGCCATGACCGAGCTGGAAAACGGCGCGGGCTGCGCGCTATACCCTTGCGGCGCAGCGGCTATCGCCAATGCCATCCTGTCATTCATCTCCGCGGGCGACCATTTGCTGGTGACCGGCTCCGCCTATGAGCCGACGCAGGACTTTTGTAACAAAGTGCTGGGCAGAATGAATGTCAGCACCACCTACTTCGACCCGCTGATCGGCGACGGCATCGCCGAATTGATCCAACCGGAAACCAAAGCGGTATTTCTGGAATCCCCTGGTTCCATCACCATGGAAGTCCAGGATGTCCCCGCGATTGTCGCCGCCGTACGCCGCGTCAATCCGGAGATTGTCATCATCATGGATAACACCTGGGCGGCAGGCATTCTGTTTAAGGCGCTGGACGCAGGCGTGGATATCTCCGTGCAGTCCGGCACCAAGTACATCGTTGGACATTCCGACGCCATGCTGGGCACCGCGGTCGCCAATGCCCGCTGCTGGGACAGGCTGCGCGAGCAATCTTATCTGATGGGACAGATGGCGGACGCCGACAGCGCCTATGTCGCCAGCCGTGGTCTGCGTACGCTGGGCGTGCGTCTGAAGCAGCATCAGGAAAGCAGCCTGCGCATTGCGCGCTGGCTGGCGGAACGTCCCGAAGTCGACGTCGTCAATCATCCCGCGCTGCCGGAATGTAAAGGCCACGCAGCCTTCACGCGCGACTTCAGCGGCTGTAACGGGCTTTTTTCGTTTGTTTTAAAACAAAAACTCTCGTCAACGCAGTTAGCCAGCTATCTTGATAACTTCCACCACTTCAGCATGGCTTATTCTTGGGGCGGTTTCGAATCGCTGATTCTGGCAAATCAGCCAGAAGAGCTAGCCAAAATCCGACCGGCCGGCGGCGTTGATTTCAACGGCACGTTGATTCGGTTACATATCGGACTGGAAGATTGCGACGATCTGATCGAGGATCTTGCTGACGGGTTCAGAAGAATTCAGGAATCGTAAAGGTTTCTGTCTCGCTATACCCCCTGATTTCGCTGCGATTGCATGGGGAAAACGTGTATTATGGTCGTTACACAGCAGTTATAACGACAAACCCACGTTTTTCACCCTATTACGTACCCGAACCGCGGCACGGAGCAGCAATACGTTGTTCACTTCAGAGGGTTCCAGCAAAACCAGACAGGACGCAAAATGAGTGTTGTTCACGAAATAATTCAGGCGCTATGGCAGCAAGATTTCAGCGCGCTGGCCGATCCTCACGTGATATGGGTGGTCTACGGCATTCTCTTCGTTACCTTATTTCTTGAGAATGGCCTGTTGCCGGCGTCCTTCCTGCCGGGAGACAGCTTACTGTTGCTGGCGGGCGCCATGATCGCAAAAGGGGTGATGAGTTTTATCCCCACCATGGTGCTGCTGACCATTGCGGCCAGCCTCGGCTGCTGGCTCAGTTACCTGCAAGGGCGCTGGCTGGGCCATACCCGACTGGTTAAAACCTGGCTGGGACAGTTGCCGGTGCACTATCACCAACGCGCATACTCGCTGTTTCACCGCCACGGACTGGTGGCGCTGTTGATCGGCCGTTTTCTGGCGTTTATTCGTACGCTGCTCCCCACCATCGCCGGGATTTCCGGACTGAGCAATACCCGTTTTCAGGTTTTCAACTGGCTGAGCGGGCTGCTGTGGGTCTGCGGCATCGTCTCGCTGGGCTACGCCATCAGCCATATTCCGCTGGTGAAACGCTATGAAGATCAGGTGATGACCGGACTGTGCCTGCTGCCGGTCGTGCTGCTGCTTAGCAGCCTGGTCGGTATCGCCGTCATGCTGTGGCGTAAAAGACGCGTCAGCGCCTGACGCCGCCTTCCGCCGCCGGGCCGAATGCCCGTGCGGCGACGCCAGTTAATTACCTTCCACCAGCGCCCTGCCCGACCGTAGCCGAACCACTTCGTCGCCCGGCGTCGTACCGAAATAGCGTTTAAACTCCCGGCTAAACTGCGAGGGACTTTCGTACCCGACCTGCAGCGCCGCCGCACCGGCTTTCAACCCACCATGCAGCATCATTATCCGCGCCTTGTGCAGACGGTAAGATTTCAAATATTGCAGCGGCGAGGTATTCGTCACCGCCTTGAAATTATGATGGAAGGCCGACACGCTCATGTTTACGTCCGCGGCCAACTGCTCCACGTTCAGGCTGTCCGCGTAATCATGTTCGATACGCCGTAACGCGCGCGCGATCTGGCTGAAATGGGTATGCCGGTTGACCACCGCCTGCAGCGCCGCCCCGCCTACGCCGCAGAGCACGTAATAGATGATCTCCCGGACAATCCCCGGCCCCAGCACTCTGGCGTCTCTGGGCGAGGCCATCGCCTCCAGCAGCCGCTCCGCCGCACACAGCATCTTGTCGTACAGCGGTACGCTGCATACCCCGGTGATATCGGCGCGCGGACGATCCGGACACTCATCATCGCCAAGATCCATCAGTAAATCCTGCAACATCGCGCTTTCCATTCGTATCGACAGGCCGATCAGCGGATGCTCCGGCGTCGCGAACGTTTCGCACTCAAACGGCAAGGGCACCGTCATCAGCAGATAGTTTTCCGGATCATAGCGAAAGGTCTTTTCGCCCATGTATCCGACCTTATGGCCCTGAAATATGATGACGATGCTGGGGTCATACATCACCGGCCGACGCACACAGTGCTCTTCGGCATAGATGACCCTGACCTGCGGGATCGGCGTGGCGGTGACGCAGCCCTGCCCCACGTATTGTCGGGCCATATTCGCCAGCCGCTGGCGATGTGTTTCGCTTTGCATATCTTCATCCTTTGCAGAATATAGCAATAAAATGACATAAATCCGGCCGTCAAGCATCAATTCCTGCACTCCTTTGCAGAAATAGGCAATAACGAAACAGAAATGAGCATTGTACCTACGCCGACAGATCCCGAGAATGAATCACAGACCATGCCATCGGCTAACCCGATGGACAGAAGAAAATCAAATCAAGAAGGGGTGGAGAACATGAACGAGACAATCAAGTTATTAACCAGCCATCGCAGCGAACGCAGCTATCTGGATAAAGCGATCCCTGAAGACGTCCTTTCCGCCATCATCGAAACCGCTTACCTCGCCCCCACGTCCGTTAATTCACAGCAGGTTTCTATTGTGGTCACCCGCGATCCGGCGCGACGCGCCCGCATCGCCGAACTGGCGGGTGGACAAGACTGGATAGCTCAGGCTCCGGTCTTCCTGACGCTAGTGCTGGATATGCATAAAAGCGAACGTGCCATTGCCCTGAGCGGCTTTGAGCAACATGCCCACGAAAGCGTGGAGAGCATCGTCTCCGGCAGTACCGATGTCGGCATCGCCCTGGGCACCCTGATCGCTGCGGCCCATTCCTATGGACTGGGCATCGTGCCTATCGGCGCGGTCCGCCGCGATCCTCAAGCCATGATCGAACTGCTCGAGTTGCCGGAACACACTTTCCCGCTGGTAGGACTGGTGATGGGCTACGTCGACCAACCGGCGTACCAGAAACCTCGTCTGCCTGTCAGCACCTTCCGGCACGAAGAAACGTATCAGGACGACACGCTGAACGACGCCATCAAGCAATACGATGAAACGCTGACAAAACACTGGGAAAAGATCGGTCGCACTGACGGCGCCGCCTGGGGGCCTAACACCGCGGACTATTACCAGCACATCTATTTCCCCGAAGTTCTACCCGCCCTGCTTCAGCAAGGCTTTAAACTGGATAAATAATCTATGAACAATTTTACCCTGCATACCCCGACGAAAATTCTCTTCGGGGAAGGACAGATCGCGGGTATCGCCGCCGAAATTCCTGAAGACGCGCGTATTCTGATCGTCTACGGCGGCGGCAGTATCAAACGCAATGGCGTGCTCGATCAGGTTCACGCCGCCCTCGCAGGCCGCAGCATCACGGAGTTTTCCGGCGTTGAGCCTAACCCGACTTACGAAACGCTGATGAAGGCCGTCGACGTGGTTCACCGGGATCACATCGACTTTCTGCTTGCCGTCGGCGGCGGTTCAGTCGCGGACGGCACCAAATTCATTGCGGCGGCAGCGAATTACACGGCGTCGGAAGATCCATGGCATATCCTGCAGACCCATGGACAGGACATCACCCAGGCGCTGCCTATCGGCGTGGTGCTGACGCTGCCGGCAACCGGCTCCGAGTCCAACAGCGGCGCGGTGATCACGCGGAAAGCCAGCGGCGATAAGCAGGCGTTCCATACCCCACTGGTGCGCCCGCAGTTTGCCGTACTGGACCCGGTGGTTACCTACACTCTTCCTGAGCGCCAGATCGCCAACGGCGTCGTCGATGCCTTTGTCCATACGCTGGAGCAATACCTGACCTATCCGGTCGACGCGAAAGTGCAGGATCGCTTCGCGGAAGGGCTGCTGCTGACACTGATCGAAGAAGGTCCGCGCGCGCTGAAAGAACCGGATAACTACACTGTGCGCGCCAATGTCATGTGGAGCGCGACCCTGGCGTTGAACGGTCTGATCGGCGCGGGCGTGCCGCAAGACTGGTCGACGCATATGCTGGGGCATGAGCTGACCGCCATGCACGGATTGGATCATGCTCAGACATTGGCGGTTGTTCTGCCAGCCATGCTCCGCGACCGTCAAGCGCAGAAACGGGAGAAACTGCTTCAGTATGCTGAACGCGTATGGGGTCTCCGCGACGGCAGCGAAGCGCAGCGAATTGAGGGCGCGATTGAGGCCACCCGTGAGTTCTTCGAACGCATGGGCGTTCCGACGCGGATGTCGGACTATCAGTTGGACGGCAGCAGCATCCCGGCGCTGGTGGAAAAACTCAAGGAGCACGGCATGACGTCGCTCGGCGAGCACAAGGATATTACGCTGGCCGACAGTCAACGCGTCTACGAGGCTGCTCGCTAAGCCTCCCCCTCTTCAGCTTTCAGCTACACTGCTGTTTAACGCTGCGCATCGGGAAAACGCTTTCCCCTGCGGCGACAAGCACTCCGGCGGTTTTTCCTCTCACGGAAACCGCCGTTATTCGCTTTCGGCTTGCCGAAAAGCGAACCTGCAGTCTGCATCGACCGCGCTGCGTGGTCGGGCCGGAACAAGGAGAATGCTATGACGACACAACCCATCATTAAACTGAGTGACGGCAAAACCATCCCGCAGTTGGGACTGGGCGTATGGCAAGCCAGCCATGAAGAAACCATTGTTGCGGTGAATGAAGCACTGAAAACGGGATACAAGGCCATCGATACCGCGGCCATCTATCAAAACGAAGCTGCGGTGGGCGAGGCGTTACAGTCCGCCGGGCTGCCGCGCAACGATCTGTATATCACCACCAAACTCTGGAACAGCGATCAAGGCCGTCCGGTACAAGCGCTGACGGAGAGCCTACGCAAGCTGAAGCTGGACTATGTCAACCTCTACCTGATCCACTGGCCCTGGCCGCCTAAAGGCAGCGCCGAGGATACCTATATCGAGGCGTGGCGGGGTTTGATCCGATTGCAGGAACAGGGGCTCACTAAAAGCATCGGCGTCAGCAACTTTCATCCCCACCACCTGCAGCGTCTCAAGGAAGCCACCGGGGTGATGCCGGTCATCAACCAGATCGAACTGCATCCGCTGCTGCAACAGCGCTCGCTACATGCCTGGAACACCACGCACCACATTCAGACCGAATCCTGGAGTCCGCTGGCGCAGGGCGGGAAAGGCGTATTTGATACGCCCATTATCCGTGACCTGGCGAAAAAATACGGCAAGACACCAGCGCAGATTGTCATCCGCTGGCATCTTGATAACGGATTGGTGGTGATCCCGAAATCCGTCACACCGGCACGCATCCAAGAGAATTTCGATGTGCTTGATTTTAAATTAGAAAAAGAGGAACTAAGCCAGATCGCCGCGCTGGACAGCGGCAAGCGTCTGGGGCCCGATCCGGACCAACCCCCTGCTGAAGCGTAATCTCGTCCCGCCGCAGCGCTGGTCTGACCGGCGCTGCGCTTACCGCAGGGACGGTGATTCAGTCTGACACTTCAAATTCATAGATATCGCTACGGCAATAAATTTCGCAGTATTCCAATAACTCACCTTTGGCGTCGAAGGTGTGCTGACGGCTAAACAGCAGTGGCATGCCATTCGGCACTTTCAGCAGTTTCGAAATTTCCCGCGTTGCGCTAACGGCACGGACACGATAACGCCGATTTTCTGGAAAGATGTGTCGCTCGCGCCAATAGCCGTACAGCGAATGTTCAATTTCTTCCGGTTTCGGTAACCAGCGCTGTGGGATCCATACCGTCTCCAGCGATGCCGGCTCATCATTCAACAGCCTGACGCGACGAAGTTTGGTCAACACGGCGCTGTCCGGAAGATGCATCGTCAGTGCCAGCGTCGGACTAATGGCGACGTCGGTGATACGTTCCAGCCAACTATTGCTGGCGACCCCGCCCCGCTGTTGAACCAGCGCGGAGAAACCCGGTTCATCGCTGGTCAGCGCATAGTCGAGCTGGAGGGCGATACGCGTGCCGACGCCTTGCTGGCGAAGAATCAACCCTTTCTGCTCCAGCAGCGCCAGAGAACGGGAAACCGTGACGCGGGACAGCCCCAGCAGTTGTACCAGCTGGCGCTCCGGCGGTAAAAAATGCCCGCTGAGATCGCGCCGTTGCTGAATAGCGAGCTCCAGCGCTTTCGCCAGTTGCATGTAACGCGGAGCGGATGACGGCTTGTCCAGCAAGGACCGTAACTGAATAAAAAATTCTTCCATGGCTGCCTTGTAGTTAGGGTCTTTAATGAGGCAATTTTTTATCAATTCCCCACCGCCTGGATACTCATAATATGCAGGGTAATGTACTTAGGATTTACATTGGCATCATAAAGGCTTTAAATTGGACTTGCAATTAACGCACGCTTTTTATACATTAGCCACGGTATTAGGAAACTAAGCCAACACCAGGGGTCTTCATGACCGTAATAAAACATCCCCACGACGCCATCCTCGGTTGTCTCTATGGGCAAGCGGCGGGTGACGCGATGGGGATGCCATCAGAACTTTGGCCGCAGAAGCGCGTCCGCCAGCACTTTGGCTGGATCGATCGCTTTCTGCCAGGACCAGACGTCAATGTCGCCGCCTGCGGTCTTATCGCAGGGGAATTCACCGACGACACCCAACAGGCCATCGCCCTGATTAACGCCGTGATCGAAGCCAAAGGCGCCATTGAGCCTGAGCGCATCGCCAGGCATATTCTGGCATGGGCGACGCGCATCAACGCCTTCGAAAAAAACGTTCTTGGCCCCAGTTCCAAGGCGGCGTTGAACGCTATTCGTTCCGGCACGCCCGTGCATGAAATCAACGCCAACGGCGTGACCAACGGCGCCGCTATGCGTGTAGCACCGATGGGTTGTTTGATGTCCACCGCCGACAAAGCCGCGTTTATCCACGCGGTGCGCCTGTCCTGTAGCCCGACGCATCAGTCCGATATCGCCGTTGCCGGCGCGGTCGTCATTGCCTGGGCCATCAGCCGCGCTATCGACGGCGCGGAGTGGAAGACGATCAAAAACGAACTGCCGCGGTTGGCGGAAGAAGTCCAACTGCAACGCATCACCACTTTCAGTCCAAAGCTAAGCCGCCGCATCGAGCAGGCATTCAGCCTGACCGCCACGCTACGTCATGTCCCAGACGCGCTAGCGCTCTCGGAGCTGTACGATACGCTGGGCGCAGGCATGGATACGCTGGAATCCGTGCCGATGGCGCTGGCTCTGGTCGAACTGGCTGTCACCCAACCCCAACGCTGCGCTATATTAGCTGCCAATCTTGGCGGCGATACGGATACAATTGGCGCTATGGCCACCGCGATTTGCGGTGCGCTTCAAGGTATTAATGCCTTTCCCGCAGCATGGGTTTCCATCATCAATCAGGCCAATGAGATTGACTTCACTCCTCATGCTGCAAAACTTTATGCATTCAGAATAAAGAGGAGCACATTGGAATGGATGGAACGCAACGAGGTGATACACAACCTTCATCCAAAGGTTGGAAAGTAGAAGAAACCGGTATTGATCTGGTGCCCGAGGCTGAACGCACGGGCACCCCGCTACAGCTTTTCTGGATCTGGTGCGCCGCCAATATCGGCATCCTCGGCATCGTTTACGGCGCCATCATCGTCTCCTTCGGACTCTCCTTCATTCAGTCCGTCCTGGCCGCCGTCATCGGCGTCGCCAGCTTCTCGCTCGTTGGCTACACCTCCTTTGCCGGACAAACCGGCCGCACCTCGACCCTGACGCTCTCCCGCGTCATCTTTGGCCTACGCGGCAACATCGCGCCCACCGCGTTCAGCTGGTTCTGCCTGATCGGCTGGGAAGCCGTCAACGTCATTACCGGCACCATGACGCTAGCTGCGCTGTTTGAAGCTATCGGCTTCAGCGCCAGCCACACGCTGACTGCTATCTGTTTGGTGTTGTTTGCTGGCCTGACCATCATTGTCAGCCTGCTCGGGCAAAATGTGCTGTTCGCGATGCAGAATTGGTTCAGTAAGATTTTCGGCACCATGACGTTGATTGTGGTCATCTACATTCTGTTCAATACGCCGTGGCAGCAGGTGCTGGCGATGCCGTCCGGCAGTTGGCTGACCGGTTTCCTGCCGGCCGTTTCCGTGATTGCCGCAGGCACCGGGATCGGTTGGACTATCGCGGGGGCCGACTACAGCCGCTATCAGCATCCATCCACGCCGCGCAGCAGCATTTTCGCCTCCGTGGTCGGCGGCGCCTGTCTGCCGCTGGTCCTGCTGATGCTGGCCGGCATATTGCTCTCTTCCCAGTTAAAGGATCTTGCCAGTTCTGCCAATCCCATCGCGCTGATCGGCACTGTGCTTCCGCCGTGGATGTCCGTTCCCTACCTGTTGACCGCCACCGCGGGCGTCGTCACCATCGCGGTACTGAGCCTCTATTCAGCCAGCCTCAACCTGCTGACCATTGGTATTAAAGTCCGCCAGTCCGTGGCAGTGTCCATCGACGCCATTCTGATGCTGGGCGTGGCGATTTACGTTCTGTTCGTTTCCGGCGACTTCCTGACGCCATTTATTTCGTTCCTGATTTTTTGCGGCGTGTTCCTCGGCTCGTGGGCAGCGATGTTTATCCTGGACTACCTAAGCCTGCGGCAGCATCGCGGCTACTCGGCCGTCACGCTATTCGGGCTGAACGGCGAAAATCGCGGCGTCCGCTGGATCCCGCTCGGCTGCTGGCTGTTGGGATCGGTATGCGGTCTGCTGGTCACGAAAACCGGGTTTATCGACGGTCCGCTGGCGGTCGGAATTTTCGCCAATTCCAGCCTGGGCATTTTCCTCTCCTTCGGCATCAGCCTGGCGACGTACGGTCTGTATTTGCTGTGTAACCCCAAGGAGAAGCTATGATGAAGGACTTTCATGCCACCACGCCCGTAGTGGTGATCGGCGCCGCAGTGGGCGATAACGTGATGGCCGTGAAACGGCTGCCGCAGAGCGGGGAAGATATTGAAGCGAAAGATCTGGGCTACCAGATTGGCGGCTGCGCCTTCAACGTCGCCCGCGCCCTCCGCCGACTTCAGGTACCGGTCATCAATGGAATGACGGTCGGCAACGGACCGTGGAGCCAACGCGTCGCCGCAGAGATGGCCGCACTAGGTTTAGACATACAGCTTCGCAGTGACGATCAGGATAACGGCTGGTGCCTCGCGCTGGCGGAAGAGACCGGTGAACGCACGTTTATATCGGTTTCAGGCTGCGAGTCGCAGTGGTCGAAGGAAAAGCTGGCTCAGTTGGTTGTGCCGGAAGACGCGCTGATCTACGCCAGCGGCTACGAGCTGAGTAGTGATAACGGCGCCCTCCTGCGCGACTGGTTGCTGGCTCAGCCTCAGCGCAAGCTTGTGGATCTGGGACCGCGTATCGCAGACGTACCGCCCACCTTTATCACGGCGCTGGACAATACGAATACCCTGCTGACGCTGAACCGGGACGAAACCCGTTTTCTGTGCGGCGATGGCGACCCTATCGCGCTGTCCGCAGAGTACGCCGCCCGCCATCATCTGACGCTGATTTGCCGGTTGGACAAAGACGGCGCCTGGCTATGCGTGCCGGGAGAAACGCCCCGCTACGCGCCAATCTACCCGGTGGAGGTGGTCGATACCATCGGTGCCGGTGATGCGCACAGCGGCGGGCTGCTGGCCGCCCTGTCGGCGCAGTGGCCGCTGGCGGACGCGGTGGATTTGGCGAATCGTATCGCCGCCTGCGTGGTCTCCCGGCCCGGCGCAAATGGCGCGCCGGATTGGCAGGAGCTGCAACAACGTTTCGCCACCGCCCCCAGCGCCGCGCCGCATCACTAGCCGCATCGGGCGAACGCGTTTAGGCGTTCGCCTGCACCACCAGCTGTCCGGCCGATCCTTTATCCGCCATCTCCAGCGTATGGCTGTAGTACAGGAACGGGAAACGGTCGACGGAAGACTGATTGAAGTACACCAGCAGTTCCACGTCGTTCTCCACCCATACCGTATCCTTCCAGCCATTATCTTCCGGCGGAATTCTGCCGCCGTTCACGCTGCGCACCAGGAAGGAAGCCCCCTGAATATGGAAGGGCTGCGGCGTATCCGCATGTACGAGCCAGCGCTCACAGCGTCCAACCTGCGTCTGCACATCCGTCCGGTTCATATCCCACATCGCGCCGTTGATGCCCGGCAAGGTATCGCCCAGCCGGAATTCACGGGTACGGCTGATGGTGCTATCCACGATGTTATCCGCCAACAGCCGCATCGGCAGCGTGTCGGTCACCAGCGGCAGCATGCCGGTCGGTTTCAGAGTCAGAATTTGGCCAGATATCAGAATCGAGGACGGCTCGAACAGGCCGCGCAGGCGGTCCATAATGCCGGCCGACGCACCGGCAGTCAGCGTCACCTCGTCGCCCTTTGACATATCAATCAGAATCTCGCGGCGCTCGCCCGGCGCGATAGGCAACTGGTTCAACGCCAGCGGCGCGGGCAGAAAGCCCTGATCGTTGGCGATCAGATACATGGGCCGGTTGTCGCTCATCTGTAGGAGGTAGCGGCGTGCGTTCGAGGCATTCAACAACCGCAGACGTACCCAACCGCGCGACACTTCGACAAACGGAGTCTGCATGCCGTTGACCAGCAGGATGTCGCCAACGAAGCCATCGTGGCTCGGCGGGTCATACTGCGGCGTGCCAAAGCCATCAAGCCGCTTATCCTGGATCATCAACGGAAAATCGTCGACGCCATAATGATTGGGGATCGGCAGCGATTGGCTGATGCGATCTTCCACCAGCCACAGGCCCGCCAGACCGTTATAGACGTGCGGCGCCATACGGTTTGGCGTATTGGCGTGATACCAGCAGGTAGCGGCTGGCTGGCGGATCGGCAACACCGGCGACCAGTCCATACCGGCCGGGATGATACGGCCAGCGCCCCCCATCAACGAGCCGGGCACCTGCAGGCCGCTGACGGTCATCGACACCGGTTCAGTCAGTCGGTTGCTGTAAATCAGCTTGACGTCATCGTCGCTGTACACCCGGACGGTGGGGCCGAGATAGCGGCCGTTGATTCCCCATACCGGAACTTTACGATTGCCGGAAAAAGCCCAGTGCGCGCGCTGTAGGGTCAGGAAGACCGGCTGCCCGCGACGGGATTCGATGAGCGGGGGAATAGGTAACATGTTGGTAGAAACATCGGCCTTAGCCGTTAATGGCATGGCGCTGGAACACAGGGCCACACCAGATGCCCGAAGAAACTGACGCCGGCTTAATGACATAATCACTCCGAAAACCTGTAAAACCGCATGCTACCTATCACTTCCCAAAGGAAGATCAGACCTGCTGATACGCCGCCACCGGACCGTGCGGCTGGACTCACGGCTATCGTTTTTTAGCGGCTTCCCGAGCGGCGACTTCCGCATCGAGCTGCTGAATTTTTTCCGCCATCACCGCGTGACAATGCGCCGCTAGTTCACGGACCTGATCCTTGCCGTAGGCGCTGCAATCGATCGGCGGCAACATTTCAACAATGACCAGACCGTTGTTCCAGCGATTAAGCTTCACTTTGTTATGCGTGTTGGAGATACAGATCGGCACGACGGGGACACCCGCACCGATGGCCGCATGGAAAGCGCCGGTTTTAAACGGCATCAGGCCGCGCCCGCGACTGCGGGTTCCTTCCGGAAACATCCACACGGAAATATGCTGTTCTTTGATGTGCTGCACGACCTGCGCAATGGTGCCGTGCGCGCGGGTGCGGTTATCGCGGTCAATCAGCAAGTTGCCGGTAATCCAGTACAACGGGCCGAAAAACGGGATCCAGGCCAGGCTCTTTTTACCGACCGTGATGGTGCGAGGCTGTACGACGTTGGCCGCCGTGATCATGTCATAGTTGTTTTGGTGATTGGCGATGTAGATACAGTCGCCGTAGCGAGAGACATCCTCAGGAAGGCGAATATCGACCTTCAGGCCGAACAACGTCGAAAGCCGCCCGAACATACGACCAAACGTTGATACGTGCCGCGGGTTTTTCGGGCTGAATAAACAGTAGATAAAGCCAAACAGACAAATCAGGATAGCGGACACTATCACGACCACAAAGCGAAGAAGAAATACCATAACAACCTCATTAGCCAACTGCCGCCGGTAGTATAGCGGCTTCCTTCCAAAACACACGGCGAACCTTGCTTCCGAATGTATCCAATATTCAGCATGCACGCCGCAGTCAGAAGTACAACTTAAAAACGCCTTATCCCCCGGTGAAACACACCGACAGATAAGGCGTCCGTCATTTTAGCCGCGGTCCCCCGCGGCGCTGATAATACGCGAGAATCAGGCGTCGCCGCTCTTATCGGCGGGGGCCTGCGGAGACACAACCTCTACGCGATCGACTCGTTGCAAACCGCGTGGCAACAGCGTGCCTTTACGGCCGCGTTCCGCACGGAACTTCTGCAAATCTTCCGGCCGCAGGGTCAGCTTGCGTTTACCCACATACAGCGTCACGGAAGAGGTCGACGTGATGATAAACAACCAGCCGATCTTGTCTTCACCGCTGGCCGCCTGAGCGGCAGGGATAGAGACGATTTTGTTGCCCTTTCCTTTCGACAGCTGCGGCAGATCCGCCACAGGGAAGAGCAGCATTCGCCCGGCGGCGGTGATCGTCAACAGCAAATCGTCGTCGCTTTGCACGCTGAGCGGCGGCATGACCTTCGCGTTGTTCGGCAACGTCAGCACGCTCTTCCCGACGCGGTTGCGCGCCACCAGATCGCTAAAGGTACACACGAAGCCGTATCCGGCGTCGGAAGACAGCAGCAGTTTCTGGTCGTCCGCCGCCATCAGCACCTGCTCCACCGTCGCGCCCGGCGGCGGCGTCAGCTTGCCGGTCAGCGGCTCGCCTTGTCCTCTGGCCGAAGGCAACGTCAGCGGGTCGAGCGCATAGCTCCGCCCGGTGGTGTCGATAAAGACCACCGGTTGGTTGCTCTTCCCACGCGCGGCGGCGCGGAACGTATCGCCAGCACGATAACTCAGCCCGGCGGGATCGATATCATGGCCTTTGGCGCTGCGCACCCAGCCCATTTCGGACAGCACAATCGTCACCGGTTCGGACGGCAGCAGATCGTGCTCATTCATTGCCTTCGCTTCGCCACGTTCATGTAGCGGCGAACGGCGATCGTCGCCATACGCCTTGGCGTCGGCTTCAATCTCTTTTTTCAGCAGCGTGTTGAGTTTGCGCTCGGAGGCCAGCAACGCCTGCAACTGATCGCGCTCTTTCGCCAAATCGTCCTGCTCGCCACGGATTTTCATCTCTTCGAGCTTGGCGAGGTGGCGCAGTTTCAGCTCCAGAATCGCTTCCGCCTGCGTTTCGCTCAGGCTGAACTGCTTCATCAATACCGGCTTGGGTTCGTCTTCCGTACGGATGATGTGGATCACTTCATCGATATTCAGAAACGCCACCAGCAGACCTTCCAGAATATGCAGGCGCTTGAGCACCTTCTCCAGCCGGTAGTTCAGTCGACGGCGGACAGTAGCGCGTCGGAAGACCAGCCACTCGGTCAGGATTTCACGCAGCCCTTTGACGCTGGGGCGAGAATCCAGACCGATCATGTTCATGTTGATGCGGTAGCTTTTTTCCAGATCGGTGGTGACGAACAGGTGGTTCATCACCATCTCCAGGTCGACACGATTCGAGCGAGGAACCAGCACCAGACGCGTGGGATTTTCGTGGTCTGACTCATCCCTCAGGTCTTCCAGCATCGGCAGCTTCTTGGCGCGCATCTGGCTGGCGATCTGCTCCAGCACCTTGGCGCCGGACACCTGATGGGGCAGCGCGGTGATGACGGCGGAGCCGTCTTCTTTTTTCCATACCGCGCGCATGCGGACAGAGCCGCGACCGGTCCGGTACATCTTGCGCAGCTCTTCGCGCGGCGTGATGATTTCCGCTTCAGTCGGGAAATCCGGCCCCTGAACCCGTTCAAGCAGCTCGTCCAGCGTCGCGTCCGGGTTGTCGATCAGCGCGACCGTCGCGGCGGCGACTTCACGTACGTTGTGCGGAGGAATATCCGTCGCCATCCCAACAGCGATGCCGGTAGTGCCGTTCAGCAGCACGTTCGGCAGTCGAGCCGGCAGCGTTTTCGGCTCCTGCATCGTGCCGTCGAAGTTCGGCGTATAGTCCACCGTGCCCTGACCCAACTCGCCCAGCAGCACTTCGGCATATTTGGACAGGCGGGATTCGGTGTAACGCATCGCGGCGAAGGACTTCGGATCGTCCGGCGCCCCCCAGTTTCCCTGGCCGTCGACCAGCGGATAGCGGTAGGAGAACGGCTGGGCCATCAACACCATCGCTTCGTAACAGGCGCTGTCGCCGTGCGGATGGTATTTACCCAGTACGTCGCCGACGGTACGAGCGGATTTCTTGAATTTGGCGCTGGCGTTCAATCCCAGCTCCGACATCGCATAGACGATACGGCGCTGAACCGGCTTCAGGCCGTCGCCGATAAACGGCAGCGCCCTATCCATGATGACGTACATGGAGTAGTTGAGATAGGCGTTCTCTGTAAACGTGTGCAGCGCAAGGCGTTCTGCGCCGTCATGAGTCAATTCACTCATTCATTATCCTTAAACCGTGGCGTTGGCTGTCTAAAAACAGAACAACCCCGTCAGTGTGATAGAAGCTGCCCGCGATAGTACCGCAACTTGTGGCTGACTGTCACAGTAGCCCGATACGACCGCCGCATGGGGGCATTTCTCTGTGATTGTTGCTGTTCAGTCAAGAGTGTTGTGCGCCATTGCACATTTTTCTCCCCGACGCCGCTGAGTACACTGTCTCTCTATTCATTTATGACTCATCGAAGGTGAGATATCGGCTATGCATAACATTCTGCTTATCAATGCGGGCAAGGCTTTTGCCCATTCCAAAGGACAGCTGAACGACACGATGTCAGACGTGGCGGCCAGCTTCCTGCGCGAAAAAGGCTATGACGTCCGCGTTATCAAGATAGACGAGGGTTACGATATCCAGCAGGAAGTCCAAAATTACCTGTGGGCCGACACCATCATCTATCAGATGCCCGGCTGGTGGATGGGCGCACCGTGGACGCTGAAAAAGTATATCGATGAAGTCTTTACCGAAGGTCACGGCTCGCTGTATGCCAGCGACGGCCGCACCCGTTCCGACGACAGTAAAAAATATGGCTCAGGCGGCTTGCTGCAAGGCAAAACCTATATGTTGTCTCTGACCTGGAACGCGCCGCTGGAAGCCTTCACCGACAAAGATCAGTTCTTCCACGGCGTCGGCGTGGATGGCGTCTACCTGCCGTTCCACAAAGCCAACGAGTTCATCGGACTGGCCGCACTGCCGACGTTCATCTGTAACGACGTCATCAAACAGCCCGATATTGATGGCGATATTGCCCGTTACCGCGAACACCTGGAAAAAATCTTCGACTAACCCTCATCGGCGCGGCCCTCGCTCCTGTGTCCAGGTTATAGCGGGTGCTGCGCCATCTTTTCACTTAGAAAATCAAGAAAGCAGGCGATTCTTCCCGCTAACGAGTGCGTACGGTAATACACCGCATTCACCGGCAGGCGCGTATCGACCGTGTGCTCCGGCAGGATCTGCACTAGTCGCCCCGCCGCCAAGTCCTCGCAGGTCATAAAGTCAGACAGCCGGGTAATGCCCTCTCCCCGCAGCGCCAGCTGCCGCAGCATCTCGCCGTTAGACGCCGAGATGGTCGGCGTGATCGTGAAGAACTCTCCGCCCGCGTGCCGCAGCGGCCACTGATTTAAGCTTTCTGACTGCGTGAACCCCAGCAGCGTATGCTCATTCAGCGCTTCCACCGAGCGCGGCACGCCATGCCGCCGCACATAGTCCGGACTAGCCAGGACTCTGACCTGACTGGCACCGAGCCGCCGGGCGTGAATCGTAGAATCCCTCAGCGCGCCGATGCGGATGGCGATATCGGTATGCTGTTCAAGCAGATCGATAAAGACATCATCCGTATTCAGCTCCAGGACGATGTGCGGATAACGGCGACGAAATTCAGGGATGAGGGGCACGATCACGTGCTGCATAAAGGTGGTGGCGGCATTAATCCGCAAACGGCCGCAGGGCTGCTCGCGGGATAGCGCCAGCGCCTCTTCCGCATGCTCGACCGCCTGGATGACGCCGCGCGCATGCACTAAAAACAGCTGGCCTTCCTCGGACAAGACCAGCCGTCGCGTCGTGCGGTGCAGCAGCGTCACGCCGAGCTTGTTTTCCAGCCGGCTTAACGCCCGGCTGATACCGGAGGTGGTTTGCCCCAGTTGGTCGGCGGCGGCGGTGAAGGAACCGCTGTCCGCCACCACGACAAACGCCTGCATTTCTTCCAGCGTGACTTTCATTGGCGTATCACTGCGTTAGCAGTCAGACCTCAATTTCCGCTTCATCGCCTTTCTCCTGCAACCAGTTGCGGCGATCTTCCGAGCGCTTCTTCGCCAGCAGCATATCCATCGTCGCCATCGTCTTTTCGACATCGTCTTCGCCGATGGTCAACTGCACCAGACGGCGCGTGTTCGGGTCCAACGTCGTTTCACGCAGCTGCAGCGGGTTCATTTCGCCCAGCCCTTTGAAGCGCTGAACGTTGGGCTTGCCTTTTTTGCGTTTGAGGCGTTCCAGAATGCTGTTCTTTTCTTCTTCATCCAGCGCGTAATGCACTTCTTTGCCGAGGTCGATACGGTACAAAGGCGGCATCGCCACATACACATGCCCCCCGCAACCAGCGAACGGAAGTGTCGGACAAACAGCGCGCACAGCAGCGTCGCGATATGCAGGCCATCCGAGTCGGCATCCGCCAGAATGCACACTTTACCGTAACGCAGCTGGCTCAGATCTTCGCTATCCGGATCGATGCCGATCGCCACGGAGATATCGTGAACTTCCTGCGACGCCAGCACCTCGTCAGAAGAGACTTCCCAGGTATTCAGGATCTTGCCCTTGAGCGGCATAATCGCCTGATATTCACGGTCACGCGCCTGTTTGGCAGAGCCGCCCGCGGAGTCCCCTTCCACCAGAAACAGTTCGGTTTTGTTCAGATCCTGCGCCGTACAGTCCGCCAGCTTGCCCGGCAGCGCCGGTCCGCTGGTCAGCTTTTTACGCACCACTTTCTTGGCGGCGCGCAGACGTCGCTGGGCGCTGGAGATCGCCATTTCCGCCAATTGTTCGGCCGCCTGAACGTTCTGGTTCAGCCACAGGCTGAAAGCGTCTTTGACGACGCCGGAAACGAAGCCCGCACATTGGCGTGACGACAGACGCTCTTTGGTCTGTCCGGCGAACTGCGGATCCTGCATTTTCACGGACAGGACGTAGGCGCAGCGCTCCCAAATATCATCCGCGCTCAGCTTCACGCCGCGCGGCAAAATGTTGCGGAATTCGCAAAACTCGCGCATGGCGTCCAACAGTCCCTGACGCAGGCCGTTGACGTGCGTACCGCCCTGCAGGGTCGGGATCAGGTTAACGTAGCTTTCCGTCAGCAGCTCTCCGCCTTCCGGCAACCACAGTAACGCCCACTCCACCGCCTCGCTCTCGCCCGTGATGGCGCCGGTGAACGGTTTCTCCGGCAGCGTCGGCAGGCCGTTGACCGCTTCGCAAAGATAGTCGTTCAGCCCGTCCTGGTAGCACCAGCGCTGCTCGGTCTTATTGACGCCGTCTTTGAAGATGATTTCCACGCCCGGACACAGTACCGCTTTGGCTTTCAGCAGATGCGTCAGTCGGGAAACGGAGAAGCGCGGGCTGTCGAAGAAGCTGCCGTCAGGCCAGAAATGAACGCGCGTACCGGTGTTGCGGCGACCGCAGGTGCCGGTGACCGTCAGATCTTGCACTTTGTCGCCGTTCTCAAACGCCATATCGTAGACTTCGCCGCCGCGGCGGACGGTCACTTCGACACGCGTGGACAAGGCGTTGACCACCGAGATCCCCACGCCGTGCAAACCGCCGGAGAACTGATAGCTTTTGTTGGAGAATTTGCCGCCTGCATGCAGACGACACAGGATGAGCTCGACCGCAGGCACCCCTTCTTCCGGGTGGATATCGACCGGCATTCCGCGGCCGTCGTCAATGACTTCGAGCGATTGGTCGGCATGCAGAATCACCTCGATGCGACGAGCATGACCGGCCAGCGCTTCATCGACGCTGTTATCGATCACTTCTTGTCCCAGGTGGTTCGGGCGGGAGGTATCCGTGTACATACCTGGACGACGGCGCACCGGCTCCAGTCCGCTGAGGACTTCAATGGCGTCAGCGTTATAACTTGATTGTGTCATGGTTTGAATGAGTTAAGTCGTTGTTTGAAATGATATGACGTCGTGCAACCGGCACTCGGATGACGGGCCCCCTGCGCTGTTGCTCCGGCCCGTTCACCGCCATCAACGTCATGGCGGTCAGCGCCTGGTCAGCCCCAGAAAATCAACGATAGGCGCAAAAAAGTGCTCAAATCCCATAAACGCGTGATTGCCGCCGGACTCCACCGTCTGACGACAGGCGGTGTAATAGGCCACGGCCTGCCGGTAGTCCAGGAGCTCATCGCCGGTTTGCAGCAGGCACCAAAGCAGATCCGGGGATTCCAGCGGTTCGACCTGCATGGTTTTAAGGTCGTAAACGTGCCGAGACTCTAGCACATATTGCTCATCGGTGTAGGGATTGTGCTGGGGGCCCAAATGATCGATCAACAGCTCGAACGGCCTGACGGCGGGGTTCACCACCACCGCGGGCAGCAGGAAGCATTGCGACAACCAGGTAGCGTAATATCCGCCTAACGAGGAGCCCACAATGCCCAGCGGCCGACCGGCGCGCTCCATGACCAGATTCTCCATCAGCTCGGCCGCTTCCGCCGGATAGGCGGGCAGTTGGGGAACGATCATGTCGATGTCGGGATGGTGTTCGGCCAGCCAGCGGCCCAGCGCCGTCGCCTTCGCCGAATAGGGCGAACTGTTGAAACCGTGGAGATAAAGCAAGGTAGGCATCAGTAACCGTCCGAATCCATATCAGGCAGAAAAGCATTGCCTTCCAGACGAACCACCTGCGTTTCAACGCCGCCGTCCGGCAATAATTCCAGATAACGCCAGCCGGGAGCGACGCTGTCTATCGTGAAGTTGGTGCAATGCGGCTTGAACTGCACGCAGGTGGAGGGCGTCGCCAGCAGGCGTCGACCGTGCCAGTCCAGATCCAATTCCTGATGAATATGCCCGCAAAGCACCGTATTGACGTTGGGGTAGCGGGACAGGACGGCATCCAGACTGTGAGCGTTGCGCAGGCTGTGTTGGTCAAGCCAGGTACAGCCCGAAGGCAAGGGGTGATGGTGCAACATCAGCAGGGTAAAACGTTCAGGATGGCTGCTCAGTATCCGTTCCAGCCACTCCAGCTGATACTCGCTCAGCTCGCCATGCGGTACGCCGAACACCTGGCTGTCCAGCAAGATCACCTGCCAGTTTTCCCCTAACAGCACATGCTTGGAGGGCGCGATGCCGGCCAGCGCCAGCGCATCCACCATCGCCGGTTGGAAATCGTGATTGCCGGGTAGCCAGACACAGGGGGCGTCAAAGCGGCGGATCCCCTCAGCGAAATGTTCATACGCCGTCAGCGAGTGGTCCTGCGCCAGATCGCCCGTGGCGGTGATCAGGTCAACGTCGTATTGCCGTGTGGCGATAGCTTCCAGCACCGTGTGGTAACTGCGATAGGTATCCACACCAAGCAGGGTTTCCTGCTTGCCAGCAAACAGGTGGGTATCTGTTATCTGTAAAATCCTGACTCTGGCCCCACGCGCCACAGGAAGTGTCAACAGGCTTTCCAAATGGTGTCCTTGGTCTGTGAAATCTGCCTAATAAACCGGAACCGACATCGAACCATACGCTAAACAGTATTTTAGCCAATCAGCAAGGAACTGATTGATTTGATGCTTTTCGTCACGTTGGTGTAGCTTTTTATTGGGGTAATCATAACGTGCCTTAAAGCGAAAGATCTGCTGACTGGAACACACTTCCGCGACCATCGCATCGTGGTAGAGCCGCACAACCAGCGTCGGCAGGCTCCAGTAGCTTACCGCTGGCGCAATCTGTTGGATCTCCACCAGCGAGGTATAACGGGTAGACTCAAGAATCGTTAAACGATAGCGAGCCTGCTGCACGTGATACTCCACTTTTTCACCCACCTCATCCTGACGCGGCAGCAGACGGCGCAACTGCGCAAAATTCATTTCGCACAGCCGCATCATTTCGGGAAAGTCGGGAGTATAACGTTTCATCAATTCAGTCCACCCACTCAGTTTTCAGTTTTTCATGGTGCAACGCCAGCCATTGCAAGGCAATGACTGAGGCCGCGTTATCAATCACTCCCTCTTCGACCCAGCGATAGCTCTGTTCGCGGCTGACCACCTGAACGCGAATGTCTTCGTTTTCCTCGGCCAGCCCGTGCACGCCCTGTGCGGTACGGGTATCCACTTCACCAACCATAATGGTCAGGCGCTCGCTGGTGCCGCCCGGACTGGCCAGATAGCTGAGCACTTCGCGGCAACGTCCGACAGTCAAACCCGCTTCTTCCTGCGCTTCTCGCCGCGCGACGTCTTCATGGCTTTCGCCGGGATCAATAATGCCAGCGACCAGCTCAAACAGCCACGGCGAATCACTGGTATCGTAGGCAGCAATACGAATCTGTTCGATCAACACCACTTCGTCCCGCACCGGGTCGTATGGCAGCAACACGACCGCATGACCACGTTCGAGAATCTCACGACTGACTTCGCCGCTCATACCGCCCTTGAACAGTCGATGACGATAACGGTAGCGATCCAGCGAAAAAAAACCTTTGTACAGCGTTTCACGTGCAATAATTTCAACATCGTCTTTGGTGAAGGTGAAGGGACGAGTCTTTGAAGACGCCATCTTTGTACTCCTGTGATATGTCTCGTAATCTCAGTGTATATTGCTGCTGGGGATGTTGGCCGGAGTCACCGGCGATTGAAACGATATTGACCCAAACCTGACGCCCGACGTTATCGTCAAGACAACGCAACCGCCAGAAACGAAGAATGTATGTTCACCGCCTTTTGGCCGCACCGAACGCATTAACGGGGATTTTCCCCACTTTATGACGGTCGATAAAATGCGTCAGGGCGCGGATGTCGCCGCAGGATGGCACATTCAGCCACCTCATCTTATTGTAAGATTCTGCTAGAATCGGCAACTAATCGTCTTCAGATGGCGCTACCATAGCAACTTTGCTGCACAACAAGGAATGCAAATGAAGAAATTGCTCCCTCTTCTTATCGGCTTGGGTCTGAGCGGCTTCAGCTTCATGAGCCAGGCGGAAGATCTGTTACAGATTTATCAGCAGGCTAAAACGACAAACCCCGATTTACGCAGTTCTGCAGCGACTCGTGACGCCGCCTTTGAGAAAATCAACGAAGCGCGTTCTCCCTTGTTGCCGCAGCTGGGTCTGGGTGCGGATTATACCTATACCAGCGGTTTCCGTGACAGCAAAGACGTGAATAACAACGTGAAGAGCGCTTCGCTGCAGCTGACGCAAACCCTGTTCGATATGTCCAAATGGCGCGCGCTGACGCTGCAGGAAAAACAAGCCGGCATCGAAGACGTCACCTATCAGACCGCGCAGCAAACGCTGTTGCTGAACTCCGCCACCGCTTATTTCAACGTGCTGCGAGCGATTGATTCGCTGTCGTATGTCACCGCTCAAAAAGCGTCTATTTATCGCGAACTGGATCAAACCACTCAGCGCTACAACGTCGGTTTGGTCGCCATTACCGATGTGCAGAACGCCCGAGCGCAGTATGACAGCGTGCTGGCAAGCGAAGTCACCGCCCGCAATGCGCTGGACAACTATATGGAAGTCCTGCGTCAGGTTACCGGAAACGTCTATCCGGAACTGGCCAGCGTGAATACCGCCAACTTCACCGCTCAAAAACCCGAGCCTATCAATACGCTGATGAAAACGGCGGAAAGCCGCAACCTGAGCCTGTTGTCCTCGCGTTTAAGCCAGGATTTGGCTCGCGAGCAAATTCGTTCGGCGCAGACCGGCTACATGCCGACGCTGGATTTATCCGCCTCTACCGGCGTTAGCAACACCCGTTATTCCGGGTCACGCGCGTCGGAAGGCAGCTACAACGACAGCGATATCGGACAGCATCAGGTCGGCCTGAGCTTCTCCCTGCCGCTGTACAGCGGAGGCGCGACAAACTCTCAGGTCAAACAGGCGCAGCACAGCTATGTGGCCGCCAGCGAAGATCTGGAGAGCGCGCACCGCAGCATGATTCAGACGCTGCGTTCGTCTCACAACAACATTGCCGCGTCCATTAGCAGCATCGCCGCCTATAAGCAGGCCGTCGTGTCCGCGCAAAGTTCTTTGGACGCCATGGAAGCGGGTTATCAGGTCGGAACACGTACCATCGTTGACGTTCTTGACGCGACAACAACGCTGTATAACGCGAAACAGCAGCTCTCCAGCGCTCGTTACGACTACCTGATTAATGAGCTGAACTTGAAATATGCGCTGGGAACGTTGAATGAAAACGATCTGCGCGCGCTGAACGCCTCGTTGGGCAAACCGGTATCGACGACACCGGCGCCGACCGCAGACGACAGTACCCGGACCGTTTTCGCCGCCGGCAACTGATCGCTTTTTTTCAACGTCTGACATGATGCGGCGCGAACGTGCTTCCGCCGCATCATTCAACGACGGCTCCCCTCACCGCAGATTTCTTTCAGCGCGAGAATTTCTTTCAACGCGAATTGTATAGCTGCGTAAAAAAGCCCACGCCCACTCGTGCCTCGCTTTTAAAACCCAAGCCGTTCACCTATTCTACAAACCTTTACTGTTATGTTGGGCAAGATGCCCTTTTCCTCGGGAAGACACCACACAATGAAAAGAACACGTAACATCAACTATGATCGCTTCCGTAAAAGCTGGCGTCGCTTTCCTCTGGCGCCGCTGACGCTGGCCATTGGCTCCATACTTATGCTGGCTGGCTGCGAAAAGACGGATGAAACCGTGTCCCTCTATCAGAATGCAGACGACTGTTCTCGCGCTAACCCGTCCATGAAAGACCAGTGCACCACAACCTATAACAACGCACTGAAAGAAGCCGAGAAGACCGCGCCGAAGTACCGGAGTCAGGAAGATTGCGTCGCTGAATTCGGCGAAGCGCAGTGTACGCAGACGCCCGCGACCACCGCATCGAATCAAAACGCACCTGCCCAGGCTGGCATGACGGCGCAGCCGCACGAAAGCGGCAGTTTCTGGATGCCGTTGATGGCGGGCTACATGATGGGCCGCATGATGGGCGGCGGCGGATATGCTCAGCAGCCGCTGTTCAGCCCGCGTTCCGCGGCCAGCCCGGCGAACGGTCAGTTCGTCGACGCGAGCGGCAAAAGCTATGGCAGCGCAACAACCGGCCGTACGATCACCGTACCTAAAACCGCGATGACGCCCAAACCCGCGACCACCACCACGACGATGCGAGGCGGCTTCGGCGAGTCCATTAACCGACAACAGCAGCAGTTGAGAAAAGAGCGAGACAACTCCTCTTCCCGTTCGGGTTCAAGTTATCGTAGCCACAGTTCGATGGGTGGGTAAGGCTCAGACACAATGAAAAGAATCGCGATAGCGGAACGCCCTGACTGGCGTGAAAAAGCCGCCGAATTCGGCTTCAATTTCCATACGATGTATGACGAACCCTACTGGTGCGAAAACGCCTGCTATCAGTTCACGCTGGCCCAAATCGAAGAGCTGGAGTCGACGACGGAAGAGCTGAACCAAATGTGCCTGCAGGTGGTGGATAAAGTCGTCAACAGCGAAGCGCTGCTAACCCGATTTCGTATCCCCAAACACACCTGGGATTTCGTGCGTGAATCATGGAAAAGCCAGCAACCCGCGTTATATTCCCGACTGGATCTGGTCTATGACGGCGTCAATCCGGCGAAGCTGCTGGAAAACAACGCCGACACGCCCACCTCGCTCTATGAGGCGGCGTTCTTCCAATGGGGCTGGCTGGAAGATCAGATCAACGCCGGAAAACTGCCGCAAAACGCCGATCAGTTCAACAGCATTCAGGAGCAGCTGATTGAGCGTTTCGCCGAGCTGCGTCAGCAGCATGGCTTTGGGCTGCTGCACTTCACCTGCTGTCAGGACACCGAAGAAGATCGCGGCACCGTGCAATATCTGCAGGATTGCGCAGAGGAAGCCGGCATCGCGACGGATTTTCTCTACATTGACGAAATCGGTCTGGGTGAACGCGGTCAGTTTACCGATCCGCAAGATCAGGTCATCAGTAATCTGTTCAAGCTCTATCCGTGGGAATTTATGCTGCGGGAAACGTTTTCCACCAAGCTGGCGGACGCAGGCGTGCGCTGGCTGGAGCCCGGATGGAAGAGCATTATCTCCAATAAGGCGCTGCTGCCGCTGCTTTGGCAAATGTTCCCCAATCATCCGAACCTGCTTCCCGCCTACTTTGCGGAAGACGATCATCCGGCGATGGAAAACTATGTCGTGAAACCGCTATTTTCACGTGAAGGCGCGAACATCGACATTGTCCAAAACGGCCAGAAAATCGCCTCTGCCGACGGTCCCTACGGCGAAGAGGGCAACATCGTGCAGCAGTATCATCCGCTGCCGAAATTCGGCGACAGCTACACGCTGATCGGCAGCTGGCTGGTCGGCGACAAAGCCTGCGGCATCGGTTTGCGAGAAGACAAATCTCTGATTACACAGGACTTATCGCGTTTTTATCCGCACATTATTCTGGATTAACGCCTTTGCAGACGGCGTTCTCCTCGCCGTCTGCGTTCCCGCTTTTTACCCGCTGCGTTTCATGTTCTCAGCAAGAAAATCATTTTCTCCCTTTTATTCTCCCTTTGAAAACGTCTCCATTTGGTTAAATATCTTATCCAGCCGCAGTAGACATCATTGATGACCCGATTCATCTCGATGGGGCTGTTTTGATTTTTTGATGGAATTGAACACAAGGGAAGATCATGAAAAAAACGCTAGTGATGGCACTCCTGTTGGGTCTTCATACGGCCTCGTACGCACAAAGCGAACCCGACGCGCAAGAAACGACGCCCCACTCTTTAGCACAGGAAATCACTCAGGAAGAACTCCAGCTCAAAACATTGAGAGAAAAGGCAGAGAACGGCAGCGAAAAAGACCGACATCAGCTCACGGATCAGCTGCTGCGTAGTAACTGGCCGCCATACCGGGCGGAAGGCATTGAATGGTTAAAGCAAGAAGCGGACGCCAACGACGTGCGGGCGCAATTTCGACTGAGCAAAATTTATCTTGGCAGAATGCCCAATGAAAACGATCCGGAAAGCGGGCTGATATACCTGAAAAAGTCGGCTGAAGCCGGTTTTGCTCCCGCGCAACTGCTGATGTCCGTCGTATTGAGCAAACATCCGCAACTGCCGAGAGATTTTGAGCAGGCCAGGCTGTGGGCGGAAAAAGCCTTAAACAACCCGGATGCCACGCCGCAGTTGAAAGAGGGCGCCGACAAAATGATCGCGTTCATTGACGGACACTTGGCCCCCTAAAATCGACGTAATGCGGCGGGAAGGTGCGCAGAACCGCTCATTCGGCGTTCCTGCGTTCGATATCGTCAGCCCACTTGCACCGACAGCATGCTAAGAGAGCCCATTTCGATACCGTCGATCGGTATCGACACCGGCTCTTTATCCCGTCGACTGCCTAAAACATACAGTAGCGGCAGATAGTGATCCGGCGACGGATTAGCCAGCGCCGCATCCGGGTGCTGCATGAAGTTCACCAGCGGGTGATCGTCGCCGCAATAAGTCAGGTTGTCGCGGACAAACTGGTTAAAGGCGCTGGCCCAGGAATAGGGTGTCGTGTCCCCTTCCCACTTCACCTGACGCAGATTGTGAACGACGTTGCCGCTGGCGACAATCATCACCCCCTGATCGCGCAGCGCGGACAAACTCCGCCCTAGCTGGTAGTGATACTCCGCCGGCTGCGTACCATCGACGCTCAACTGCACCACCGGGATCTCCGCCTGCGGGAAAGCTTTGATTAAGACGCCCCAACTGCCGTGATCCAGTCCCCATTCATGTTCGTCGAGATGCACCTTTACCGGCGCCAACAGTTGCTGAATTTGTCGGGCAAGCGCCGGAGATCCCGGAGCCGGATATTGGATATCGAAAAGCGCCTGTGGAAAACCGCCGAAATCATGGATCGTACGCGGCGCATCCATCGCCGTCACTGCGGTGCCGCGGGTAAACCAATGGGCGGAAACGGCCACTATCGCTTTCGGCCGGGGCAACGTCTCACCCAGAGTCCGCCAGGTCTCCGTGTAGATATTGTCTTCCAGCACGTTCATAGGGCTACCATGACCGAGGAAAAGCGCGGGCATCCGGGAAACGTTCATAACAGTACCTTTGATTAGCGTGGAAATAGCGTAAGTGCATAGCCGCTACTCTACGCCCCAGACCGTGGGAAAACAGTCGGATAAGCATGACCAAAAGCGTCAAAAAATTTGAATTAATACCCTCACAAGCGAGCTATGAGATGGGATAGAGCAGACATAAAAAAACCGGCGCATTGCATCAGCAACACGCCGGTCGAAAGTGAGGGAGTTGACCGTTAAGCCGGGTTCTGTCGTGGACAGTCATTCATCTAGGCCAGCAATCGCTCACTGGCTCAAGCAGCCTACCCGGGTTCAGTACGGGCCGTACCATGTGAACCCCTATTTGGCCTTGCTCCGGGTGGAGTTTACCATGCCACGGTCTGTTGCCAGCCGCGCGGTGCGCTCTTACCGCACCCTTTCACCCTTACCTGATCCCGCTTACGCGGGCCATCGGCGGTTTGCTCTCTGTTGCACTTGTCGTGGGCTTGCGCCCCCCAGGCGTTACCTGGCACCCTGCCCTATGGAGCCCGGACTTTCCTCCCCTCCATCTGTCTCCCCCGAAAGGGACGGCAACGAAGCGGCGACTGTCTGGTCAACTCCGGCGCGGATGATAGGGCAAATCGCGGCCCTTGTCATCCCCGTTGGCTCACTTTTCCCCGTCTTGCTCCAGCGCATGACGGTACAAGGCGTTCTTTTTCACACCGTGGATCTCGGCCGCCAACGCCGCCGCCTTTTTCAGGGGAAGCTCGGCTTGCAGCAGCGCCAGCGTTCGCAGCGCTTCTGCGGGCAACGCGCTGTCGTCGCGGTGATACCCTTCAACGATGAGCACCATTTCGCCTTTGCGACGGTTTTCGTCCTCTTCGACCCACGCCAGCAGCTCGGCCACCGGCGCGCCATAGATGGACTCCCAGGTTTTGGTGAGTTCACGCGCCAGCACGACATAACGCTGCGGCCCCAGCACGGCGACCATATCGCGCAGGCTATCCAGCAATCGGTGCGTGGACTCGTAGTAAATCAGCGTTCGCGGTTCTTCCAACATCGCCTGCAGCGTGTCTTTTCTCGCCTTGGTTTTTGCCGGTAGGAATCCTTCATAACAGAAACGGTCCGACGCCAGCCCGGCGGCGGAAAGCGCGGCAATCGCCGCACACGCGCCCGGCAACGGCACGACGCGCACCCCCGCTTCACGGCACAGTCTCACCACGTGATAACCCGGATCGTTAATCAACGGCGTTCCGGCGTCAGACACCAGCGCCACGCTCATCCCACTTTGCAAACGGCTTAGCAGTTGCTCTGCTTTTTGTTGTTCATTGTGATCGTGCAGTGCGAACAGCCGCGCATTAATCGCGAAATGCTGTAACAATAAACCGGTATGGCGAGTATCCTCTGCCGCAATGAGATCGACGCTTTTCAAAACGTCCAACGCACGCTGAGTGATGTCTCCCAGGTTGCCGATAGGCGTCGGGACAATGTAAAGGGTAGAGGCAGAAATCTCTGCTTGTTGGTCTTGTTTCATTGTTTCATCCGGGTTGCCGATTTAATATTGAGCATCTCTGAATTTATCACTGGATACAGTATGCTTCCCTTAAATTCTGTCCGCGCCCATACAGGCCGTGTCATTCCTGTCATGTTGGCGGCACTATTTCTCGCGGGCTGTCCAAGCCAGGCGCCCCAAAGTCCGTCTAACCAGCAGGTGGCGGTAAAGGCCGGCGCCACATCTGATTATTACCTGCAGCAGGTGCAGCAAGGCGGGGATGATAACAAGGCTGACTGGCAATTACTTGCTATTCGTGCCCTGATCCAGGAAGGCAAGCTGCTCCAGGCCAACGCGCAGTGGAGCGCCCTGCCCGCGGCGCTCAACGACAGACAACAGCTTGAACAGCGTCTGCTGAACGCAGAACTGGCGGTCGCCCGCAATGATATGAACGCCGCCAACAGCACGTTGTCCCAGATGGATGTCAAAACGCTATCCAGCCAACAGCAAGAGCGGTACTACCAGGCATTGATTAGCGCTAATCAGGCACAGCCGTCGCTGACCCTGATCCGTGCTTACATCGCACAAGAACCGCAGTTGCAGGGCGCTGCCCATCAGCGCAATATCGATCTGACCTGGTCTGCGCTCGCGCGTCTTAGCCCACAGACTCTCAGTTCCGTCGCGATCAACGCCGACGAAAATACGCTGGCGGGCTGGCTCGACCTGCTGACGACCTATCAGAGCAAAACCGCCGCGCCTGCCGAGCTGAAAACGGCGATTGCCGACTGGCAAACGCGCTATCCGCATCATCCGGCCGCTAAAACGCTGCCGACGGCGTTGACGCAGCCGCAGGGGACCGGGCCGGATCTGTCGACTTCCGGCGGTATTGCTCTGTTGTTGCCGTTAAACGGTCAAGCTCAGGTCTATTCGAAAGCCATTCAGGCCGGTTTCAGCGCAGCGCGAGACGGTCAGGCCACGCAAAACGCGCCAGCGCAAACGCCAGCAATCGCTCCGACGGCCCCTGCGCCGGGAGACGCGACGGCCGCCGCAACCGACTCTCAGGCGCCTACCACGCCGACGCAGGAACAACCGGCGACCGCAGCCACAACGCCATCACCGGCCCCAACGTCCAGCAACGTGGCGGTGAAGGTCTACGATACGACTGGCCAGCAGTTGGCCAACGTCATTGCTCAGGCGCAGAAAGACGGGGCCACCATGATTGTGGGGCCGCTGCTTAAAAATGACGTAGAGCAATTACCGGCGACGCAAACCACGCTGCAAGTGCTGGCCCTCAATCAACCGGAGCACGTCCAGCCTAGCCCGAATATCTGCTATTTCGCATTGTCACCAGAGGATGAAGCTCGGGATGCCGCGCAATTCATCCACAGTCAAGGCAAACAGCAGCCGCTGGTTTTGGCCCCGCGCGGTAGTTTGGGCGATCGCGTTACAGCCGCTTTCGCCGCCGCCTGGCAGCAACAGGGGGGCGCCGCGCCGTTGCAACAGCGCATCGGCGGCACCGCCGAACTGAAGCAAGCCATCAATAACGGCGCGGGTATTACTCTTAGCGGCCAGCCGATTGTCACTGAAGCAGCATCTCAACCTCCGTCAGGCACCACTATCGACGGCCTGAATATTCCAGCTCAGGTGCCCCCATCGCCCGCCAGCATCAGTGCAGGCGGCGTGGACGCGGTTTATATCATCGCCACACCGGACGAGCTGTCATTAATCAAACCCATGATCGACCTGCGCAACAAATCACGCGTTCGTGCCGCGCTCTATGCCAGCTCTCGCAGCAATCAGGCCGGTCTGGGCCCCGATTTCCGCCTGGAGATGGAAGGGCTGCAGTTTAGCGATATTCCGCTGCTGACGGGCGCTAACCCATCGCTGATGCAGCAGACAACCAGCCAGTTCCGCAACGACTATTCGCTGGTTCGCCTGTTTGCCATGGGGATGGACGCCTGGACGCTGGCGAACAACTTCTCCTCGCTACGTCAACAGCCGGGCTATCATCTGGAGGGTTCGACAGGGCAACTGAGCGCCACGCCGGATTGCGTCGTGAACCGCAAACTCACCTGGCTGCAGTTCCGCCAGGGACAGCTGGTGCCGGCATCCTGAAGACGCGAGAAACCGGAAACGATTACGAACGACAGGCTCGGCGCTATCTTGAGCGCGCGGGCCTGACGTTTGTCGCGGGCAACGTGACGCTGCGCGGCGGCGAGCTGGACTTGATCATGCGCGACGGCCCGATATGGGTGTTCGTTGAAGTTCGCTACCGACGCAATGCGGACTTTGGCGGCGCAGCCGCCAGCGTGACCCGACGCAAGCAGCAAAGATTACTGCAGGCAGCCGCTATGTGGCTATCGCGTCAAGGCGGCGGCTTCGAACATACCGACTGTCGTTTCGACGTATTGGCTATCACCGGCGACCAGCTTGAGTGGTTGCCGAACGCGTTCGCCAATCAGGAATAATTGGTTAATTCCGAAAACAAAAGAATAGGTTACCCAAACGTGCTGGATAGAATTAAAGTCTGTTTTACCGAGAGCATCCAAACCCAGATCGCCGCGGCTGAAGCTTTGCCGGATGCGATCTCGCGGGCAGCCGTCGCAATGGTGCAATCTTTGCTGAACGGCAACAAAATCCTGAGTTGCGGGAACGGGACTTCCGCCGCCAACGCCCAGCATTTTGCCGCTAACATGATTAACCGTTTCGAGACGGAGCGTCCCAGCCTGCCCGCGATCGCGCTGAACGCCGACAATGTGGTGCTGACGGCAATTTCGAATGACCGGTTGCACGAGGAGATCTATGCAAAACAGGTCCGGGCCTTGGGACAAACAGGGGATATCCTCCTGGCGATATCCACACACGGAAACAGCCGCGACATTGTAAAAGCGGTAGAGGCCGCGGTAACGCGTGACATGACCATCGTTGCGTTAACCGGCTACGATGGCGGCGAACTCGCGGGTCTGCTGGGACAACAGGATGTGGAGATTCGCATCCCGTCGCACCGCAGCGCTCGTATTCAGGAAATGCACATGTTGACTGTGAACTGCTTGTGCGATCTGATAGACAACACGCTCTTCCCACACCAGAACGATTAAGGAGTACCTCATGAGGATATATTCTTGCATTGCCGTGCTGTCTGCCGCTCTGCTGCTACAAGGTTGTATCGGCGCGGTCGCTATCGGTAGCGCAGCCGTCGCGACCAAAACCGCGACCGATCCCCGTACGGTAGGGACTCAGGTTGATGATGGTACGCTGGAAATGCGCGTTTCCAATACGTTGGCAAAAGACCAGCAGTTGAGCAAGGAAGCCCGCATCATCGCAACGGTATACCAAGGCAAGGTGTTGTTGACCGGCCAATCGCCGAATGCGGAGCTGTCCAGCCGCGCCAAACAGATTGCGCTGGGTGTGGAAGGTACGACGGAGGTGTACAACGAAATCCGTCAGGGAACGCCAATTAGCCTGGGTACCGCCTCGATGGATACCTGGATCACCACCAAAGTACGTTCTCAGCTACTTGCCAGCGATCAGGTCAAGTCCTCTAACGTCAAAGTGACCACGGAAAACAACGAAGTCTTCCTGTTAGGACTGGTGACTCGTCGCGAGGGAACTGCTGCGGCGGAAATCGCTAGCAAAGTCAGCGGCGTCAAACACGTCACCACGGCGTTTACCTATCTGGAATAAGCCGTCCCCTTCATGAACAGACCTGACCCGCCTTAACGGCGGGCTCAGGACGTCCTAGCCCCATCTTAATCCCACCTCACCGCCCGCTAGCCCTTCATACCTGCTATACCGATGGCAAAATAACCCTGTTTTACACTCTATCGATGGCCTCGCGATATTGCCTGTCAACGCGGCAAAATGTCAGAACATCATGCTGAATTTGCTAATACATTAGCTTGGCTATTGTTTTTTTTGACCCTCTCGACGCGGACTATGCTGTACGAATTGAACAACCCGGCAACAAGCGCCGGGAATTTTAGAAACAGAACCGTAGCACTATCGTAACTTGTTGTTTTTAATGAAAGCTTCGCCGCCTATCTGGCTCATTTGACGAAGCACCCACTGCTGACGGCGAGCCACATAACCCGAGGGTCTGTCGACGCGAAAGCGAATGGGATTAGGTAATACGGAAGCCAGCAGCGCCGCCTCGCTGGCGGTCAACCGGCTCGCCGACTTGTGGAAAAAATGCCGGGAGGCCTCTTCTACGCCGAAGATCCCAGGGCCAAACTCCACAATATTCAGGTAAACGGTCAGAATTCGACGCTTGGTCCACGCCAGCTCCATGACCGTCGTCAGGCCGGCCTCAAGTCCTTTGCGTACCCAGCTGCGTCCATCCCACAACAGCAAATTTTTGACCGTTTGCTGAGACAAGGTGGAAGCTCCGCGGATGCGTCCTTCATTCTCCTCGTTATGCCGTAAGGCGGCATCGATCGCATCGAGGTCAAAACCCCAATGTTGTGGAAACTTTTGGTCTTCCGCCGCGATCACCGCCAGCGGCATGACATAGGCGATCTCATCCATCGAGACCCAGTCGGAATGAGCGACATAGGAAAAGTCACCTCGCAGCCATGCGCTGACCTGACGATCGATCATCACCGCCGAAAAGGGAACCGGCAGGAAGGAAAATAGCGCAATCGCCAGCAGCCAGACTCCCAACACGACCACGATGACCCGGACGATCGTGCGTTTCAAACGACTCGAAAAATGACTTAGGGCTCGGCCTGATTTCATTCAGTCAATTCCAAAACATGGGCAACCAGTTTCTCAATCCCCTGAGCCGCCTCGCCGATGGAATTCGCCAGCATGTAGGCAGGCGTCGTCACGACCTTGTGTTCGGCATCCACGACAATGTCGTCAACCGGACAAGTGACATGCATTCCCCCCATCGTTTCGATGGCTTCCGCTGTATCAATATCGTTACCAATTGTAAGTCTGACAGGAAGACCCAGCAGTCTCGGCAACATCGCCGGGGAGATGCAAATAAAGCCAATTGGTTTGCTTTTCTTATAAATTTCCTGAGTGAGTATTTTTAATTCTTCGTCGACCTGGCACTCGCTTCCACGGGTCGCAAAATCGCTTAAATTTTTTGCCGCGCCGAAACCACCGGGAACAATCAACGCATCAAGCTGTTCCGCGTCAGCCGTGGAAAGAGGCTGTATTTTACCCCGTGCGATCCGCGCTGATTCCGCAAGAACATTACGCTTTTCATCAGTCACTTGGCCGCTAAGATGATTGACGACATGCAGCTGATCTTTGTCCGGTGCAAAGCAGATAGCTTCGGCTCCGGCACGGTCTATTGCAAGTAGAGTCAAGACAGCTTCGTGGATTTCTGAACCATCATAAACACCGCATCCGCTGAGTACGACACCGACTTTTTTCATCATTAAGTCCTCATTTCATTACATCAACTAATTGATTTTTTAATTGACAAACACTAATACTAATCTACACCACACATTTTAATGATACTCGTAACGAGCAACGGCATTTTGATAGGTTGTCAGTTACCTGAAATGTACTTACCACACTTGCGAGCTAACAAACCTGAAATCAATTGCAGGTGTACCAGTTTCCCTGGTGTTGGCGCATAATTCGCGCACCCCGGCTTCGGTCGGGGTCATTTTTTTTCAGCCTTAGCCACCCACGCTTTCAACACGTCGACATCATGACGCCAATCTTGTTTCAGTTCATCAATCCACTCATGCACATTGTCCCACCATGCAGGCAACGTCGTCGTTTGAATCTGCTGAGCCACCTGCTGTAGGTGCCGTAACCCGACAGAACCCGCTGCGCCTTTGATTTTATGGCCTTCCTCTGCAATCCCCTTCTGGTCGCGCGCCGTCATATTCGACTCCAGCACCTCCAGATAGCCCGGCATCATCTGCTCAAACATATCCAGACTCTGGTGAATCAGCGAGGGACCGACCAAATCCAGATACTGCTGCAACATGGCGACGTCCAGCATCGACTCCACGGCGGAGGCATCGGTCGTCGCCTCGACGACAGCGTCCAACACGCCAGTTTCAGGCGCATCCCAATACCGTTTGATGATCGCGGTGAGCGCGGGAACCGCCAGCGGTTTGCTCAACACATCGTCCATGCCGGCATCCAGGTAGTCTTTCTTGTCCTTCAGCACGTTGGCGGTGAGCGCCACCAGCGGAGGCAACGTTTGCTGACCGTAGCGAACGCGTAGCTCGCGCGCCACATCCAGCCCGGTCATATCCGGCAGTTGGATATCCAGCAGCACCAAATCAAATTCGTCCGGATCGAACATCGCCAGCGCTTCCTGACCGGTCATCGCCACGTCGACGCTACTGCCCAGTTTTTCCAGCACTGAACGCGCAACCACGACATTCAGTTCGATATCTTCCACCAGCAGGACATGCAACGCAGGCAACGGCATTGTTTCATCGCCGTTCTCATTCGTTTCCGCTTCTTCCACCTTCGGTGCGGACACCGTCAGCGTGAAGCAGGAGCCTTCGCCCAGTTTGCTGGTAACCTGAATGTCTCCCCCCATGTTCTGCGCAAGCCGTTTGGATACGGCCAGACCGATACCGGTGCCGGTAGCCGGTTTACCGCCGTTCTGATCCTTCACCTGGTAATACATGGAAAAGATTTTTTCGAGTTCGTCATCCGGGATACCCATGCCGGAATCCGCGACCTCGAAACGCAGACCGGTGTTCTGGTCATGCCCGACGCGGATCACCACCTTGCCGCTCTGAGTGAATTTCACCGCGTTGCTCAGCAAGTTCCACAGAATCTGCCGTAAGCGCGTGCCATCGGTGATGATGCTTTTCGGCAACGGTTGCTGCAGGTCCATCTCTAGCTGTAACCCTTTGGGTTCGGCCAACAAGCCGCCCAAGTTTTCCAGATCGGCGACGAATCCGATGAAATCGACCTGCTGGTTGTCGAGCTGAACCTTGCGTCGCTCCTGTTTGTCCATTTCGATCACGTCGTTGAAGATATTGCCGAGGGTGATGGCGCTGACGTGGATGGTTTTCAGATATTTTCGCTGCTCCGCCTCCAGATGGGTGTCGAGCAGAATGCGGCTGAGGCCGACAATGCCGTTAAGGGGCGTACGAAGCTCGTGGCTGATCGTTGAGATGAAGGTAGTCTTCTCCCTACTGGCCTTCTCTAACGCGTCCTGATAACGCTTACGTTCCGTTATATCGCGTCCAAAACCCATAAGCC
The DNA here is from genome assembly GCF_003515985.1 of Lonsdalea britannica. GTDB lineage: Bacteria > Pseudomonadota > Gammaproteobacteria > Enterobacterales > Enterobacteriaceae > Lonsdalea > Lonsdalea britannica. The sequence continues at coordinate 1,438,877 of NZ_CP023009.1, read as the reverse complement.
CATGCCGCTTACCCTGTCGGTCGTAAAACGGCACCTTGCGCAACTCGAAGCAGGATTTGCGTCCGTCCGGGTAAACCAGCCACTGTTCGTAGGTCAGGGAGACGTTATGGCGGAACACTTTTTCGTCCGTTTCAACCACCTTGGCCGCGATATCCTGCGGATAGACGTCGAAGGGCGTCAGGCCGATCATCTGCTTCTGGCTTTTGCCCAACAGCAGCTCCATTGCGCGGTTGCAGCCTGAGAACGCCTTGTTTTCGTTGCGGTAGTACACCAGATCCGGCGACGCATCGAGGAAAGAACGCAGCAACGCCGACTGTTGCTCCAGTTCCACCTGCGCCTGTTCGCGCCGCGCCATTTCTTCGCGCAGCTTGCTGAGCATCTCAAGACGCGACTCTTCGGCTTTAATGCGATCGGTGATTTCCTGGTTGAGCTGGGCGATGTTGTTTTGCAGTTTGGCGTTCAGCTCCTGATCGCGATGTCGCATCACCTCTAATTTGGCCACCAGACGCGACAGGCGCTGTCGAGACTCTTCAAGCTGCTTGACCACTACCGACAGAAAATAAACCGCCCATGGCGTGATTAAGAGGCCAAAAAAGATGGATCGCACCACATCGATGCGTTCTACCTGACCGCTGAGCAACATGGTCACCGCCATCTGAACCACCAGCGCCAAAAGCACGAGCGCGGAAGCCAGCAGAATGGAAAAGCGAACTAGCCCAAGTCTCACCATTAAATCAACGTAATACTGGGCTAACAGCCGGATTTGCTTCATAGGATTTTTCCTTCATCGAGATCCCGCAAATCATACCGTAAAAGTCATGATGCGCGGGAAATGAACAGAGGATTTAAGAACGGGATGTGGCGTCAGGCGGGAACAAAACGGAAGGCGTCGCCCAGAGCGGAACCCTGAACGCCGTACTGGGACAGATAGCGGTCGATCTCCACCATGCCGGTCCAACGATTTTCGCACCACAGCGGGGCCAGCAGCGTCGGGCGACGGGCGCTGGCGGAGATGCGGTGATAGACCACATCCGCAGGCGTATGGCGGATCATTTCACCGGCCGTGGTGACATACTGCGCCAGCGGCAACGCCGGCAATCGACCCGCACGCCACGCCTTACCCATGATGCTGCCGTCAACGATATGCAGCGGATGCAGTTTCAAACCGTCGACGCCTGCGTCAACCACGCGGCGCAGGGTGGACAAGCAACTCTTCTCGTCCTCGCCCGGCAGGCCGACGATCAAGTGCGTGCAGACTTTGAGGCCGCGCGCTCTGGCCCGTCGCGTCGTCTGCTGGTAGCAGTCAAACGTGTGGCCGCGGTTGATGCGGTGCAGCGTCTTGTCATTCGCCGTTTGCAGGCCCAATTCCAGCCAGACCTCATAGCCCTGTTGACGATAGTCGGAGAGCAGATCCAGCACCGCATCCGGGACGCAGTCAGGCCGGGTGCCGACGCACAAGCCCACCATATCGGCCTGTGTCAGCGCTTCGCGATACATGGATGCCAGAACCTGCACCTCCGCATAAGTGCTGGTGTAAGCCTGGAAATAGGCCAGATAGCGCTTGGCTCGGTTAACCTTACCGGCCTGTGCGGATAGCTGATCGGCGATGCTACGCTGCTGCATCTGTTCATCGGCGAACGAAGCTACATTGCAGAACGTGCAGCCGCCCCGGCCTAACGTGCCGTCGCGATTAGGACAGTTGAAGCCGCCGTGCAAGGTCAGCTTGTGAATTTTTTCGCCGTAACGGCGCTGGAGATCGCCGCCAAACATATTGATTAATCTTTGTAATTGCATATTCTGACTTTCCTCCTCCGCGGGAGGAGCAGCCTACCGTTTCCTCGCCCCGCGTGCGATGACGCCGATCAAGTCCCCCCTCTCGGTCATTTTGAATAATTATTCTGTTTTAGTGAAAATAAAGTCACAAATAGCTTAATTAGTTTTGTTAATCACCTGCGCGCGTCGCATTAGAAGTTGACCAGAGATTAAAAAACAGTGACATGAGTTAAAAAACGGAAATCTACCAGAATAAGATGCCATTAAGTCGAGATAACGCAGCACGTCGGGACACCAATCCGGCTTTCTTATAGTGATACACCTCACATTTCATCCGGACTTCAGGTTGAGACAATGTCTTCTTTTTATTATAAAAATCCTTACTTATCATAAATATAAGTAAATATTATCCCTGAAATACTGATTTATGTAGGGGATTTGACCTGAACAGGGTTTCTCGCTAATTTGGGAAATGGCTGGAAGCTTTCCTGACGAGACTACGACTCGTCATATTTATGCAGTAACAAGAAGACTCCCTCATCAAGCAAGTCATCACCCCTTGTGAGACCGTCACGAGAGTCCGGAAATAGAGAGCGTCATTTTCCGCTGAGATATTCACTCTCAGTGAGGGGTCGCTCGCGGTAAAGTCGCCTGCATTGGGCTGGCGATGAGGTAGTCATACAGAGCCTGGGGAGGTTCATTCATATGTTGTACGATGCATCCCAAGAAAAAGACAACTGTGGCTTCGGACTAATCGCCCATATAGAAGGTGAGCCGAGCCATAAGGTCGTGCGTACCGCCATTCACGCACTGGCCCGTATGCAGCACCGTGGCGCGATCCTTGCCGACGGCAAGACCGGCGACGGCTGCGGCCTGTTACTTCAGAAGCCCGACCGTTTCTTCCGCCTGGTCGCGGAAGAGCGCGGCTGGCGGTTGGCGAAAAATTACTCCGTCGGCATGATGTTCCTCAGCCAGGACGAAGAGGTCGCTAAAGCGACTCGCCGGATTGTGGAAGAAGAGCTGCAGAACGAGACGCTGTCCGTTCTGGGCTGGCGCGAAGTGCCGACCAATCCGGATGTTCTGGGTGAAATCGCCCTCTCCTCCCTACCGCGCATCGAACAAATTTTCGTGAACGCCCCTGCGGGCTGGCGCCAGCGCGATATGGAGCGACGCCTGTTTATGGCCCGTCGCCGCATTGAAAAACGCGTGCAGGATAAGGATTTCTACGTGTGCAGCTTCTCCAATCTGGTGACGATCTATAAAGGTCTGTGCATGCCCGCGGATCTGCCGCGCTTCTATCTGGATCTGGCCGACCTTCGTCTGGAATCGGCTATCTGCCTGTTCCACCAGCGATTTTCGACCAATACCGTGCCGCGCTGGCCGCTGGCGCAGCCATTCCGTTATCTGGCCCACAACGGCGAAATCAACACTATCGCCGGCAACCGCCAGTGGGCGCGCGCGCGTGCTTATAAATTTAAAACGCCGCTGATCCCGGATCTGCGGGACGCCGCGCCGTTCGTCAATGAAACCGGCTCCGACTCCAGCTCGCTGGACAACATGCTGGAACTGTTCCTGGCCGGTGGTATGGACATCGTACGCGCCATGCGCCTGCTTGTGCCGCCCGCCTGGCAGAACAACCCGGACATGGATCCGGAGCTGCGCGCGTTCTTCGACTTCAACTCCATGCACATGGAACCGTGGGACGGTCCGGCGGGTGTGGTCTTGTCCGACGGGCGTTACGCCGCCTGTAACCTCGACCGTAACGGACTGCGCCCGGCGCGCTACGTCATCACCACGGACAAGCTGATCACCTGTGCTTCTGAAGTCGGGATTTGGGACTATCAGCCGGATGAAGTGGTGGAAAAGGGCCGCGTCGGTCCCGGCGAACTGATGGTGATCGATACGCAGGAAGGACGCATCCTTCACTCCAGCGAAACCGACAACGATTTGAAGAGTCGCCATCCCTACAAAGAGTGGATGGAGAGAAACGTTAAACGTCTGGTGCCGTTCGAAGAGATGCCGGACGATCAGGTCGGACAGCGCGATCTGGACGACGTGCAGCTTGAGGCCTATCAGAAGCAGTTCGGCTACAGTAACGAAGAGCTGGACCAGATCCTGCGCGTACTCGGCGAGAACGGCCAGGAAGCCACCGGCTCAATGGGCGACGATACGCCGTTCGCGGTGCTGTCCAGCCGTCCGCGCATCGTCTATGACTACTTCCGCCAGCAGTTCGCGCAGGTCACCAATCCGCCGATCGACCCGCTGCGTGAAGCACACGTCATGTCGCTCGCGACCTGCATCGGCCGTGAGATGAACGTCTTCAGCGAAGCGGAAGGACAGGCCTACCGCCTCAGCTTCAAGTCGCCGATTCTGCTCTATTCCGATTTCAATCAGCTGATCCATCAGGATCAGGAGCACTACCGCGCCGACCAGATTGACCTCACTTTCGATCCTCAGCAGCAGACGCTACAGGAAACAATTGAGAAACTGTGCGACGAAGCGGAAAGCAAAGTCCGCGACGGTACGGTACTTCTGGTGCTGACTGACCGCGCGATCGCCAAAGATCGCTTGCCGGTACCTGCTCCGATGGCGGTGGGCGCGATTCACAGCCGTCTGGTCGAACAGAGTTTGCGTTGCGACGCCAACATCATTGTAGAAACCGCGAGCGCGCGCGACCCGCACCATTTCGCCGTACTGCTCGGCTTTGGCGCGACCGCGATTTACCCCTATCTGGCCTACGAAACGCTGGCCCGTATGGTGGACAATCGCACCATCGATAAAGCGCACCGCGTTGTGATGCTGAACTACCGTAACGGCATCAACAAAGGTCTGTACAAGATCATGTCCAAAATGGGCATTTCCACCGTGGCGTCTTACCGCTGCTCACGGTTGTTCGAAGCGGTCGGCCTGCATGAAGACATCACCCACAGTTGTTTCCAGGGTGTCGTCAGTCGTATCGGCGGCGCGAACTTCAGCGATTTCGAACAAGACCTGCGGAATCTGGCTAAACGCGCCTGGCTGAAACGGCTGCCGCTGGAACACGGCGGCCTGCTGAAGTTCGTCTACAACGGCGAATACCATGCCTATAACCCCGACGTGGTCAGTACCTTGCAGACTGCGGTTCAAAGCGGCGAATACAGCGACTATCAGCACTACGCCAAACTGGTCAACGAACGTCCGACGGCAACGCTGCGCGACCTGCTGGCCGTCAAGCCGCAGGAGAAGAGTTCGGCGATCGCTCTCGATCAGGTGGAACCCGCGTCAGAGCTGTTCAAACGCTTCGACACCGCCGCCATGTCCATCGGCGCGCTCAGTCCGGAAGCGCACGAATCGCTGGCTGAAGCCATGAACACGCTGGGCGGCTACTCCAACTCCGGCGAAGGCGGAGAAGACCCGGCGCGCTACCGCACTAACAAGGTCTCGCGCATCAAGCAGGTCGCTTCCGGTCGCTTCGGCGTCACCCCGGCTTATCTGGTCAACGCCGACGTGATTCAGATTAAAGTGGCTCAGGGCGCAAAACCGGGCGAAGGCGGTCAGTTGCCGGGCGACAAAGTCACGCCTTACATCGCCCGATTGCGTTATTCCGTCCCCGGCGTGACGCTGATTTCACCGCCGCCGCACCACGATATCTACTCGATTGAGGATCTGGCGCAGCTGATTTTCGACCTGAAACAAATCAATCCGAAGGCGATGATTTCGGTAAAACTGGTTTCCGAACCCGGCGTGGGCACCATCGCCACCGGCGTTGCGAAAGCCTATGCCGACCTCATCACCATCGCCGGCTATGACGGCGGCACCGGTGCGAGCCCGCTGACCTCCGTGAAATATGCGGGCTGCCCGTGGGAGCTGGGTCTGGTGGAAACACAACAGGCGTTGGTCGCGAACGGCCTGCGTCACAAAATTCGCCTACAGGTGGATGGCGGACTGAAAACCGGGCTGGATATCATCAAAGCCGCGATTCTGGGGGCGGAAAGCTTCGGCTTCGGCACCGGACCGATGGTTGCGCTCGGCTGCAAATACCTGCGTATCTGTCACCTGAACAACTGCGCCACCGGCGTTGCCACGCAGGATGACAAACTGCGCCGCGACCACTACCACGGCCTGCCGGAACGCGTGATCAACTACTTCAATTTCATCGCGAGGGAAACCCGTGAGCTGATGGCTGAACTGGGCGTCAGCCAGTTGGTGGACCTGATTGGCCGTACCGACCTGCTCACTGAGTTGGATGGGTTCACCGCCAAGCAGAACAAACTGGATCTGGCGCCGCTGTTGAAGACGGCAACACCGCATCCGGGCAAGGCGCTGTACTGCACCGAGAACAATCCGCCGTTCGACAAAGGGGTGTTGAACACAGCGCTGCATGAACAGGCCGAGCCTTACGTCGAGGCCAAACAGAGCAAGACGCTGTACTTCGACATTCGCAACACCGACCGTTCCGTCGGGGCCACGCTCTCGGGGGTTATCGCTGAAAAATATGGCGATCAGGGACTGGCGAGCGATCCGATCAAAGCCTACTTCACCGGCACCGCAGGACAGAGCTTCGGCGTCTGGAACGCTGGCGGCGTGGAGCTGACGCTGACCGGGGATGCCAACGACTATGTCGGTAAAGGCATGGCGGGAGGCATGATTGCCGTCCGTCCGCCTGTCGGCTCCGCATTCCGCAGCCATGAAGCCAGCATCATCGGCAACACCTGCCTTTACGGCGCCACCGGCGGCAAACTGTTCGCCGCCGGGCGCGCGGGCGAACGTTTTGCCGTACGTAACTCCGGCGCCATCACCGTGGTGGAAGGCATTGGCGACAACGGCTGTGAATACATGACCGGCGGCATCGTTTGTATTCTGGGACGCACCGGCGTGAACTTCGGTGCAGGGATGACCGGCGGCTTCGCCTACGTGCTGGATGAAGACGGCGAGTTCCGTAAACGCGTCAACCCAGAGCTGGTTGAAGTCCTGAATGTCGATAGCCTGGCGATCCACGAAGAACACTTGCGCGGCATGATTACCGAACATGTTCAGCACACCGGCTCATCACGCGGCGAAGAAATCCTCGCCAACTGGCCGGTATGGGCGGCGAAATTCGCACTGGTGAAACCGAAGTCCAGCGATGTGCAAGCGCTGTTGGGTCATCGTAGTCGTTCCGCAGCTGAGCTGCGGGTTCTGGCGCAGTAAGAGGTCATCATGAGTCAAAATGTTTATCAATTTATCGACCTACAGCGCGTAGATCCGCCGAAAAAACCGCTGAAAGTACGGAAAATTGAATTTATTGAGATATACGAGCCATTTTCAGAAAGTCAGTCCAAAGCACAGGCAGACCGTTGTCTGTCCTGCGGCAACCCTTACTGCGAATGGAAGTGTCCGGTACATAACTACATTCCCAACTGGCTCAAGCTCGCCAATGAGGGACGTATTATCGAAGCCGCTGAGCTCTCCCACCGCACGAACAGTCTGCCTGAGGTCTGTGGCCGCGTTTGTCCGCAGGACCGCCTGTGTGAAGGCTCCTGCACGCTGAACGATGAATTCGGCGCGGTCACGATCGGCAACATCGAGCGCTACATCAACGATAAAGCCATCGAAATGGGCTGGAAGCCGGACATGTCCGGCGTTCAGGCCACCGGTAAGAACGTGGCGATCATCGGCGCAGGTCCCGCCGGTCTGGCCTGCGCAGACGTTCTGGCGCGCAACGGCGTGAAAGCGCATGTGTATGACCGACATCCTGAAATCGGCGGCCTGCTGACCTTCGGTATTCCGGCCTTCAAGTTGGAAAAAAGCGTGATGACCAAACGCCGCGAAATTTTCTCCGGCATGGGCATCGAGTTCCATTTGAATACCGAAGTCGGCAAAGACGTTCAGCTGACTGACCTGCTGGCCAACCACGACGCCGTGTTCCTGGGCGTAGGCACCTATCAGTCTATGCGCGGCGGGTTGGAGAACGAAGAGGCAACTGGGGTTTATGACGCGTTGCCATTCCTGATTGCCAACACCAAACAGCTGATGGGTTTCGAAACGGCCGCGCCGGAAGCTTATGTCTCGATGGAAGGCAAACGCGTCGTCGTTCTGGGCGGAGGCGATACGGCGATGGACTGTGTGCGTACCTCTATCCGTCAGGGCGCAACGCATGTGACCTGCGCCTATCGTCGTGACGAAGAGAACATGCCGGGTTCGCGCCGTGAGGTGAAAAATGCGCGCGAGGAAGGGGTTGAGTTCCGTTTCAATTTGCAGCCGCTGAGCATCGAAATCAACGCCTCAGGCAACGTCTGCGGCGTTCGTATGGCGCGCACCGAGCTGGGCGCACCCGATGCCAATGGACGTCGTCGACCGGAGATCGTACCCGGCTCCGAGCACATTCTGGAAGCCGATGCGGTCATCATGGCATTCGGCTTTCGTCCGCATCGAATGGACTGGTTGGCCGAGCACGACGTCGCCCTGGACGATCAGGGACGGATCCTGGCTCCGGAAGCGCGCGACAGCGCTTTCCAGACCAGCAACCCGAAGATCTTCGCGGGCGGCGATGCGGTACGCGGATCGGATTTGGTCGTCACCGCCATCGCTGAGGGCCGTAAGGCCGCAGACGGGATCCTCAACTATCTCGAAGTCTGATTTTCAATCCTCTATAGATCAAGGGCAGCCTTCGGGTTGCCCTTTTGACAAGCGTCGACGGCTAACTCTGCGACGGATACATTTCTAACATTTCCTGCTCCGTCATTTCCTGCGTCTGCTGGGAAAAAGCGTAAAATTTCGGCTTTTTATCAATGAAGATTTGAGACACCATACGCGTGTTTTCATCGCTGCCGAACAATCCTACCGGCACGAAATAGGTTAACGGGTTCAACTGCTTGTAAAACAAGTGCGAGCCGCACAGACGGCAAAATGCGCGCTCCGCCCACGCCGAAGACCGGTAGTAAGCGACACTCTCTTTACCATCGATAACAAGATCATCTTTACACTCTATCGACATTAACGGCCCTCCGCTCCAGGTCTGGCACATACCGCAATGGCAGACGGAGACCTCATGGATATCGCGCTCAGTAGACAGCGTGACCGCTCCACATAAACAACGCCCTTCCATTTCTTTTCTCCTTTCGATGCAGAAAAACAGAGGTTTCAGAACGTCAGTATGTCTTCATTTGGCTTGAACAAACAATGTTGGGAACGTTAGAAGCGGAACGAGGGAAGCAGCATCGGGAGGAACCGGGGACGTAAAAAAGGGCACCGTAATGATGCCCTTTTATTTTGAGTTACTTCACGACCCGCAGAGCAGGACGTCCGCCGCGAGGCGGTGAAGGGGGCTCGTCATCCGGCGTTTCATTGCCGGAAGGAACAGTTTCAACATCTTCGACCGTGCGCAACGACGGCTTGTGCGGCTCATCGTCCTGCACCAGCGCGTCATCCGCGTCACCGCCCGCCTCATAGGCAGGCTCAGGCTCGAACATGGTGCCTGCGCCGTTCTCGCGGGCGTAGATCGCCATGACGGCCGCCATTGGCACCATAACCTGACGAGGAACGCCGCCGAAGCGGGCGTTAAATCGTACCAGGTCGTCAGCCAATTCGAGATTGCCCACGGCAAGCGGCGCAATATTGAGTACTATCTGGCCGTCGCGGGCGAACTCCATCGGCACCTGCACGCCGGGAAGCGTGACGTCCACCACCAGATGCGGCGTCAGCTGGTTATCAAGCAACCAGTCATAAAAGGCCCGTAACAAGTACGGACGGCGCGGTGATAGTTGAGACAGAGCCATGTAGCTTAACCTCGGGTCTGTAACCGGATTTCACGCTCGGCTTCGGTCAGGGAAGCCAGGAAAGCATCGCGTTCGAAGACACGCGTCATGTAGCCTTTCAGCTCCTTGGAACCTGAACCACTCAGCTCGATGCCCAGCAGCGGCAAACGCCACAACAGCGGCGCCAGGTAGCAATCGACCAGGCTGAACTCTTCGCTCATGAAATAAGGCGTTTCATTAAATACCGGGGCAATCGCCAGCAGCTCTTCGCGCAGCTGTTTACGTGCTGCATCGGCCTGTGACGCCGTACCGGTGGAAATAGTTTTCAACAACGAATACCAGTCCTGCTCGATGCGGTGCATCATCAGACGGCTATTGCCGCGCGCGACTGGGTAGACAGGCATCAATGGCGGATGCGGGAAACGCTCATCCAGGTATTCCATGATGATGCGGGATTCATACAGCGTCAGTTCACGATCCACCAACGTCGGGACAGAACCGTACGGGTTGAGGTCAATGAGATCCTGCGGCAGATTATCCGCATCTACCTGTTCAATCTCGACACTCACTCCTTTTTCCGCCAGCACTATACGTACCTGATGGCTAAAAATATCGGACGGGCCGGAAAACAGCGTCATTACCGAACGTTTGTTGGCAGCGACAGCCATGAAAACCTCCAAGTTTATCGAGAAAATACGGCATAGAACCGATCGAATATTATCCTGCAGGCCTTGCCGCGTTTGAACTTCTTACTGGAGTAAGAAACCGCTGACGACAGCTGTCGTTTTATCAAAACTTACTAGCTGGCAAACAGGTACAAAACCGGCGATTAGTGTATCAGATTTTGTGCGTTTTGGGGGGATATAAGCGCCTATTCATCGTTAACCGCATGGAATTAAAGAGAATTTTTTAGACGCACTGAAAAACCAGGCAAAAAAAACCCGGTGACGAGCACCGGGTTTCTGACGTTGATTTCGCTGCAAAGCAGCCAGAAATTAACGTTTGGAGAACTGAGGACGACGACGTGCTTTACGCAGACCGACTTTCTTACGTTCAACCTGACGAGCATCACGCGTCACGAAGCCAGCTTTACGCAGCTCAGAACGCAGAGACTCATCATATTCCATCAGTGCACGGGTGATACCGTGACGGATAGCACCAGCCTGACCGGAGATACCACCACCTTTAACGGTGATGTACAGATCCAGTTTGCCAACCATGTCGACCAGTTCCAGCGGCTGACGAACTACCATACGGGCAGTTTCGCGACCGAAGTACTGATCCAGGCTGCGCTGGTTGATAACGATGTTGCCACTGCCCGGTTTGATGAACACGCGAGCGGCGGAGCTTTTGCGGCGACCAGTGCCGTAGTATTGATTTTCAGCCATTGCCTATAATCCCGATTAAATGTCCAGAACTTGCGGTTGCTGTGCCGCGTGATTGTGCTCGTTACCCGCGTAAACTTTCAGTTTACGGTACATAGCACGACCCAGCGGGCCCTTCGGCAGCATGCCTTTAACCGCGATTTCAATCACACGCTCAGGACGGCGGGCAATCATCTCTTCAAAGGTCGCCTGTTTGATACCACCGATGTGACCGGTGTGGTGGTAGTACACTTTGTCAGAACGTTTGTTGCCGGTTACAGCAACTTTTTCAGCGTTCAGGACGATGATGTAATCACCAGTATCAACGTGCGGAGTGTATTCCGCTTTATGCTTGCCGCGCAGACGACGAGCCAGTTCAGTAGCGAGACGGCCCAAAGTCTTACCGCTCGCATCAACAACGTACCAGTCGCGTTTTACGGTTTCTGGTTTAGCTGTAAAAGTTTTCATTAAAAGCTTACCCAATTTAAGTTACACGTTGGTGAACACACAAACGCTTCAATAAATAGTGTTGAGGTTCACACGGCTATCTAGTCCAGCAAACCTACCCCTTCGAATAGCTATTGCCAGCGCGATTAAAGTTTCGGGAAAAAAACTTTGTTGTAACGTGGGGTCGCAGGATTATAGAGAAGCCGCCATCAAAAATCGACCTTTTTTCTACCACATTGATAGAAAAGGCAGCAGCGCCTCCTACGACAGATGGGGCAATTGCAGATAGTCTTCGCTTTGCATCTCCTGCAACCGGGACAGGCAGCGGCGGTACTCGAACACCAGACGAGCGCCCTGATAGAGCTCGGGCATCGGCACCTGCGCCGATATAATCAGCTTCACCCGGCGTTCGTAAAATTCATCGACCAGCGCGAGAAAGCGCCGCGCGACATCCTCCTCCGCCTCGCCCATGACCGTGACGTGATGTAGCAGCACGCAGTGATAGCGCTGGGACAAGGCAATGTAATCGTTCTGGCTGCGCGCATCGGCGCACAGCGTAGCGAAACTGACCGCCAGTACGCCGTTGCAGCTGCCGAGCACTGGCATCGCACGATGATTTATCTCCAACGTTTCGCCGTCGGGCGTGTGTCCAGACAGATCGATGAACATTTGCCGCATCGCATCATCGGCATGCGCACCCAGCGGGGAAAAGTACAGGTGAGCCTGCCGCAGCGTTCGCTGTCGGTAATCAATGCCCGCGTCGACATTCATCACGGCGCAGTGCTGTTTAATCAGTTCAATAGCCGGTAAAAAACGCGATCGCTGCAGGCCATTGCGATACAGCTCGTCCGGCGGAATGTTGGACGTCGCCACCAGCGTGATTCCTCGCGCAAACAACGCGCCGAGCAGTTCGGCCAGCAGCATGGCGTCGGTGATGTCGGAGACGAAAAATTCATCAAAGCACAGCACATCAGTCTGTGCTTGAAATTCATCCGCCACCTGTTCCAGAGGGTTTTCCTGTCCCTGTAGCCGATTGAGAGCGTCATGCACTCGCAGCATAAAACGATGGAAATGCAGACGCAGTTTGCGTTCGCCCGGCAGGCTCTGGAAAAACATATCCATCAGCCAGGTTTTACCCCGCCCCACGCCGCCCCAAAGATAGAGTCCTTCGACCGGCGCCTGCGCTGGCGGCTTTTTCCTGCCGAGACGCTGGAGCCAGCTTCGCGGCTCGTGGGCCGTCGTCGTCTGCTGACGCGCCGTCAACGCACGGTGAATATCCTCAAGCCGCAGCACCGTTTGGCGTTGCACCTCATCCGGCTGGTAATCCTGCGTCGCTAAAGCTTGCTGGTAAAGCGTTATCGGCGTCATATTCTGCATGGCGGCCAGATCCCTATAGAAAGGAGATAAACGGTCTTTTATCGTTGAAGAACCTTAGTTTAGCGTCTAAATCATAGCAGTTAACGCTTCCAGGACCGCCCACCTTCGCCAACTGCTTTATTACATCCTGTTTCAGGACTCCACTCTGGCAAGCTTAGCGGTTATAGTGACTATTATTGAGTGAAAAATACGACGGAACAACGAAGTCAAATAGGAGTCATTATGACCTGGGAGTACGCGCTGATTGGATTTGTTATCGGTGTCATCATCGGTGCGGTAGCGATGCGCTACGGCAATCGTAAACTGCGCCAGCAGCAGGTACTGCAACATGAGCTGGAGAAAAGCAAAGCCGATCTGGAGCAATATCGTCAGGAGCTTGTGAGTCATTTCGCCCGTAGCGCTGAGCTGCTGGACAATATGGCGGACGACTACCGCAAGCTGTATCAGCACATGGCTAAAAGCTCGAACGACCTGCTGCCGGAAGGACAGTCACGCGAAAATCCGTTCAACTATCGTCTGACGGAAGCCGAATCAGACAACGATCAGGTGCCGGTGAAGATGCCGCCGCGTGATTACTCGGAAAGCGCCTCCGGGCTGCTGCGCGGCGAAACGCCGCTACGTAAATAATTCTACTCATTCCCTACGCGCGGGGCACGCCTTGCCCCGCTCTTCTCTTCCGCAGCGCTGGCTGCTCCTTACATTTCGCGCATAAAACAGCAGTGAACTTTACACGGGAATAGTCGGTCTGACTCTTCACCACAAGATTGAGTTTATATATCATCATTTTACTACCACGCAGGTCGAGAGAGAGTTAACAATCAATGAAAAAGACATCGATGTTATTCAGCGCACTAGCCATTAGTATCGGACTGTCCCTATCTTCGCTGCCTGTCGCCCAAGCTGCTCTGCCTGCGGCAGTCGCCGGTCAATCGCTGCCAAGCCTGGCCCCCATGCTGGAAAAAGTCCTGCCCGCCGTGGTCAGCGTCCATGTGGAAGGCACTCAGGTTCAGAATCAGCGCATCCCGGAAGAGTTTAAGTTCTTTTTTGGTCCCAACGCGCCGGGCGAAAAACAAAGCCGTCCGTTTGAGGGTCTCGGCTCCGGCGTCATCATTGATGCCGCCAAGGGTTATGTACTGACCAATAACCACGTCATCAACAACGCGGACAAAATTCGCGTACAGCTTAACGACGGTCGTGAATACGACGCCAAACTGATAGGTCGCGACGTGCAGACGGACATCGCCCTGCTGCAGTTGAACGACGCGAAAAACCTGACCGCCGTGAAAATGGCGGATTCCGATCAGCTTCGCGTCGGCGACTTTGCCGTCGCCGTCGGCAACCCCTTCGGTCTGGGCCAAACCGCGACGTCCGGCATCATCTCCGCGCTGGGTCGCAGCGGGCTGAATCTGGAAGGGCTGGAAAACTTCATTCAGACCGATGCCTCCATTAACCGCGGCAACTCCGGCGGCGCGCTGGTCAACCTGAACGGCGAGCTGATCGGCATCAACACCGCTATTCTGGCCCCCGGCGGCGGCAATATCGGCATCGGCTTCGCCATTCCCAGTAACATGGCGCAGAACCTGACGCAGCAGCTGCTGGAATTCGGCGAAGTCAAACGCGGCCTGTTAGGCATTAAAGGCAGCGAAATGACCTCTGAAATGGCGAAAGCCTTCAAGGTCGACGCGCAGCGCGGCGCCTTCGTCAGCGAAGTCTTGCCGAAATCGGCGGCGGCCAAGGCCGGTATTAAGGCAGGCGATGTCCTGGTCTCTCTGGACGGCAAAACGATCAACAGCTTTGCCGAGCTGCGTGCCAAAGTGGGCACCACCGCACCGGGGAAAACCGTGAAAATCGGCCTGATTCGCGACGGGAAACAGCAAGAAGTTGCAGTTGTTCTGGATAACAGCGCTAACGCATCCACTAACGCGGAAACGCTGTCTCCTGGCCTGCAGGGCGCCACGCTGTCCGACGGTCAGTTGAAGAATGGCACCAAAGGCGTGACTATCGACAACATCGCCAAAGACAGCGCCGCCGGTAAAATTGGTCTGCAGAAAGGCGACATCATCATCGGCGTTAACCGTGAGCGCGTGGAAAATATCGCCCAGCTCCGCAAGATACTGGAAGCCAAGCCGACCGTGCTGGCGCTGAATATCATCCGCGGAGACGAATCGATTTATCTGCTATTACGTTAATCCCGCTAAAAACTGGACGCCGCGCCGTGCGGCGTCCTACCATCTTTGTTATTCTGCGATTTATTCTTCTTCAAGTCCCAAACGCTCATGTTAACCAAACTGATACGCTCAGCATTGATTGGTGTCGTCGTGGCCGCGATCCTGTTATTGGCCCTTCCCGCACTGCGCTCCAGCAGCATGCTGCTGAAAGAGGAGGTGTCGACGCAAGATCAAGCCCCCGTCAGCTATTACCAAGGTGTTCGCCGCGCCGCGCCTGCGGTCGTCAACGTCTATAATCGGGCTGGCAACAAGGATGAACTCAACGTCCGCACGCTGGGTTCGGGCGTTATCATGAACAACAAGGGCTATATTCTTACCAACAAACATGTGATCACCGACGCCGAACAAATCGTCGTCACCCTGCAGGACGGCCGTCTGTATGAGGCGCTGCTGGTCGGCTCGGATACGCTGACCGACCTGGCCGTGCTTAAAATCGAAGCCACCAGCCTGCCGGCGATCGCCATTAACGATCACCGCACCCCGCACGTCGGCGACGTCGTGATGGCGATTGGCAACCCCTATAACCTGGGGCAGACCATTACGCAGGGCATCATCAGCGCCACAGGGCGAGTCGGACTCAGCTCATCAGGCCGTCAGAATTTCCTCCAGACCGACGCCTCCATTAACCGGGGCAACTCCGGCGGCGCACTGGTCAATACGCTGGGGGAACTGGTCGGCATCAATACCCTGTCTTTCGATAAGAGCAACGATGGCGGAACCCCGGAAGGGATCGGCTTTGCGATTCCCGTCGCGCTGGCAACCAAAGTGATGGGGAAGCTCATTCGCGACGGGCGGGTCATTCGTGGTTATATCGGTATCAACGGCGCTCAGATTGAACGGGTCGGCAACAAGAATGCCGGGCTGGAACGCTTGCAGGGCATCATCGTCAGCAAGGTCGAACAGGATGGTCCGGCGGATAAAGCGGGTATCAAGGAAGACGATCTGCTGTTGAAGGTGAACAACAAGCCAGCGCGGTCGGTCATAGAAACGATGGACCAGGTGGCGGAGCTGCGGCCCGGCACGGTAATTCCGGTCGTCATTTTCCGCGACAACAAAGAACTGACGCTCGACGTGACCATTCAGGAATTCCCGGCGAACTAGCGCGCTTCATCAATCTGTGCCGGCCACAAAACGAGAAACGGGACGACAGCCTCACGGCTATCGTCCCGTTTTTTATGGCAAGAGGAACTTACTCCTCGCCAGCAATACGCTCTATGTTTGCGCCAAGACCACGCAGCTTATCTTCGATGCGCTCATAGCCGCGATCGATATGATAAATACGATCGACCAGCGTCGCGCCTTCCGCGATGCAGCCCGCCAGCACCAGGCTAGCCGATGCCCGCAGATCGGTCGCCATGACCTGTGCGCCTGACAGATTTTCCACGCCGTGGCAGATGACGGTATTGCTCTCAATCTCCGCCTGCGCGCCCATGCGGATCAGCTCAGGAATATGCATGAAGCGGTTTTCGAAGATGGTTTCCGTGATCACACCCGTGCCTTCCGCCACTAGATTCAGCAGGCTGAACTGCGCCTGCATATCGGTGGGGAATCCCGGATGCGGTGCGGTGCGGAACGTTACGGCTTTAGGACGCTCGCCATGCATATCCAGACTGATCCAGTCTTCGCCGATTTCGATATCAGCACCGGCTTCGCGCAGCTTGGCCAGTACCGCATCCAGCGTATCCGGACGCGTGCTGTGGCATACGACCTTACCGCGGGAAATCGCGCCAGCGACCAGGAAGGTGCCGGTTTCGATGCGGTCAGGCAGCACGCGATAAACGCCGCCGCCCAAGCGAGCAACGCCGTCGATCACGATACGGTCACTACCCGCGCCGCTGATTTTGGCGCCCAGCGTATTCAAAAAGTGGGCCGTATCGACGATTTCCGGCTCGCGGGCCGCATTTTCAATAATCGTCTGACCTTCCGCCAGCGTAGCCGCGCTCATGATCGTCACCGTCGCACCCACGCTGACCTTATCCATGACGATATGCGCACCCTGCAAACGCCCGTCAACGTGGGCCTTGACGTACCCTTCTTCCAGGGTAATCTTCGCGCCCAACTGCTCCAGGCCGTTGATATGCAGGTCGACCGGACGCGCGCCGATGGCGCATCCGCCCGGCAGAGAAACCTGTCCCTGACCGAAACGGGCCACCAACGGTCCTAACGCCCAGATGGACGCGCGCATCGTTTTCACCAGCTCGTAAGGCGCGCAAAAGACGTTGACTCCGCTAGCGTCGACATGGACGGAACCGTTGCGTTCCACGCGAGCGCCAAGTTGGCTTAGCAGCTTCATCGTGGTGTCGATGTCCCGCAGTTTCGGGACATTCTGTATTTCTACCGGTTCTTCAGCCAGCAGCGCGGCAAACAGGATAGGCAAGGCCGCATTTTTAGCCCCGGAGATAGTGACTTCACCAGAGAGCCGGGTCGGCCCCTGCACACGAAATTTATCCATAGTGACGATTTCTCAATAATTCAGTTCAATGGCGCGCTATTTAAAAGCCGCTGAGCTTACGATCGCGTTGCCACTCTTCGGGGGTATAAGCCTTGATTGACAGGGCGTGAATACGGTTGTCCGCGATATATTCCATCAGCGGCGCATAGACCGTCTGCTGCTGCTTAACGCGGCTCATGCCGGCAAAGAGATCGCCGACAACAATCACCTGAAAATGGCTTCCATCGCCGGATGCATGAACTTCCTGAAGTGCCAATGCGCTCATCAGCACGGATTCGATTTCTTTATTTTCCATCGCTCTCGATTCTACGTCTGGGGGGATGATAAACAGGGGGTATCTTAGAGGAATCCGCCGCTATCTTAAACAAAAGAAATCCCCCGTGGCGCAAAAGACAACGGGGGACGAAGGGCCAGAAACGCCGTGCATTAGCGGGTCAATTGCACTGGAATGACGTTGTTCAGGTTATACAGATCGATCAATGTTCTTAGCCGATCGCTCACGCCGATAATCCGCAGGTCGCGGCCCTTTTGCGTCTGCTCATGGTAAAAGTGCACCAGCAGAGCCAGACCGGCGGAATCCACACGTTGCAGCTGGCTCACGTCCAATTCAACGGACTCCGCGAGGAGCGTCTCATGCTGTTGCCACAGCGGCAGCAGCGTTTCACGATCCAGATCGCCTTTCAACGTTAGCGTGCCTTCCTGAGATTGCCAGCTTAGCGGCTCAGCCATTTTTCTGATCCAGCGTAATCGGCTGCTGCGCCGAGATTTGCAGCTGGCGGGTCAGCCCGTCGACGCCCTGCTGACGCAGTATCGACGCCCATTCATTCTGCTTGGTGGTGATCATGCTCACCCCTTCGGCGATCATGTCGTACGCCTGCCAGTTGCCGGTCTGGCTGTTCTTGCGCCACTGGAAGTCGAGCCGCACCGGCGGACGGCCGCCGTTATCGATGATGGTCACGCGGATAGGCACAATGTTGGCATCGCCCAGCGGCTGCTGTGGCGCGATCTGGTAAGTCTGGCCGTGATACAACGCCAACGCCTGACCGTAGGCCTGTTCCAGATAAGCGGAGAACGCCTTGAAGTAGGCGTCGCGCTGGGCCGGCGTCGCGCCCTTGTAATATTGTCCCAGCACCAGCGCGCCCGCGTATTTCACCTGCACATAGGGCAACAGCTCTTCACGCACGATGCTGCGCAGATAATTGGGGTTCTGGCGGATACTCGGCTGTTCATTCTTCAGGCGGTCGAAGGTCTTCTGCGCGGCGTCAGCCATCAGGCTGTAAGGATTAGTCTGGTCGGCCGCCAGCGCTGCGGGAGCCATCACGATAAGCGCTGCCGCCATGAGTAAACGTTTCAACATGCAGGTATCCTCTTAAGAATGTGGAGTCACGGGGGAATTCTGGGATTCCGGAGCGGCCGCTGGCGCGCTGCCGTTCTGCTCAGCATGGTCATTGCTGCCGCCGCTCTTGTACAGGAACTGTCCAATCAGGTCTTCCAGCACCATCGCCGATTTAGTGTCCTGGATCGTGCCGCCGTCCTTCAGGATAGACGTCCCCATCTCGGGATCTTCGAAGCCCATATTCAGCGCCAGATACTGTTCACCCAGCAGGCCCGATGTGCGGATGGCCAGCGAACTGGTGTCCGGAATGCGGTCGTAACGCTTATCGATCTCCATCGTGACCCGCGGCAAATACGTTTTCTGATCCAGATCGATGCTGTCCACGCGGCCAATCACGACACCGCCGATTTTCACCGGCGAACGCGCTTTCAGACCGCCGATATTATCGAACGTCGCCGTCAAACGGTACGTCTGCTGGTGCCCCAACGTGTTCAAATCGGCCACTTTCAGACAGATAAAGATAATGGCGCCCAGCGCAATCAGCATGAATACGCCGACCCAGATTTCATGTTTCTTCGTTTGCATCACTTAGTTCCCAAACATCAGTGCCGTCAGCAAAAAATCCAATCCCAGAACCGCCAGCGATGAATGCACGACGGTACGCGTCGTTGCACGGCTAATCCCCTCTGACGTCGGGATCGCGTCATAACCATTAAACAAAGCGATCCAGGTTACGGTAATCGCAAAGGCCACGCTTTTGAGCAGGCAGTTTACGATATCCAGCCGCCACTCGACGGCGCCTTGCAAAGCCGACCAGAAAAAGCCGCTATCGATGCCTTTCCAGTCCACGCCCACCAACGAGCCGCCCCACACGCCCACAGCGACAAAAATCACCGTCAGCAGCGGCATGCTGATCACCCCGGCCCAGAAACGCGGCGCGACAACGCGACGTAACGGGTCGACCGCCATCATTTCCATGCTGGACAACTGCTCGGTAGCCTTCATCAGGCCGATTTCCGCGGTCAGCGCCGATCCAGCGCGACCTGCGAACAACAACGCGGTCACCACCGGTCCCAGCTCACGCAGCAGCGATAGCGCGACAATCATGCCGAGGCTGGCTTCCGCGCTATAGGTCGTGAGCACCAGATACCCCTGCAGGCCCAGCACCATACCGATAAAGAGACCGGACACCACGATGATCAACAGCGATTGTACGCCCACGCTGTACAGCTGGCGGCGCAACAGCGGCCATTGTCTGGCGAGCTCCGGTTTTCCCACCAGCGCATTGAACAGCATGAGTCCCGCGCGTCCGAACGACGTGCAAACGTTAATGCCGACGCGTCCAAAAGACGCTAATGCCTGAAATAGCATGAATAAATTAACTCCCTGCTTCCAACAGCTCGCGTGTGTAATCTCCCGCAGGATAGCGGAAAGGCACCGGCCCGTCGGCAATACCGTCCAGGAACTGGCGGACACGGGGGTCGGCGTTCTGCTGCAAATCGTTCGGCGTGCCTTCGGCAATGACGTGCTGATCGGCAATGATGTAGGCATAGTCCGCGATGCTCAACACTTCGGGCACATCGTGCGAAACCACAATACAAGTGACACCGAGCGCATGATTCAGTTCATCGATCAGTTTGACCAGCACGCCCATGGTAATGGGGTCCTGCCCCACAAACGGTTCGTCAAACATGATCAGCTGCGGGTCGAGCGCGATGGCTCGCGCCAGCGCCGCACGTCGCGCCATCCCGCCGGACAATTCGGACGGCATTAGAGAGGCCGCTCCACGCAACCCCACCGCTTCGAGTTTCATCATCACAATGGTGTGCAACAGTTCCGGCGGCAGTTGGCTGTGCTCGCGCAGCGGCCAGGCGACGTTATCGAATACGTTGAGGTCGGTAAACAGCGCGCCGGACTGGAACAGCATGCTCATCTTTTTACGGGCTTCGTACAGGCCGGAACGGGAAAGCGCAGGAATGTTTTCGCCGTCGAACCAGATTTGCCCCTGATCCGGCGGCAGCTGTCCGCCGATGAGGCGCAACAGCGTGGTTTTGCCGATGCCGGACGGCCCCATGATGGCCGTCACTTTGCGTTTGGGAACGTTCAGGGAAATATCGGTGAAAATCTGCCGATTTCCCCGGCGAAAACTGAGCCCGCGAACTTCAACCAGGTTAGAGACTTCGGGATTCATCATATGTTTCCTTTCCGACTGCGCGAGCGGCGCAGTCATCAGCATTAAGACCGTATGTTGAACCGTCCTTCCACGCCGGATGACGCATCAGGCATTCACTGTGACAAACGGCCATCACTAATTCGTGACCAAAGTTGCCATTGGTTTTACTTTTTCACACTACACAGTCAAAATTAGCGCCAAAGATGAAAAATGACTTTCTTGTTCACTCTTCGTCCAAAAAATACTGGTTTGTGCGCCAATAAACCGGTGATTATACCTGAATAAAGGACGCTGCATGCTTTTTGCGACAGTACTCTTGATTGTTGGTTTGATTCTGCTGGTTTATGGTGCCGACCGACTGGTTTACGGTGCCGCCGTGTTGGCCCGCTCCTTCGGCATTCCACCGATGATGATCGGCATTACGATTGTCGGGCTCGGTACCTCGTTGCCGGAGCTGATGGTTTCGGTCACCGCAGCGCTGAATCATCAGATAGATATGGCGGTGGGCAATGTGCTCGGCTCCAACATCGCCAACATTCTGCTGATCCTCGGCAGCGCCACATTAATTCGCCCGCTGACCTTCCATTCGGTCTTGGTGCGTCGGGAACTGCCGCTGATGTTGATCGTCACGGCGTTGTGCGGCGTCTTGCTGCTCGACCATGACCTCAGCCGACTGGACGGCGTGATACTGCTGCTGTCAGCCGCGGTCTCGATCACGATGATACTGCGCATGGCTCGCACCGCCCAACAGGCGGGCGTGGATAGCCTGACGCGCGAGCAGATGGATGAGCTGCCGCGCGACAATAACTCGACCGTCGCCTTACTGTGGCTGGTGTTAGGCGTCATCATTCTGCCCATGGCGACCCGCATCGTCGTGGACAACGCCACGGTGATCGCCCGCAGCTTTAATATTAGCGAATTAACTATCGGTCTGACGGTGCTAGCCATCGGCACCAGCCTGCCCGAACTCGCCACCGCTATCGTCGGCACGCTGAAGAAAGAAGACGACATCGCGCTGGGCAACCTGATCGGTTCCAATATTTTCAACATCGGCATTGTGCTGGGCGTACCGGCGCTGCTTTCCCCGGGGTCAGTGAACCCACTGGCGTTCAGCCGCGACTACTGGGTGATGCTGGGAGCCAGCGTACTGCTGGCGGCACTGTGCCTACGCCAGAAACGGTGCATCGGTCAGGGCGCGGGCGCGCTATTGCTGTGCGCGTTTATCGCTTACCTCGCCGTGCTGTTCTTTTTTTCATAGCCGGACCTTATCGGCAACGCAGGACGTTTTGAATGTCACACTTTGAGCTACCCTCCAATTTCGATTTCCAGAGCGCAGGGAAACAGGTTTTATCCATTGAGCGCGAAACGCTGGCTCAATTGGATCAGTATATCGACGACAACTTCACCCGCGTCTGCGAGATGATTTTCCGCTGTGCGGGCAAAGTCGTGGTGATGGGCATGGGGAAATCCGGTCATATCGGCTGCAAGATCGCCGCGACCTTCGCCAGTACCGGCACGCCGTCCTTCTTCGTGCATCCCGGCGAGGCCAGTCACGGCGATCTCGGGATGATTACCGCGCAGGATATCGTGATCGCTATCTCCAACTCCGGCGAATCCCATGAGATTCTGGCCCTGATCCCCGTGCTCAAACGTCTGCACGTCCCGTTGATCTGCATGACCGGCAACCCGGAAAGCACCATGGGAAAAGCCGCCGATCACCATCTTTGCATTCATGTTTCGCAGGAAGCCTGCCCGCTGGGTCTGGCGCCCACCTCCAGCACAACTGCTACGCTGGTAATGGGCGACGCGATTGCCGTGGCGCTGCTTCAGGCTCGCGGATTTACCGCGGAAGATTTCGCCCTGTCTCATCCGGGCGGAGCACTTGGCCGCAAACTGTTATTGCGGGTGAACGATATCATGCACGCTGGCGATGAAATCCCCAGTGTGCCCCGGGATGCCTCACTGCGCGATGCGCTGTTGGAGATCACCCGTAAGAACCTGGGAATGACCGCCATCTGCGCGCCCGACGGCACCATCGAAGGGATTTTCACCGATGGCGACCTGCGCCGTATTTTCGATCTGAATATCGATCTGAACAGCGCGCGCATCGTCGACGTCATGACGGGCGGCGGTATCCGCGTGACATCGCAAATGCTGGCCGTGGATGCGCTGAACCTGATGCAGTCGCGTCATGTGACGGCGCTGATGGTCGCCAAAGACGATCGTCTGGTCGGCGTCGTGCATATGCACGACATGCTGCGGGCAGGTGTGGTTTAATCCAGCCACCGCGTCACCTGGCGTTGACCCAACGACTTCAACCCGGCTGTAAACCAAGGACAAGCGTGAAATGAGTAAAACCCCGCCGAACACCGAGACCTGCTACGGCCCCGTCGCCGACGCAGTGATGGGCAAGGCCCGAGATATCCGTCTGCTCATCTGCGATGTGGACGGCGTGCTGTCCGATGGTCTGATCTACATGGGCAATCAGGGCGAAGAGCTGAAAACATTTAACGTCCGGGACGGCTACGGCATCCGCTGCCTGCTGACGTCCGATATCGACGTCGCCATCATTACCGGCCGTTCAGCCAAGCTTCTGGAAGACCGTTGCAAGACCCTGGGGATTTCTCACCTTTATCAGGGACAGTCTGATAAGCTTTTGGCCTTCCGCGAGCTGTTGGATAAACTGGCGCTTGAGGCCCATCAGGTCGCCTATATCGGCGACGATTTGATTGACTGGCCGGTCATGGCGGAAGTCGGACTGAGCGTCGCCGTGGCGGATGCCCATCCGCTGCTGTTGCCCCGTTCGGATTATGTGACGCGCACCGCTGGCGGGCGCGGCGCCGTACGCGAGATTTGCGACCTGATTTTACAGGCGCAGGACAAGCTGGAGTTGGCTAAAGGGTTGTCGATATGAATAAAACAAAGCGCTGGCTGACCGCCCTGCTGGCACTGATCGCGCTGGTGCTCATCGGCTTGAATCTGACGTCTACCCGCGATGACGCGACGCCCGCGGTATCGGAGAACAACGCGCCGACCTACACCACTCAGCAAAACCTTACGGTGGTGTATGACCCTACGGGGAAACTGGCCTACAAGCTGGTGACTGAAAAAGCCGAATATTACGAAAATGACCAGCTGACCTGGTTCACCCAGCCGGTCGCCACCATGTACAACGAATTAGGCGTCGCGACCTGGTCAGTCCGCTCCGATCGAGCCAAACTGACTAAGGACCGCATGCTGTATCTGTACGGCCATGTCGAGATGAACAGCTTGACGACGGATTCCCAGCTGGAACGGGTCAAAACAGATAATGCCCAGGTAAACCTGATCACTCAGGACGTCTCATCCGATGATGAAGTGACGTTATACGGTGCCAGCTTTACCTCCAAGGGTTTAAAAATGCGTGGAAATCTGCGCAACAAGACAGCAGAGTTGATCGAAAAGGTAAAAACCTCCTATGAAATTCCAAAAAATCAATAAAGCACTGCGCCACGCGCTGATCGCCAGCTCGCTGTTTTCCGCCAGCATGCCGGTATTGGCGCTGACAGGCGATACCGATCAGCCGATTCACATCGACTCCGACCAGCAGTCTTTAGACATGCAGGGCAACGTCGTTACGTTTACCGGCAATGTCATCGTCACGCAGGGATCGATCAAGGTCCAGGCGGACAAAGTCGTCGTCACCCGTCCTCAGGGCCAGCAAGGTCGCGAAGTCATCGAAGGATTCGGGAATCCGGCGACGTTCTACCAGATGCAGGACAACGGCAAACCGGTCAAAGGCCACTCACAGAAAATGCGCTATGAGCTGGATAAAGACAACGTCATCCTGACCGGCGACGCCTATCTGGAACAGCTGGACAGTAACGTCAAAGGCGATCGCATCACCTATCTGGTCAAGCAGCAGCAGATGCAAGCATTCAGCGATAAAGGCAAGCGTGTGACAACGGTTCTGGTTCCGTCCCAGTTGCAGGACAAAAACGGCCAGCGCACCGCACCGGCCAAGTCCCCCAAACCGCAACAGCGAGCGACGCAATAACTCATGGCTACATTAATCGCAGAAAATCTGGCTAAGGCGTACAAAGGCCGTAAGGTCGTGGAAAACGTCAGCCTCAAGGTTAACTCCGGCGAAATCGTCGGCCTGTTGGGCCCGAACGGCGCGGGCAAGACCACCACGTTCTATATGGTCGTCGGCATCGTGCAGCGCGATGAAGGCCGCATCATTATCGACAACGACGACATCAGTCTGCTGCCGTTGCACGACCGCGCACGTCGCGGCATTGGCTACCTGCCGCAGGAAGCGTCAATTTTTCGGCGGTTGAGCGTTTACGATAACCTGATGGCCGTGCTGCAAATTCGTAAGGATCTGACGCAGGAACAGCAGGCGGACCGCGCCAATGAGCTGATGGAAGAGTTTCATATTGCTCATTTACGCGATAGTCTGGGACAATCTCTCTCCGGTGGTGAGCGTCGTCGAGTGGAAATCGCCCGAGCGCTCGCAGCCAATCCCAAGTTCATTCTTCTGGATGAACCTTTCGCCGGGGTGGACCCAATTTCGGTGATAGATATTAAGAAAATTATTGAACACCTCCGCGACAGCGGTCTGGGTGTCCTCATCACCGACCATAACGTCCGCGAAACGCTGGACGTCTGTGAACGTGCCTATATCGTCAGCCAGGGCCATCTCATCGCCCACGGATCACCGGCGGATATATTGGCCAATGAACAGGTCAAACGTGTCTATCTGGGCGAAGGCTTCCGACTCTGACGTCATATTTTCGTTCGTATTATCCAAGGGAAGTTAGCGCTATTTATGAAGCAAGGTTTGCAACTCAGGCTTAGCCAGCAACTGGCAATGACGCCACAGTTACAGCAGGCAATCCGCCTGTTGCAGCTGTCCACGCTTGAACTCCAGCAAGAAATTCAACAGGCGCTGGAAAGCAACCCCTTGCTGGAACAAACCGATCCCCACGAAGAGGTCGAGACGCAAGAAAGCAGCAGTAGCGAGGCGCTGGATACCCGCGAAGCGCTGGAGCAGAAAGATATGCCCGACGAGCTGCCGCTGGATGCCGCCTGGGATGAAATCTACACGGCGGGCACGCCCTCCGGGACCAGCACCGACTACCGCGATGATGAGCTGCCGGTCTATCAGGGCGAAACGACACAATCGCTCCAAGACTATCTGATGTGGCAGGTGGAGCTGACGCCGTTCTCCGACACCGATGCCGCCATCGCGACCTCCATCGTCGACGCCGTCGACCCCACCGGTTATCTCACCGTCTCACTGGAAGAAATTCGCGACAGCGTCGGTAACGAAGAGCTGACGATGGAAGAAGTGGAAGCGGTCCTGAAACGGGTGCAACGCTTCGATCCGGTGGGCGTGGCTTCGCGCGATCTGCGCGAATGTCTGCTGGTTCAGCTGTCTCAGTTCGACAATAAAATGCCGCGCTGGGAAGAAGCCACGCTGATCGTCAGCGAGTATCTCGCTCTGCTGGCGAATCACGATTTCCGTACGCTCATTCGCGCCAGCCGTCTCAAAGAAGACGTGCTAAAAGAAGCTCTGGCGCTGATTCAGTCGCTCGACCCACGTCCGGGACAGTCCATCAACACCGGCGAATCGGAATACGTGATCCCCGACGTCCTGGTGCGTAAAGTGCAGGATCGCTGGTCCGTCGAACTCAATACCGACAGCGTGCCGCGACTGCAAATCAACCAGCAGTATGCTGCGCTCGGCAACAGCACGCGCAGCGACAGCGACGGCCAGTTTATCCGCAGTCATCTTCAGGAAGCCCGCTGGCTTATCAAAAGTCTGGAGAGCCGCAACGACACGCTGCTGAAGGTCACCCGCTGTATCGTCGAGCAGCAGCAGGCTTTCTTCGACCACGGCGAAGAGTACATGAAGCCCATGGTGCTGGCGGATATCGCCCAGGCGGTGGAAATGCATGAGTCCACCATTTCCCGCGTCACGACGCAGAAGTTTTTGCACAGCCCGCGCGGCATCTTCGAACTGAAATATTTCTTCTCCAGCCACGTCAATACCGACAGCGGCGGAGAAGCGTCGTCCACCGCTATCCGAGCGTTGGTCAAGAAATTAATCGCTGCGGAAAATCCCGCCAAACCGCTCAGCGACAGCAAGCTGACCACCCTGCTTTCCGAGCAGGGGATCATCGTCGCTCGACGCACCGTTGCCAAATATCGCGAGTCTTTATCTATCCCACCGTCCAACCAGCGTAAACAACTGGTTTGACCTTGAACTGAGAAGGAAGACGCTATGCAGCTGAACATTACCGGACACCATGTCGACATTACCGATGCCCTGCGCGAATTTTTAAACACCAAATTCGCGAAGCTGGAACAGTATTTTGATCGCATTAATCAGGTGTACGTGGTGCTGAAAGTGGAAAAAATTCAGCAAATTGCTGAAGCCACGATCCACGTTAACGGCGGTGAGCTGCATGCCACATCAGAAGCGGGCGAGATGTATGCCGCCATCGATCTTCTCATCGACAAGCTGGCGCGACAGTTAAACAAACATAAGGATAAACTGAAGCAGCACTGATTATTGCCCCGCCTCCAGGCGCAGGGACCGGAACGGCCCGCTCGGTAAGAGCCGCCGTTTCGGTAGCTGGAGGCCCTAGTGTTGTCAGGTGAATATAAAATGAATAACGATTCCATTATGCAACTCAGCGCCGTACTTCGTCAGGAGTGCACCCGCAACGCCGTAAGCTGCCAGAGTAAAAAGCGCGCTCTGGAAATTATCAGCGAACTCGCTGCGGCACAGCTCAATCTGCCCTCACAGATTATCTTTGAAGCCATTTTGGGGCGGGAACGTATGGGCAGCACCGGTATCGGCAACGGTATCGCCATTCCTCACGGCAAGCTCGAGAACGATGACTCGTTGAGCGCCGTAGGCGTGTTTATCCATCTGGATCAACCCGTCGCCTTCGATGCCATTGATAACCAGCCCGTGGACCTGCTGTTTGCCTTGCTGGTTCCCGCCGAACAATGTAAAACCCATTTGAATACGCTGGCGCTGGTCGCCAGACAGCTGTCGGACAAAGCGCTGTGCCGCCGTTTACGGAGTGCGCAGAGCGACGAAGAGCTGTATCAGATCATGACCGAAGCGGATAGCGCCGAACAACCCTGAACCTCAGGGCGAAGCGTATCCAGACAAAGAATATGACAGTACCGGACGCCATGCAGACAGCGTCTGCGTCCGGTAAAAATTCCGGCGAAAGCCGGATGACTAACATAAGCTAACGGTGGCAGCGAGACCCTCACCATTCCGCTGCCTGGGGGAGTCGTCAGATGGTGCTGATGATTGTCAGTGGTCGTTCAGGCTCGGGCAAATCCGTTGCCCTGCGCGCACTGGAAGACATGGGTTTCTACTGCGTGGATAACCTGCCTGTAATTCTGCTGCCGGATCTGGCCAATGCCCTGGCGGCGCGGAATATCTCGGCGGCGGTCAGCATTGACGTGCGCAACATGCCGGAAACGCCGGAAGTGCTGGAACAGGCGCTGACCCGACTGCCGAGCAGTTTCTCGCCGCAGCTGCTGTTCCTGGACGCCGACCGCAATACGCTGATCCGTCGCTACAGCGATACCCGTCGCCTGCATCCGCTATCCAGCCAGAACCTGTCGCTCGAAAACGCCATCGACGAAGAGAATAATCTGCTGGAGCCGCTGCGCTCCCGCGCCGACTTGATCATCGACACTTCCGAGATGTCAGTACATGAACTGGCCGAGATGCTGCGCGCCCGCCTGTTGGGCAAGCGCGAACGCGAGCTGACGATGGTGTTTGAATCGTTCGGCTACAAGCACGGTATCCCGATTGACGCCGACTATGTGTTTGACGTTCGCTTCCTGCCGAACCCGCACTGGGATCCGAAGCTGCGACCCATGACCGGGCTGGACAAACCTGTCGCGGCGTTTTTGGATCGCCATACCGAAGTGCATAACTTCATCTATCAAACGCGCAGCTATCTTGAGCTGTGGCTGCCGATGCTGGAAACCAACAATCGCAGCTACCTGACCGTCGCTATTGGTTGCACTGGTGGTAAACACCGTTCGGTATATATCGCCGAGCAGTTGGCCGATTACTTCCACTCCAGAGGCAAAAACGTGCAACTGCGCCACCGTACGCTGGAAAAACGTAAATCATGACCGTAAGACATACCGTTGAAGTCAAAAACCGTCTGGGTATGCACGCCCGACCGGCGATGAAGCTATTCGAACTGGTACAAAATTTCGATGCCGAAGTCATTCTGCGCAATGAGAGCGGCACGCAGGCGGAAGCCAGCAGCGTGATCGCCATGTTAATGCTGGACTCCGCCAAGGGCCGGCGCATCGAAATCGAGGCGACGGGTCCAGACGAAAACGAAGCCCTTGCGGCCGTCGTTAAACTATTCGACGCCGGCTTTGACGAAGAATAACGAGGTTTCCGCTCGCTTTTCCACTTCAAACCGTCCATCTCCCCCTCTCCTTGTCATCTCCCAATCTTCCCTACACCTGAACTATTTTTGAGCTCATAACGTTCGAAGTGTGTAAATAAAAACCTGTGTTCCTATAAAGGTTCTCAATTGTTTTGTTAATTTCAAAAAAACCAAAGTTCACAACTTAACCGGATAAATAACATGAAATTATTTTCTTATCTTCATTTTTATAAAGAAACCTTAAATTTCCATTAGGCCCAAAATCTGGAAAGTGCCTTAAACAATATGCGATCATATTTATTCGCGAGATTAATAAGAAGTTTATTCTATTCGTTTTTACCAAGAATGCCATTTTCCCTTTTAACTTCATGCAGATATAAAAACCTGTAAAAAAACAAAAAATATTATCTGATTTGAAATTAAAAAAATTATTAATAAAAATACGAAAACACAATCTACCAAAATGGCTAATTAGTGAGCCAAAGTAATATCTTGTCATTTTGGCAGGGTTAAGTGACTACAAGATAAGTAGTAGGAATAGAAATACGTTGATGAGGATATCACGATGTCTAAAAGTATAGCCAATAAAGGCCAAACACCAGATTCTCGTCGTGGCGCACTGAGGGAACTACTGAATAGTAAAAAAGCGATTCGCGTAATGGAAGCTCACAGTCCATTATCCGCCATGCTCATTGAAGAAGCAGAATATATAAGAGAAGGAGTGAGTCATAAATTTGACGCTTTTTGGTCAAGCTCTCTGACCGATTCTACTTTACGCGGTCAACCCGATACAGAATTAGTCAATTACAGCCGCCGGTTTAATTCCATCGCGGATATTTTCAATGTCACGAACAGCCCATTAATTTTTGACGGTGATACCGGCGGCCAGATAGAACATCTTGTGTACCATATCCGCGAGGCCGAAAATCTGGGGATTTCCGCCATTATTATCGAGGATAAAACCGGCCTGAAGAAAAACTCACTATTTGGTAACGATGTAAAACAAACCCAGGCTAGCGTGGACGACTTCTGCGCCAAAATCAAAGCGGCCAAACAGGCTCAGTTGACGCCGGAATTCATGTTGATTGCGCGCATTGAAAGCCTGATATTGGAGGCCGGTATGGACGATGCCATTGACCGCGCGCTGCGTTACGTCGAGGCGGGCGCTGATGGTATTATGATCCACAGCCGGCTTAAAACTCCGGATGAAATTCTCGAATTTGCAAAAATCTTTCGCAGTCATTATCCGCAGATCCCTTTGGTATGCGTGCCGACCAGTTTTAACGACATTACCTTTGAACACCTGGTCGATAGTGGTTTTAACATCATTATCTATGCCAACCATATGTTGCGCGCATCTTATCCGGCCATGCGTGAAATTCTTCCCCACATTCTCAAAAATGGCCGTACGCAAGAAATAGAAGACAAATGTATTTCTATAAAGGAGATCCTCAATTTAATTCCGGGCACGAAATAATCACTGGGTGACTCACAATTTAGCAATACAACCAATCATTAAAAAGAAGGAAATTATCATGATTAGCCCTGATGATTTTTTGGTTTTTTTACACCAGAAAGGTATTCGATTCTATAGTGGCGTCCCTGATTCTTTATTAAAAGAATTCTGTCTGGCTATCGACGGATCAAAAGAAGATATGCGTCATCAGTTAGCTTGCAATGAAGGCGCTGCAGCAGGAATGGCTATTGGCTATCAGTTGGCAACAGGCTTAGTACCTGTGGTTTATTTACAAAACTCCGGGCTGGGAAATATCGTTAATCCAATTTGTTCATTGGCGACGACAGACGTTTACAGTATCCCGATGCTATTTATTATCGGCTGGCGTGGCGAAACAAAACCAGACGGAACGCAACTGAATGACGAACCGCAGCATGTTATGCAAGGTCGGGTCACGCTACCGCAGTTAGAGATACTCACTATTCCCTACCATATATTGGAAGGCGAGCCTGATATCGACTTCCCGCAGATAGAACAGCTCCTGGAACAGGCAAAACGCGATAAACGTCCTGTCGCTTTAATCGTACGTAAAAATACATTCTCTCCCTGCCAGCAAGCCAGGCAGCCGTCGCGAACGTCAGCCACGCTGCTGCGCGAAGAGATCGTTGCGGAAGTTCTGTCCGTACTACCGGCCGACATCCCCATTGTCAGCACCACCGGTATGCTATCGCGCGAGCTGTTCGAGCTACGTGAACAGCGCGGCGAAGAGCACGACCGTGACTTTCTGACCGTAGGCGGCATGGGCCTCGCCAGCCAGATAGCGCTGGGTATCAGCGAAGGTCGACCGGGTAAAAAAGTTGTCTGTCTGGACGGTGACGGCGCGACGTTGATGCACATGGGCGGGCTGACCAATAGCGCCCTTTCCCCCACGCTTATCCATATCGTTATCAATAACGGCGCCCATGACTCCGTCGGCGGTCAGCGAACGGCGGCGTCGCGACTGCCCTTAGCCCCCATCGCTACCGCCTGCGGCTATCGACAGGTTTCGACAGTAGGAAGCCGAGAAGCCCTGCAAGCCGTGCTTCGTCAGGCTCTGACGAGTCAGGGAAGTCAATTTATCGAGGTGAAATGCCGCATTGGGCATCGCGACAATCTGGGACGGCCCACAACATCGCCTTCTCAGAATCGAACCTGTTTTATGCACTTCCTGTCGCAGCCAGCTCACTCCCGCTGATAACCCCCTACCACCCTTCCCCGTATCGGTGGCGTTGAAAGGATGCTCAATATGACAAAACACATTTCCCTGGTTGGCGTCGGCGTCTTAGGAAAGGCAATTGCGCTCAGGCTACGCCAGTGCCAATACACCCTCAGCCTTTACAATCGTACGGCAAGTAAAGCTGAAGCACTCACCGGGAGCGGCGTACACGCGGTGAGTTCACTCAGCCAATTATTGACGCGTAAAGCACCGATCATCCTGATTTGCCTGACCGATGCGCAGGCCACGAAAACGCTTTTTTGTACCCCTGAAATAAAAAATAAACTCGAGGAATGTCAGCCTCTTATTGTCAACATCAGCACTATCGGCCCCAAGATAGCCAGCACATGGAGGCGTTTTTCCAACGACACGGCGCTCACTACGTCGAAGCCCCCGTTTCCGGGGGCCCCGAAGGCGCGCGCACCGGCAAACTGGCTTGCTGGGTAGGCCCCATCCCGCGGGCCTTTGCCGACGTCTTGCCCCCGTTGCTCTCCTTCCTGAGCAACGGCTATGCCGTCATGGACAGCAACCAGGCCGCACAGGCCATGAAAGTGATCAACAACTACTGCGAAGCCGTCCACCTGCTGGTTGCCGCAGAGTCCATTCTGCTGGCGGAGAAGTCCGGCATCAGCCAGGCCGCCTTGCAGAAAGCGCTACCGCTAGGGCGAGGTCGCTCCACCTATATGGAGGTGATGCTGAATCGCTATCTTCACCCCACTGATCAGGTTTCCGTCCCGTTAGCTATCCGCATCAAGGACCTGGATCTGGCACACGCCCTGTTTCAGGAACGAGCGATCCATAGCGCCTTTTTTGACCGTGTTCAGCGCATCTATCTGAATACCGCCGAAGCCCTCAGGCCGCCCCAGGATCAGACCGCATGTTTTGCCTATTTGTCGCAGCAGTCACAACAGCAAGAGCCGGAGGCAGAAAAATGGTGGTGAAAAAAGAGCAACGCGCTTACTGGATGTCCGTGCTGTCACGCAGCCGTGCCGAAGCACTGCTGTCCTTTTGGCAACCTCTCAATATTGTCGCGGACTATCAAATACTGAGACCGACGGAAATCGGTCTGATCCAGCTGCAAGGGCGCATGGAATCCACAGGGCAGCGTTTTATGGTGGGCGATATGACCGTCACCCGCGCGGCTCTGCAAATTAAGGACGGCATTTGCGGCTACAGCTATATCCTCGGCAGAGACAAGACTCATGCCGAGCGCTGTGCCTTGATTGATGCTTTATTACAAACCCAGTCCGCCTTTAACCAGTTGTGGAAGAACGTGGTCTCTCCTCTCGCCAAGCAACAGCAAGCTGAACATGACCGGCAGCGACGGGAAGTCGCCGCCAGTCGAGTCAACTTCTTTACGTTGGTCAGAGGAGAGTAATCATGGACATGTTGAATGGATTCGCCAATCCGGTATTCGGGACTCAGGCCTGCTTCAGAAAAATCGTCAAAGCGATGAGCGAACCCGGGGTGACTGTGACCGTTCCCGGGATTGAGGGACTGAACAATATTTCTTCATCGACCATCGCCGTGCTGTTGACGCTGAGCAGCCACAAAACGCCGCTGTTCATCGACCGGAATATCAGTAATCCACTCCTGCTGAGAACGCTGTGTTTACACACCAATGTGCCGATCACTTCCAATGCCGCAGAAGCGTATTTCGTTCTGTTGAACGGGAAAACCAACACGTTCGATAGTCGACCTATCCAACACGATTTGATGTGTTTCCCGTGCGGAAACGAAGTCGAGCCGGAGAAATCAGCCACCATCATTCTGGAAGTGGATGGACTGAACAACGGGAGATTGCTCAAGCTAAGCGGCCCGGGCGTAAATAACGTCAAAATCATCTCCCCGCATCTTCCCAGCGCGATACGGCGCTATCTCTGCGAGCGGCCACATCCTTTCCCGATGGGTCTCGATTTTCTGTTCACCTCCGGCAAGAAGCTGCTCGCTATACCCAGAACCACTCGAGTGGAGGAGTGCTGATGTATGTTGCAGTGAAGGGCGGTGAAAAAGCCATTGAAGCCGCACACCAACTTCAAGCCTGTCGTCGACGCGGTCAGCCGACGATCCCGGAGCTGAGCTGTGAACAGATAGAACAGCAGCTCGGCCTGGCGGTCGACCGCGTCATGACCGAAGGCAATATCTACGATCGCGAGCTGGCTGCGCTGTCGATCAAGCAGGCTAGCGGCGATCTCGTCGAAGCGATTTTTCTGCTGCGCGCCTACCGTTCCACCCTGCCTCGCTGGGGGGTGAGCGAACCGCTGGCTACGGCATCCATGCGTCTGGAAAGGCGCATTTCCGCGATCTTTAAAGATCTTCCAGGCGGGCAACTCTTGGGGCCGACTTACGACTATACCCATCGGCTGCTGGACTTCACGCTGTTGGCGGAGGGCCAACCGCCAACCGCCCCGACAGCGCCGGAAACACAGGATGAGGAGCCTGCCGAAGACACCGTTCCTCATGCGTTTCACTTCCTGACACAGCAGGGGCTGGTGCCGCCGGTGGACGAACGCGACGAAGAGCCGGAGGATATCACCCTTAATCCGCCAAACTATCCGTGTTCGCGTTCGGCGCGACTACAGCAACTGATCCGCGGCGATGAGGGTTTTTTGCTGTCGCTGGGGTACTCCACCCAGCGCGGCTATGGCCGCAATCACCCTTTTGTTGGCGAAATCCGCACAGGCCTGGTCACGGTCGTGATGTTCATTCAGGAAGTGGATATGGCGGTGGAAATCGGCGACATCCTGGTGACGGAGTGCGAGACCGTCAATGGTTTCATTAAACCCACGGAACAGGCCCCGCACTTCACCCGCGGCTATGGGCTGACCTTTGGGCGAGCCGAACGCAAAGCGATTACCGTCGCCCTTGCGGACCGTGCGCTACAGGCCGCCGACTGTCACGAAGAAATTCAGGGCCCGGCGCAGGATGAAGAGTTTGTTCTGTCTCATGTCGACAATGTCGAAGCGGCCGGTTTTGTCTCTCACCTGAAACTTCCCCATTACGTCGATTTTCAATCAGAACTGGAACTCCTCAAGCGTCTGCGACAGGAGTATTCATCCACGCAGGAAGACCAACATCATGACGACTAACGCTTCTGAAGATGCAGAACAAACCGCCTATAATTTCGCCTATCTGGATGAAGGCACCAAAGGCATGATCCGTCGCGCCATCCTTAAAGCTATCGCCATTCCCGGCCATCAGGTGCCCTTCGGCAGCCGGGAGATGCCAATGCCTTACGGATGGGGGACCGGCGGTATTCAGATTACCGCCAGCATCATCGGGCCGGACGACGTTCTCAAAGTCATCGACCAGGGGGCCGACGATACGACCAACGCCGTCTCTATCCGCCACTTCTTCCGCAATGTTGCCAGCGTTGAAACAACGGAAAAGACGGCGGAGGCGACCATCGTTCAGACCCGCCATCGAATACCGGAGACGCCGCTGAAGGAAGACCAGATCATCGTCTACCAGGTACCGATTCCAGAGCCGCTCCGATTTATCGAGCCGAGGGAGACGGAGACCCAAAAAATGCATGCGCTGGAAGAGTACGGTGTCATGCAGGTCAAGTTGTATGAGGACATCGCGCGCTACGGACACATCGCCACCACGTACGCCTATCCGGTCAAGGTCAATCAGCGCTACGTGATGGACCCTTCTCCTATCCCCAAATTCGATAATCCCAAAATGCACATGATGCCGGCCCTGCAACTGTTCGGCGCCGGACGCGAAAAACGCATTTATGCGGTTCCCCCTTATACCCCAGTCGAAAGCCTCGACTTCGACGATCATCCCTTCACCGTGCAGCAGTGGGACGAGCCCTGCGCTATCTGCGGCTCTCATGACAGCTTTTTGGACGAAGTCGTCATCGATGATGCGGGCAGCCGCATGTTTGTCTGCTCGGACACCGACTATTGCCAGCAGCAACGGGACCATCAGGAGAAAGCGCATGAAAACACGCAATAACTACCGTAAGGACGACGGTCCGCTGTTGTCAGTCGATACCCTCACCCATCTGTATGCGCCGGGCAAAGGATTCCAGAACGTCTCATTCCAGCTCTGGCCGGGTGAGGTTCTGGGGATCGTCGGAGAGTCTGGTTCAGGAAAAACCACCCTGCTGAACGCGATTTCCGCCCGTCTGGCGCCGCAACAAGGCTGCGTCACCTACCGGGATCGCCAGCAACAGGCGTTGTCGATTTATGACATCAGCGAGCGTCGGCGTCGGGCGCTGATACGTACAGAATGGGGCGTGGTCTGGCAGCATCCGCTGCTGGGGCTGCGGCCAGCGGTCTCCGCCGGCGGCAATATCGGCGAACGCCTGATGGCCATCGGCGAGCGCCATTACGGCCACATTCGCGAGACGGCCGCGCGCTGGATGAACAACGTCGAGTTGCCTGCAGAACGCATGGACGATCTGCCGACCACCTTCTCCGGCGGGATGCAGCAGCGTCTGCAAATCGCCCGCAATCTGGTGACCTCGCCGCGTCTCATTTTTATGGATGAGCCGACCGGCGGACTGGATGTTTCGGTGCAGGCTCGCCTGCTGGACCTGCTGCGTACGCTGGTGACGGACATGCAGCTGGCCGTCGTCATCGTTACCCACGATCTGGGCGTAGCGCGCCTACTATCCCATCGGCTGTTGGTCATGAAACAAGGACAGGTCGTCGAACAGGGATTGACCGACCGCGTGCTGGACGATCCTCATCATCCTTATACCCAACTGCTGGTGTCATCCATCCTCTAGCAGACCAACCCCCCAGGAGGCGCCTTTAATGGATATTCGCCTACGCATCGAACATGTGAGTAAAACTTTCGTACTGCATAACCAGCAGGGCGCTCGTCTGCCGGTTTTCAGAGACATCAATCTGGAGGTGAGAAGCGGTGAGTGCATCGCCCTCCACGGCCATTCCGGCAGCGGAAAATCTACGCTGCTGCGTTCACTCTACGGCAACTATCAGCCGGATAGCGGCCACATCTACGCGCGCCACCAGGATGGCTGGGTGGATATGGTGTCGGCCGACGCGCGCTACATCCTCGATGTGCGTCGACACACGATCGGCTGGGTCAGCCAGTTCTTGCGGGTCATTCCGCGCATCAGCACCCTAAGCGCCGTCATCCAACCGCTGCTGGAACGGGGTATTTCGCGTCAGGAAAGCGAAATCCGCGCCGGTGAGTTACTGACTCGGTTGAATGTGCCCGAGCGACTGTGGTCGCTGGCGCCAGCGACGTTCTCCGGCGGCGAACAGCAGCGCGTGAATATCGCCCGCGGGCTTATCGGCGACTATCCCATTCTGCTGCTGGATGAGCCGACCGCCTCGCTGGATGCGGTCAATCGCGATGCCGTCACGGAGTCCATCATTCAGGCCAAAGCGAGAGGCGCGGCCATTGTCGGTATTTTCCATGACGAAGAGGTTCGCGCGCGCGTGTCTGACCGCATCTATGCCATGCCCGTCACCGCGCCTCATGAGGAGGGATCCTATGATCATCAATAATGTACGAATGGTGTTATCGGACGAGGTCATCAACGGATCGTTATCGGTTCATCAGGGTGTGATTCAGCACATCAGCAATGCGCCGAGCCGTTTACCCGGAGCTGTGGACGGCGGCGGCGCGTGGCTGATCCCCGGACTGATTGAGCTACATACCGACAACCTCGACAAATTTTTCACCCCGCGTCCCGGCGTCAGCTGGCCGCCGACGTCCGCCATGCGCGCGCACGACGCCGCGATAATCTCCAGCGGGATCACCACAGTATTAGACGCGCTCGCCGTCGGCGATGTCCGGGACGGCGGCCACCGGCTCGACAACCTGCGCAAGATGACCGATACGGTGGTCGAGACGCAGAAAGCGGGCCTCAACCGGGCGGAGCATTTGCTGCATCTGCGCTGCGAACTGCCGCATAAGGAGACGCTGCCGCTGTTTGAACAACTGTGCGATCTGCCGCCGGTCGCGCTGGCGTCATTGATGGATCACTCGCCGGGGCAGCGGCAGTTCGCCTCGCGGGAGAAGTACCACGAGTATTACAAAGGCAAATACCACCTCAACGATGAGCAAATGGCGCAGTTTGAAGCGGAACAGATTGAAGGCTCGCAGCGCTGGTCCCTGTCCAACCGTGAAGACATCGTCAGTCTATGCCGGGCCAAAGGGATCACGATGGCCAGCCACGATGATGCGGCGGAAGAACACGTGATGGACGCCTATCGTCACGGCGTGGCGATCGCCGAATTTCCCACGACGGAGATCGCCGCCCAAGCAGCCCATCAGGTCGGTATGCATGTGCTGATGGGGGCGCCGAACATCATCTGCGGCGGCTCACACTCCGGCAACGTGGCCGCGCATCAGCTGGCGGAAGCCGGTTTGCTGGATATCCTCTCTTCGGACTACTATCCGGCCAGCCTGCTGGA
The DNA here is from genome assembly GCF_003515985.1 of Lonsdalea britannica. Classification (GTDB taxonomy): domain Bacteria; phylum Pseudomonadota; class Gammaproteobacteria; order Enterobacterales; family Enterobacteriaceae; genus Lonsdalea; species Lonsdalea britannica. The sequence goes on along the minus strand of NZ_CP023009.1, from coordinate 1,400,471 downwards.
AGCCGCGTTTCTGATAGCAGAAGACGAGCGCAACGAGTACGACTTGCCTCAGGCTATCGCATTGGTTAGCCGCAATCCGGCGCAGGCGCTGCGGCTGAACGATCGGGGGGTGATCGCCGAAGGGAAGCGCGCCGATCTGGTTCTGGTCCATCGTCATGGCCCGCAGATCACGCTGCAACGGGTATGGCGGCAAGGCGAGCAGGTATTCTGATATGAGCAGACTGATCTATTTGATAGGGCCTTCGGGCGCGGGAAAGGACAGTCTGCTGGATGCGATACGCGCCAGCTCGCCGCAACGCCTGCTGGTCGCACACCGCTACATCACCCGGCCTGCCGGTCTGCCCGGAGAAAACCACGTTTCGCTCACGGACAACGAGTTTGGCCAACGGTGTCGTCACGGCCTGTTCGCGCTGCACTGGCAGGCGCATCATAACCACTACGCCATCGGCATCGAGATCGATCTGTGGCTGGAACGCGATCTGGATGTGGTCGTCAACGGCTCACGGGCTTACCTGAAACAGGCGCAACAGCGTTACGGCGCGCGGCTGTTTCCACTTTGTCTGGCGGTATCGCCCCCGATCCTGCGTCAACGGCTGCTGACGCGCGGACGGGAAAATACGAGTCAGATCGAAGCGCGACTATTGCGGGCGCAGGAACAGCAGCGCAATTTGCCGTCAGACTGCGCCTTACTGCATAACGACGGTCCGTTGCCCCAGACGCTGGCGCGATTCTGGCAGTTGCTGTCACAAACGGAGAGAAAAGAGAATGTCGGATGAGACGCGTCACACGTCGATATTTCATTTTCTGGGCACCGGCGGCGCGCAGCAGGTTCCGGCCTTCGGCTGTGATTGCGTGGTGTGCCAGAGCGCACGCTCGTCTCCGCAACGGCGACGGCGCGCCTGCTGCGCCGCGCTGATCGACCACGGGGAAATGACGCTGATCGACGCGGGCTTGCCCGATCTGGACAACCGCTTTAGCGCCGGGGAGATTCAGCGCTTTCTGCTCACCCATTACCACATGGACCACGTTCAGGGACTATTCCCGCTGCGCTGGGGCTGCGGCGAAGCGATACCGGTGTTCGGGCCGCCCGATCCCGATGGCTGCGACGATCTGTACCAGCACCCCGGCATGCTGCAATTCCAGCCTCCGCTGACGCCCTTCGACACGAGACTGTTCGGCCGTGTGGCGACCACGCCGCTGCCGCTGCGCCACTCCAGAATCACCTATGGCTACCTGTTTCAGACGCAATACGCCTCGCTGGCCTACCTCACGGATACCGTGGGGCTGCCGGAGGACACCGAGCGTTTTCTGGCCGGACGGCCGGTGGATTATCTGGTACTCGACTGCAGCGAGCCACCGCAGCCCACGCCTCCCAGAAATCATAACGATTTGACCCTCGCGTTGAGCATCTTCGAACGGTTAAAACCGGGAAAAATGTACCTGACGCATATCGGTCATTCACTGGATCGCTGGCTGCGGAAGCACCCGCTGCCAAAGCATGTGCATGCGGCGTACGACGGGCTGAGGCTGAAACTGTAGAGGTAGGGGGGAACACGCGACGCAAACAGCGCCGCGTGCTTCGGGGATTACGCCCCGGCGATCTTCATGGCCGGCAGCAGGACCGAACCACATTGGATGTTACTGCGGGTTTCAATATCGTCGCCTACGGTGACGATATTACGCAGCATGTCTTTCAGATTGCCCGCGATGGTGATTTCGCTGACGGGGTACTGGATCTGACCGTTCTCCACCCAGAAACCGGCCGCGCCGCGCGAATAGTCGCCCGTCACGCCGCTAACGCCCTGTCCCATCAGTTCGGTCACCAGCAGCCCGGTTCCCATTTCACGCAGCATGCCGTCGAAGTCCAGACCGCGTCCGGCAATACGCCAGTTGTGAATGCCGCCCGCATGACCGGTGCTCTGCATCCCCAGTTTGCGCGCTGCATAAGAGGTCATCAGCCAGGTTTGGAGCACGCCGTCTTTCACAATATCGCGCTCCTGCGTGCGAACCCCTTCGCTGTCGAACGGCGTGGACGCCAGCCCTTTGCGCAAATGCGGCAACTCGCTAATCGTCAGCCACTCGGGCAGGATCTGCTGGCCCAGCTGATCCAGCAGGAAGGTGGATTTGCGATAAACGCTGCTGCCGCTGATGGCACCCACCAGATGACCGAACAGGCCGGTCGCGACCTCCGCGCCGAACATCACCGGCGCCTGCATGGTGGACAGCTTACGCGGCGCCAGTCGGGACAGCGTCCGGCGTGCGCACTCCTGACCGACCCACTCCGGCGTTTTCAGATCGTCCAGCGCGCGTCCGATGGTATAGGCGTAATCGCGCTGCATGTTGCCGCCTTCGCCGGCGATCACACAGCTGGACATGGAGTGGCGGCTGGAGCAGTAGCTTTGCAACATGCCGTGGCTATTGCCGAAGACCTTCACGCCGTAGTAGCTGTTGAAGCTGCCGCCTTCCGTATTGGTGATGCGGTCATCCGCCTGCAACGCGCTCTGCTCCGCGCGGGCCGCCAGCTCGATGCCGCGCTCCGCATCCAACTCGGCAGGATGAAACAGATCCAGATCCGGCGCATCAAACGCCAGCAGGGCTTCATCCGCCGGACCGGCGAAGGGATCAACCGAGGTGTATCGCGCGATATCCAGCGCGGCCTGCACGGTACGGGCAATCGCCTCCGGACTGAGGTCCGTCGAGGACGCACTGCCTTTGCGCTGCTGATGGTAGACGGTAATGCCTAACGCGCCGTCGCTATTGAATTCAACGTTTTCCACCTCGCCATAGCGGGTGCTGACGCCGATCCCCGTGGTCTTGGTCACCGCGACTTCCGCGGCATCCGAACCGGCGCGGGCCAACTCCAGCGCCTGCGCCACTGCCTGTTCCAGCGTTTTTCGCTGCTCTGCAACCTGAGTGATAATTGTCATTGATTCGCCATCATGAGTAAGAAAACATCCTGATAATGTAGGCGGTCACGAGGCGCGTCTGCACGCGATTCGTGCCATACCTCTGCGTAATAAAGAGGTAGCGTGATATCCTTGAGTCTAACAGGATCTGCCGACAATTTCGCAGCAAGCCATAACCTGATAGGATCGGCCTCTTTTTGAGGAAACCACGCATGAATAAACACCCCGAAGACTGGCAGGACGACGTCCCGCCTACCAGCCAGGAAGAAGACGACGACGAAATTATCTGGGTCAGCAAGAGCGAAATCAAACGCGATGCTGAAGCCCTGAAAGATCTTGGAGCGGAACTGGTCGCCCTGGGGAAAAATGCCCTCGAACGCATCCCACTGGATGAAGAGCTGCTGGCCGCCGTCGAGCTGGCTCAGCGCATCAAGAAAGAAGGTCGCCGACGTCAGCTGCAGCTGATCGGCAAAATGCTGCGCGCACGCGATCCGGAACCGATTCAGCTGGCGCTGGATAAGTTGAAGAACCGTCATAACCAACAGGTCGCGCTGTTCCATAAGCTGGAGCAACTGCGTGACCGTCTGCTGGAGGAAGGCGACGACGCCATGAGCGACGTACTGACGCTTTATCCTCAGGCCGATCGCCAACAGCTGCGCTCATTGCTGCGTAACGCTCAGAAAGAGAAAGCAGCCAACAAACCCCCGAAATCATCTCGCCAGCTGTATCAATATCTGCGCGAGCTGGCCGAAGCCCAAGCGTGAAAGTCCTGACCGGCAGCTGGCGTACTCCTCGCCGCCGGTCCGCCCTATCGCTACTTGGCTGATGCCGCCAGCGCAGTGCCCGCAAAAATAAACAGTGAACCGGACGCGCGGTTGAACAACCGCAGACGTTTCGGGTGCGCAAACAGGGAAGACACGCGTTTTCCCATGCAGGCGTAACAGAACATGATGCTGCAATCCAACACCGTCCAGGTCAGCGCCAGCAGTGCAAACTGACTTGCCTGCGGTACGCTGGTGTCGATGAAGTTAGGAAACAACGCCGCGAAGAACAGCAGATCTTTGGGATTGCTGATGCCCACCGTGAAACCGCGTCTGAACAGCGTGAATGCGCCGGGTTCATCGACCGGCAGCGCGACGCTTTCGGTTTCCGTCACCGGGCCGGTTTTTGCTCGCCACGCCGAAATCCCCAGCCAGATAAGATAAGCCGCGCCCACCACCTTCAGCAGCATAAACGCCGTCGTCGACGCCGCGAGGATCGCCCCCAGTCCGAGCGCAGAGCCGGTCATCAGCAGCAACGCGGCACACGCCCCGCCTGCGATAGTGGCAATAGCACGTCGTTGTCCATAACGCAGACCATGCGTCATGCTGATGAGCGCAGACGGGCCGGGAATGGCGATCAGCGCCACGATCACGCCGGTGTAAACTAACCAAAGGTGCAAAGTCATAATACGTCGTTACCTGTACGTCAGCTGCGCGTGTCGCCACGCACGTTACGGTGAATGAAGTCAAAAAAAGGGGTGGAGAAATACTACACCGTCCGCCCAAACAGAGATAGCGGGACGGCGAGAAGCCGCTTCGGCAGCGTCGTTAGCCGATAAACGCATTCTGATTTCGCCGCAGTAAGGCGATCAAGCGGCTGACCGAGGCGATCGTTTTTTCCGCGACCCGATGGTCCAGCAAAGCCTGCTGATACGCGTCCATTTCCTCCAGCAACTGCGTGAAGTAGCGGCTGCGCACCGTATCCTGCTTCGCCTTGATTACCCGTCCCGCCGTCGCCCGCAACTGCCGGTGATGAGCCACCAGCGTTTCGCTGACGGGGATATCCAGTTGCCGTAGCCCCTGATGCGCGATGATCAGCGACAACGCCAGACGATACTTGGCGATATCGCCTGGAAAGCGGTTCAGCAGCAGAAACAGGTATTGATAAAGCGCGGGCAGATAGTTGTCTTGCCGCCGCTCCTGACACGTGTTCAACGCCGATACCGCACCGAAAACGAAGCGGTTCATCAGCGTCCGTCCTGTCCAGGCCAGGGAGTTGTCCCGAATCAGCAGAATAACGAGATAAGCCAGGAAGCAGCCGATGATTTGTCCGATGGCGCTATCCAGAAACTGCGCGAGATCGAAGGTCATCGGATTATCCAGCACCAGAATATTGATGGTGGTGGCTAACGACGCCAGCGATCCCAGCCGTCGTTTCTGCACTTCGATACCAATAAAAAAGGCCATGAGGCCGAGGCTCAGACACAGCAGCAGCTGACTCTGCTGAGTGGCGGGCAGCACCAGCATAAACATGAACGATCCCAGCGGCAGCGCGAACAGCGTCCCGACCAGAAAATCCTTTGCCATCATTTTCGGATTGGGCAGACGCATCGCCAGCGCGGTCACGACGGCGAGCATCACCATACAGACGCTGCCGGAGTTCCATCCCGTCGCCAGCCAGAACAGGCACCCCAGCGTCGTGGCCGCCCAAGTACGCACCCCGTTGATCATCGCGTGATGAGTCTCTGCGGACGTGGCTTTCACCGCCACATCCGCCGTCAGCGCATCCGCCTCAATACGGTTGATGCGGCCGTTGTTCTGTACGCCCCGCATCAGGAGATGGTAACGCGTCGCCGTCACGACCCAGCCGACAAGCGACGGCGGCAGACTGGCGCCGTTGACGGCTACCAGATAACGCAGCTGCCGTAACCGCTGACGACCTTCTTCCGGCGTCGTGACAGGCTGCTCCAGCAGCACAGACAGCGCGCCGTTGATCGGCGCTTCGCTGTCTTGCAGAATCAGATAGGTTTCGCAGGCTTGGGTGATCATCAGCCAGGACTGGGTCACCATGCTTTTGAGACGCAGATTGCTGGGCTGCCAGCGGGACGACTCGACGCGCAGCTGGCTGCGCATGCCATTCAGCGATTGGGTGTTACGCACCAGCGCGTGCCAGTGAGCATCCAGATCCTCTTTCGATGCGCCGGACACGCAACGTTGCAACAGCTGGAACTGATCCAACAGCAGCGCTTTCATCGCTCGATCGATATCTTGTTTAATAGATCGCGGAGAGAACAGCAGATCCGCCAGGATGGCGCACATGATGCCGAGCACGATCTCGCTGCACCGTTCGACGGCGAACTGCGGCGCCTGAAGCGGCGTGCTCTGCGTCGTCACGACGATAATCAGCGCGGTGTAGCCCGCCAGCCCAAAAGCGTAGGAGTTTTCCACCCGCACCAGCGAGGAAATCCACACGCAGGCGCCCGCCCACAGGCAGCTCAGCATCAGCATCACGACCGGCGCCCGCGCCGTACTGACAATAATGACCAGCGCCCCAATACAACCGATAAACGTTCCCAGAATACGCAGCAGCCCACGATAGCGAATGGCGCCCGAAAACGGCTCCCCGCCAGCGGCGAAAGCGGGCCCGGCGGCCACGATCGCGGCGGTCAGCACCGCCCAGCGCGGGGTTTCCAGTTGCATATAGAAACCGAGCATGAGCGAGAGCAGGATCGCAAAACTCAGCTTGAAGGCAAATCGTAGCCGGATGAATCCGGGAAAATTGAACATGACGGTGCCTTACCCGAACTCGCGCAGCCGGTGCATCAGTTTCAACATCGGCGACATTGATTTCGTATGCTCCGTTTTTTCCCCTGTGACCACGACCGTCGCGGTGGTGCCTGCCGGGTAAAGATTACCCATTTGCTGGTCCAGCCGAATTTTTACCGGCACCCGCTGCGCCAACCGGACCCACTCCAGATTGGAGTCGACCGTCGCCAAACCGCTGCTGTCAGTGGTGATATTGCTGTTGGTGACCGCCGACGCCACGCTATCCACCGTGCCGTACAAAATTCGGTTGCTGCCGAGCGGCGTGATTTCCACCCGCAAGCCAGGACGAACGCCGCCGAGCTTAGTCTCTTCCATGTACGCCCACAGGTAATAGGAATCTTTTTTCACGAGCGCGACCACGGTCGCGCCGCGCGTGATGAATTCACCGACCTGCAAATTCAGGTTGGTCACCCAGCCATCCGACGGCGCGCGGACCACAGTGCGATCCAGATCGAGCCGGGCCAGTTCGAGCGCGGCCTGCGCCTGCGCCAGCTGATGCTGCGTTGTCTCCAGGGTATTGCCGTACTGTTCGATCTCTTCCCGCGACAGCGCCTGCGTCCCGAGCTTCTGACGGCGGCCCGCTTCCCGTTTTTTCTCAACCACCAGCGATTGGTAGTAGTCGACATTCGCCTGCGCTTCAGCCAGCGCCTGCTGATAGCGAGGCCTGTCGACTTCAAACAGGATGTCGCCCTTATTCACCTGTTGGTTATCGTGGACGTTGACGGCGGTCAGCAGTCCGCTGACATCGGGCGCGATAGCGACGATATCGGCGGTGAATCGCGCGTCTCGGGTCCAGGGCGATTCGGTGTAGAAAGCCCATACGCGCACGATCGCCACCAGTGCCAATAAGACCAGGGCGAGCGTGATCGCGATACGAGCAAATTTTTTCAGATAAATTGTCAGCGCGGATGTATTCACAACGACCTCAAAGACCGAAACGGAACAGCAGATAAAACAGACAGCAGAACAGCGCGGTGTTGAACAGCGCGGGATGCCAAACAACATCATAGATCCCGGTCGGCTGTAGCAGACGGATACAGATATAAAACAGCGCCAGCGATACCAGCAGGACAAAAAATACCGGCGGGAACGAGAGGCCGAACAGGACCATGACCGGAAGCGAATTCATCTTTTTCTTATCTCTCTCACTCTAATGCGCAATACACCCTGTAAGCAGCATAGCAAATAACCCAAAAAAACCTCCGCCCGCAGTCATTGACTGCAAGCGGGGGAAGACACAGCAAGACTGATAACAATAATGAAGAACATACGTAACGAATGATCGGTATGATGAAGCGCTTACTTTTTCATTCATAGAGGTAACAAAGACAGAAGCACTGCGAGGGGAACACCGCGCTTCCTGTTTAGACACACTTCATTATGGATGTTTATTATGACCTTATCTACCCAGTGTGATCTAAATCACTTTTAAGCCAGGCTTAATAATGGAACGACTAAAAAGCATGACCATCTTCGCCAAAGTGGTGGAGTTCGGTTCATTTACCTCCGCCGCGCGGCAGCTGAAAATGAGCGTCTCCGCCGTCAGTCAAACGGTGACCAAGCTGGAAAATGCGTTGCAGGTGAAGCTGCTAAACCGCAGTACGCGCAGCATCGGGCTGACCGAGGCCGGAAAAATCTATTACCACGGCTGCCGTCGCATGTTGGTCGAAGCGCATGAAGTCCACGATCAGCTGTATGCGTTTACCAACACGCCGATCGGCACGCTGCGTATCGGCAGCACCTCCACCATGGCTCAGAACGTACTGGCGACGATGACGGCGGAAATGTTGAAAGAGTATCCGGGGCTGTCCGTCAATCTGGTCAGCGGCATCCCCGCGCCGGACCTGATCGCCGACGGTCTGGATATCGTGATTCGCGTGGGAGCGCTGCAGGACTCGAGCCTGTTTTCCACCCGTCTGGGGTCGATGCCGATGGTGGTTTGCGCCGCCAAAAGCTACCTGTCGCAGAACGGCGCGCCGGAGAAACTGTCCGACATCGATAACTTTTCCTGGTTGGAATACAGCGTGCGGCCTGATAGCGAATTTGACCTGATCTCGCCGGAGGGATTAACGACGCGGCTGAAGCCGCAGGGGCGGTTCGCCACCAATGATTCCCAGACGCTGATCCGCTGGCTCAAGCACGGCGCGGGGATTTCATATGTGCCGCTAATGTGGGTCTTTGAGGAGATTAAGCGCGGTGAAGTTGAAATTCTGTTTGCCCACTACCATTCCGATCCGCGTCCGGTCTATGCCTTATATACGCGCAAAGACCATCTGCCGCTAAAGGTGCAGGTGTGCATTAATTATCTGATGGAGTACTTCAAAAAGGTGGCGCTGACCTATCAAGGGTATCGCCAGGAGAATCCTCCGCCGTCGGCGCCCTGATAGCACGTCACGACGACGGAGAAGATCGGTGGGAATTAAGCCGTACCGCCCACCGTCAGGCTGTCCAGTTTCAACGTGGGCTGACCGACGCCGACCGGCAGACTCTGGCCTTCTTTACCGCAGACCCCGACGCCCATATCCAGCGACAGATCGTTGCCCACCATCGAGATTTGCTGCATGGCTTCAATACCTGAGCCAATCAGCGTCGCGCCTTTGACCGGCTTGGTGATGCGGCCTTTTTCGATCAGATAGGCTTCCGACGTGGAGAACACAAATTTGCCGGAGGTGATATCCACCTGACCGCCGCCGAAGTTCGGCGCATACAGGCCGTAGTCGACGCTGGCGATGATCTCTTCCGGCGTCGACTTCCCGTCCAGCATGTAGGTATTGGTCATACGCGGCATCGGCAGATGCGCATAGGACTCACGGCGACCGTTGCCGGTCGGCGCGACGCCCATCAGGCGCGCGTTGAGCTTGTCCTGCATGTAACCCTTTAACACGCCGTTCTCGATCAGCACGTTGTACTGACCCGGTACGCCTTCATCGTCCATCGCCAGTGAGCCGCGACGACCTTCCATCGTCCCATCGTCCACCACAGTACACAGCTCTGAGGCCACCAGATTGCCGACCTGACCGCTGAACACGGAGGTTCCTCGACGGTTGAAGTCGCCTTCCAGACCGTGACCGACCGCTTCGTGCAGCAGCACGCCCGGCCAGCCGGCACCCAGCACGACAGGCATTGAACCCGCGGGCGCCGCCACCGCGGAGATATTAATCAGCGCCATACGAACGGCTTCTTTCGCCCAAGCTTCCGCTCGCGCTTCGCCTTCCACCAACTGCCAGAAGTAGTCGTAACCGGTACGCGCGCCGCCGCCGCTTGAGCCACGTTCACGCTTGCCGTCCTGTTCCACCAGCACGCTGACGGACAAACGCACCAGCGGGCGAATATCCGCGGCCAGCGTGCCATCCGTGGCCGCCACCAGCACCAGCTCATACACGCCGGTCAGGCTGGCGCTGACTTCCTGCACGCGGACATCTTCCGCGCGGGCCGTCGCATCCACACGCTGCAACAGAGCGATTTTCTCTTCCCGAGTCAGGCTATCCAAAGGATTTTGGCTTGGATACAGCGCGCGATGCGCCGACTCGCCCAATGCATGCACAGCGCCGTTACCCTGCTCTCTTACGATGCTGCGGGCCGCCTGCGCGCTCTGTTGCAACGCATTCAACGTGATTTGGTCGGCATAGGCGAAACCGGTTTTCTCGCCGCTAACGGCCCGGATCCCGACGCCCTGATCGATGTGGTAGGAACCGTCTTTGATGATACGATCTTCCAATACCCAGGACTCATGGTAGCTGGATTGGAAATAGAGATCGGCATAGTCCAGACGACGCTCATTCAGCGTCTCCAGAATCGTATTTAAATCGTTCAGGCTCAGCTTGTTGGCTGTGAGTAATTGCTCACTGACTAACGTCAGACTCATAGAATGTCACTCTTCATGTCAAGGTAATCAGATAAACATGCCGCCCTTACTGGCCGGATGTCGCCGCGCGGGCTTTCTGCTTTTCGCGCAGAACTTCCTGAATCTTCGGTTGATCCACACTACCGGAAATGTGGTAACGAATCAGGGAAAATTTATTCCACAACGGCGCCAACACTTTGCTGGCGGCGAACACCGCCGCGCCAACGACCGGATTCACCACAAAAGCCGCCGCCACCCCGACCGTACCGGAAAGCTCCGGCGCGATCGTGGCTTCCATGTTGATCTGCCGTTTCACCAGATCGACATCGCCGCTCATGGCGATGTCCGCCTCCAGTCCATCGACCAGCAGATTGTCCGTATGCAGCACGCCGGACTTAATCCAGGCCGAGCTGCGGATACTGTCGAAGTAGAAGCCTTTGTTAAAGGTATCGCTGAAATCGAACTGCAATTTGCGCAGCAGCGCATCGAAGCTGATCAAGCGCAGCAGCTGCCCGGCCGACCCGCTGCTCGCGCTGGTGATTTCCCCTTTGCCCAGGCGGGTCTGCAAAATGCCGCTCAGCGTGGGCAGGTCCGGAGACCACGGTTCGCCACGCCAGTAGAGGTCATAATCGATGTTGAAGGACTCACCCCGCAGCGGCGTGGAAATACCCAGCCACTCGGCGCTTTCCGTCAGGCTATCGCCCGACAGCACGCCTTTCAGCGAGGTGCGGCTTCCGCCCTCAGCCTGTTGCCAGGTGCCGTTGAGGGTCAAACGCGCCTTGCCGTCATCCACCAGCCCGCCACGAATCGAAATCTTGTTTCTCTCCGGTACGACTAACGCCTGAATCCGGCCCAGATTCTGTCCCATCGCCCAACATTCGTTGCAGTTCACCTGTAACGTCGGCCATCCGGCAAAGGTTTCATTGGTGAGGGTAAAGGGCGCTGCGGCTTTGCCCGACGTCGAAGGAGACGCGCTCCCGGACCATTGAGGATTGTAGTAAAGATAGCGAATGTCGCTTCGCCATACGCCGGTACGCGGGATCTCCAGGCGTCCGTCGATCTCGCGGCCGCGCGCCGTCACCGCTGTGCCGCCCGCCGTGGGATACGCGCTCAACGCCAGATCGCGCCACTGCTGGCCCGCCAGCGTCAACTGCGGCGTCGTCACGGTGATACGCTCTGGCAACGAGAATCCACTCCCCCCCGATCCCATCGCGGACTTCGCACCGGACAGCAGGCCCAGCCAGCGTTCGCCGTCAAGCGCTGGCAGATGTAGCGTGACGCCGTCTTCGCCGGTCAACGCAGGGGCATTCTTACCGCCGTCCTGCCAGACCGCCTGAGCCAGGACCACCGAGTGTCTTTTCAGCAACCAGCGACTGTTGAATCGCTGACTTTTGGCGAGCACGCCCTGAACGGTAAAGCCGCGCAGGTCGCCTTTGGCGTTCAGCTGTACCGGCAGCGCCTTGCCCGCCGCCTTGTTAAGCGGTGAAGGTAAGTGACTGCTTACTTCTTTTAGGTCGGCCTGTGCGCTCACGTCATAGGTTGCGCCGCCCTTGTGCGGCAACGTGACGCCCACCTGGGTTTTCCAGGACGCGTTGCCGCCCAGCGCGCTCACGACGTCAGCAGGCAAACCGGGTAGCCGAGCCGGCTGTACGTTCCCATGCAGGTCCACGTTAATCTTGAATGCGTTTGCCTGCTCTTCCGTGGTGAAACTGGCGGTCAGCGGTTGCCCGAACACGGTGGCCTGCAACGGTTCACTCTTCAAATTGCCATTGTCGTAGCTAAAGCGGCCGGTGAGCTGGCGCAGCGTGGCGCCCAGCGGTTTGATGAGCAGGCTGTTGTTGTTCATCGTCACCTCGCCGCTCGCCCGTACCAGCTTACCGTTCAGCGGGATGGACAGATGCAGTGTGCTGGCCACGTTGCCGCCGACCTGTAACTGCTGGAGCGCGGTCCCCAATGTGGATTTCAGCGGCGTCTGCATGAAGTAATCACTCACATCTTTGCCGCTGCCGCTCAGGTCGCCGTCGATGAGCAACAGCTCCTGCTGATAGTTGGGGATCGCGGCGTTTATGTTGCGGCCTTCGACGTTGCCGAGCCGCGCCAGCGGCGCATTCATCCACAGACCGTTATTCAGGAAGTTCAGAGTGATATTGTCACTGTTTAGCGCAGGCCAGCCGGGTTGGAAACCGAATTTGGCGTTTTTCAGCGGCACCCATACCTGAAATTGTCCGTCATGATGCGTAAAGGGGAAGTTCGAGGGGTTCCCCGCAAAAATCAGGGTGCCGTTGTCTACCGAGCCCCCCTGCACCGCCTGGCTGAGGTAATTGACCAGACTTTTTCCCATAAAGTGTTCGGGATAGTAGCGCCATGCCTCCGCGCCATCGCTTAAACGCAGCCCGGCGAGAATATTTAACTGCGGCTCGCCCTTGGCGGGATGGTGGTAGTCAAAATCGCCGTTGACCCACAGCGATTTGGCCTGCACGTCCAAGCCTTTCGACCACAGCGACCAGCCTTGATCGTCGCTTCGCCAGTGCAGGTTCCCTTCCACTTTCTCCATTTCCAGCGGCGCGCGGAACATGCCCGGATAGGGCAACGTGCTCTGATGCAACTGAAGATGCACCTCACCGCTTCCCACGCTCCCGCTGACCGTGCCGGAAAAGTGGTCAACGCCCGGCAGCATCTGCCAGGGCTGCCAGCTGACATCCTGCCAACCGACCTGAAAGCGGCTGTCCTGCGGCGTCGCCAGCGGAATATCCAGCGCCAGCGTCGTCAACTGGCCCTTCGGCTGCAACGCCTGCCAGCGTGTTTTCAGCTCAGGCATGGCGGAAGAGAGCAAGGGCAGCAGCGGCGTAAAGCGCTCCAGCGCCAGATTGCCGCTGCGCACGCGCAGTTCGCCCTGTAACGCTTCGCCCTCAACCGGCTTATCGGCCGGCAACCACAGCGCAGAGATCGCCGCCTGTGGCCAGGCCTGCCCGTCCGTCGCGACCTTCAACGCCGGGATAGTCAGCTGCCAGCCGTTATCCTGCCGGTTGGCCTGCAACATCATGTTGTCGACGCTGATGCGGTGGGTCTCTTTGCCATCGCGCCAGCCCGCCGTGCCTTCATTGAGCAGAATATCGCCCCCGGCGATCTCGCCGTTACGCACATGCAGCCAGGTCGCCAGACTGAAGTCCGCGTTCTCCAGACCGGTGTTGTTGCGCAACCAGCGGCTCAGCCAGGGCTTCATATCGATATCATCGGCTTGCAGATAGAGGGTGCCGTCATTCAGCCATCCCTGATCATCCTGCAAGTCCATGCGCATTTGCACGACGCCGTGCTGTCCGTTAAAACTCGACAAGCTGATTTGGCCTTCGGCGCGATGGCGGTTGTGGCCGTTCAGCCAGGTCAGTTGGGGAATAAACAGTTCGGCGCGCGGGCCGGAGGGCGTCAGAAAGGTAATGTGGCTGTCGCGCAGATCAAAGTGGTCGAGCTGACGCAGAAACAGGTCGGTCACCTGGTTCGCCTGCCAACCGCTGTCGTTGTTTTTTTGCGAAAATTGCAGGGGATGTTTGATGTCCAGCCGCATCTGATAGAAGGTGAGATCGCGGAACTGCCAGCGCAGGTGAAGCAACGATTGCCATACATCCAGCGCCAGCGTGACGCGTTCCGACTGCCAGTCGGCATCCGGATGCTGAATGCGGATGTGGTTAATTTCCAGCGTAGGGCCGAACGGCTCCCAAGTGCCGTTAAGGCCGGCAACCTCTATCGGAATCCCGGAAACAGACTGCGCCCAGGCCACCAAGCGTGGCCTGAATTCGTCCAGATGCGGCATGACGAGCCTCAGCCCACTGACCGCCAGCGCAACCAGTACAATAAGGGTGGCTCCCGTCGCAAGTACTATTCCGGGCAGTCGCCTCACGCATGTCTCCTTGTTTTTTGTCACCGGCTGCAGAGCGGGCGGAAGCGCCATATCCACATCACATCGACTATCCGTTTTCTACTATCGCTTGCCGCCGGCATCCACACGCCGTCTGTATTACATCATCACCACGTCGAACTGCTCCTGACTGTACAGGGGTTCGATCTGGACTTTGACCTGTTTTGCGACAAACACTTCCACCTCGGCCAGCGCATGGGACTCTTCGCCTTTCAGCGCTTCGCCGACGCGCGGCGAGGCATAAACCAGGAAGCGGTCTGAATCGTAGGCGTGATGAACGCGCACAATTTCGCGCAGGATTTCGTAGCAGACGGTCTCAACCGTTTTCACCGTACCGCGACCATGGCAGGTAGGACAGCCGCTGCACAATACGTGCTCAATACTCTCACGGGTACGTTTACGGGTCATCTCCACTAATCCTAGTTGAGAGAAGCCGCTAATACTGGTTTTTACCCGATCTTTACTGAGCGCCTGCTCCAGCGAATGCAGCACGCGCCGACGGTGGTCTTCGTTGCTCATATCGATGAAGTCGATGATGATGATGCCGCCCAGATTACGCAGTCGCAGCTGGCGGGCAATCGCCTGCGTCGCTTCGATATTGGTATTGAAGATGGTTTCGTCCAGATTGCGATGCCCGACGAAAGCGCCGGTGTTGATATCAATCGTGGTCATCGCCTCGGTCTGATCGATGATCAGATAGCCGCCCGACTTCAGTTCCACCTTGCGATCCAGCGCGCGCTGTATTTCGTTTTCCACGTCGTACAGATCGAAAATCGGCTGTTTACCCGCATGAAGCTCCAGTTTGCTGGCCATCTCGGGAATGTATTCCGAGGTGAATTCTACCAGCGAATCAAAGGTCAGCTTGGAGTCGACGCGAATGCGATCCAGCTCCGCGCCGGCGAAATCCCTCAGGATACGCTGGGCCAACGCCAGTTCGCCATACAGCTGGCAGCGGGTTTTATTGCGTTTCTTACGCTCCATCACCTTGCCCCACAGGCGCTTCAGGAACGCCGCATCTTCCGTCAGCTCCTGTTCGCCCACGCCTTCAGCGGCGGTACGAATAATGAAGCCGCCCTGTTCATCGCAGTAGGCGGACACGATATGCTTGAGTCGCTCGCGCTCGGTTTCGCTTTCGATACGCTGGGAGACACCGACATGCGAGGCGCCCGGCATAAATACCAGATAGCGCGAAGGCAGCGTGATATCCGTCGTCAGGCGCGCGCCTTTGGTGCCCAAGGGGTCTTTGACCACCTGCACCATGAGATCCTGCCCCTGACGCACCAGCTCAGCGATGTCGCGAACGTGGAAATTTTTCTGTTCATCGCCCGCCACGCATTCGGTGTGCGGCATGATATCGGAAGCGTGCAGAAAAGCGGCCTTATCCAGACCAATATCGACAAACGCCGCCTGCATGCCGGGCAGCACGCGGCTGACCCGCCCTTTATAGATGTTGCCGACGATGCCGCGCTTGGCTTCACGCTCGATGTGAATTTCCTGCATCGTGCCGTTATCAATGTAAGCGACGCGCGTTTCTGACGGTGTAATGTTTACCAGTAACTCAGCTGTCATGGGTTCCTCTTGCTGTACGCAGTTCGGCAAATCGGCTGAACAAGTCAAGGGTTTCCACCAGCGGCAGTCCCACAACGGCGTGGTAACTCCCGGCGATGGATTTCACGAAGCACCCGCCTTTGCCCTGGATACCATAGGCGCCGGCTTTATCCATGGGTTCACCGCTGGCAATATAGCTAACGATATCCTGTTCTGAGAGCCGCCGAAAAACCACTTCGGTGACCACACGTTGACTTAATGTTTTCTCTTTATCGGCCAGTGCGATGGCCGTCATCACCTGATGCCGACGGCCGGACAACGCCCGCAGCATCTCGGCGGCATGCGCCTCATCGCGCGGTTTTTCCAGCACGTCGCCTTCCAGCACCACGATGGTGTCCGCACCGAGCACAGGAAGATCTTCCGGCGCCACGGCCACACCGGCCGCCGCTTTATCCTGCGCCAGACGGCTCACGTAATGCTCCGGCGTTTCGTCAGGCCGTCTCTGCTCTTCCACTTCAGCCGTCAGCGTCACGAACGGGATCTCCAGCATCCCCAGAAGGGTCTTACGCCGGGGAGACGTTGACGCCAAATACAGTGCTGTCATGCACGACCTCTATTGTACGGTGAACTGACGACGGATTTTCCGCATCAGTAGAAACAGCCACGGCCACAGCGCGCCATCAACCACGCAGTTCCACAGCACTTCCGGGCGGAACGCCACATCGTGAACCAGAAACTCGGCCCAGAAGATCAACAGATCCAGCAACAGCGACAGCAGCATCACGATTAGCGCCTGCTGCCACAGCGCCATATTGCGGAAGAGCTGGAAGCGAAACGCCACCAGATAGGCCACGATGCTTAGCCCCAGTGCGCGCACGCCCAGCGTCGCGCCGAGAATCAAATCGGTGATGATCCCCAGAATGAAGCCGGTTCCTACATTCACCCGGTGCGGCAGCGCCATCACCCAGTAAATCAGCAGCAACGTCAGCCAGGAGGGACGGAACATATAGATCTCATCCGGCCACGGCATAATTTGCAGCACCAGCGCTATCAGGAACGACAGCCAGATAATCCAGTTGCCGTTGCGACGATAACGGTTCATTGCTCGCCTCCCGGCGCACGACCGCCCGCGGGGGCGCTGTCCGTCGAAGGAGCGGCATTTGCCGGGGGCGCTGGCGGTCCCATCGAGTCAGGCGACGGCAGCACATGCGGCATCATCTGCATCAGGCGCTCGTTCGCCACCCGTTGCACTTCCTGAGGTGAGATTGCCGCGTGGGCGTCGTTATCCCCTCCCCACAATAGGAGAAGATAGCGCAAACGCTGCAGTCCCGCCGTGGGATGCGCCTGAATGACAGTATAGGCACGCTGAGTGTCGACTTTTACCGAAGAAATGACGCCCACGGGATAGCCTTCGGGGAAGCGTCCCCCCAGACCAGACGTGACCAGCACATCTCCGACGCGAATATCGGTATTGTTCGGCAAGTGCTCCAGCTGCAAATCTTCCGTGCAACCGTTACCTGCGGCAATCACGCGGATGTCGTTACGCAGCACCTGAATCGGCAGCGCATGCGAGGCATCGCAAATCAGCAGTACGCGGCTGGTCAGTTGCCCAACGGCGATCACCTGTCCGACGACGCCTTTATCGCTGATGACCGGCTGGCCTTCATACACGCCGTTGACGGCGCCTTTGTCGATCACCACCTGATCGCTATAGGGGTCAATCCCGGCGGAAAGAACCTGCGTCACCATCTTGTGTTCGTCCTGACGCAGCGGGGAGCCCAGCAGTTCGCGCAGCCGCGCGTTCTCCTGCTTGAGCTGTCCTTGCAGCAACAGGTCGCTGTTCTTCAACAGCAGTTCCTGACGCAGCGCCGTATTCTCGCGCTCCAGCTGCTCCCGGGAGGTCAGCTTGGCCGACACGTTGTCCAACGCCGCGCGCGGGCCGTTCGCCAGAAAATAGAACGGGCTGACGGCGGTATCCATATAGGTGCGGATTTTGACAAACGTACCGAGCCGGCTGTCAGCAACAATGATGACAATCGCGGTGATGACGGTAAGAAAAAGTCGCAGTTGCAGGGAGGGTCCCCTGCTAAAAATCGGCTTCATAAAATGGCGTATTCCTCGACAAAGAAAAAGGGGGCCACCAGACGGGATGAACTCAAAAAACCTTCATCCATACGGTTTCCCCCTTCTTTATTTCTGGCAGGCCGGATTATTCTTCGCTGAACAAATCGCCGCCATGCATGTCGATCATTTCCAACGCTTTACCACCGCCACGCGCAACGCAGGTCAGCGGATCTTCAGCGACAACCACAGGAATGCCGGTTTCTTCCATCAGCAGACGATCCAGGTTGCGCAGCAGTGCGCCACCGCCGGTCAGCACCATGCCGCGTTCAGAAATGTCGGACGCCAACTCTGGCGGACACTGTTCCAGCGCGACCATGACCGCACTGACGATACCGGTCAGCGGCTCCTGCAGAGCTTCAAGGATTTCGTTAGAGTTCAGCGTGAAACCACGCGGCACGCCTTCAGCCAGATTACGACCACGCACTTCGATTTCACGGACTTCATCGCCCGGGTAGGCGGAGCCGATTTCGTGCTTGATGCGTTCCGCCGTCGCTTCGCCGATCAGCGAGCCGTAGTTGCGGCGAACGTAATTAATAATTGCTTCGTCGAAGCGGTCGCCGCCGATGCGGACTGAAGAGGAGTAGACCACGCCATTCAGGGAGATCACCGCCACTTCCGTTGTACCGCCGCCGATATCCACCACCATGGAGCCGGTGGCTTCAGACACCGGCAGTCCCGCGCCGATAGCCGCCGCCATAGGCTCTTCGATCAGGAACACTTCGCGCGCGCCCGCACCCTGTGCGGATTCACGGATGGCGCGACGCTCAACCTGGGTCGCTCCGACGGGAACGCAGACCAACACGCGCGGGCTGGGGCGCATGAAGCTGTTGCTATGCACCTGTTTGATGAAGTGCTGCAGCATTTTCTCAGTCACGAAGAAATCGGCAATCACCCCATCCTTCATCGGACGGATAGCCGCGATATTGCCCGGCGTACGACCCAACATCTGTTTGGCGTCATGGCCTACTGCGGCAACACTTTTCGGAGAACCGGCGCGGTCCTGGCGAATCGCCACCACGGAAGGTTCGTTCAGTACAATGCCCTGTCCTTTTACATAAATCAGGGTATTGGCGGTACCCAGGTCGATGGACAAGTCGTTGGAAAACATGCCACGAAATTTCTTAAACATAACTAAAGGATAATCCTGCAAGCTGGGGGCGGAAATAAATAAAATCCGCCTACTTTACCAACCACACGCAGCAGCGACAAGGCGCGAACAGGCTCTGCTACGGTGAAAAAGACGTATGTCGCACAAATTTGGGTTAGGCATGTCACTCATGGAGGGGGGTACCCTCAGGCGGCATCTAGACTGGCCGCGCACAATCCCGAAAATTTGCGCCGACAACGGACATAAAATCTAACATTTTCGCGGTGATATCAGCAGTAACGACATGCTCTCCACGGCGCGCTCATTCTACGCTAAATCGGGCCGGACATTCACATTAAACGTGGAACTGCTGTGAATATTTTTTCAGCGTATTCCCAGCGGGTGCCGAGTTGGCAAACAATGCGCCCTGACCGCCACGAACGCCCTTATCCAATAACGTCAGCCACTCTTCCCGAGTACGAACACTGACGGCGCAAACGCGCGTCTTTGTCCCCACACAGGCTTCGGTCAGACTGTGGATAAAAAGTTGATTCTCTGGATGCTGATCGACGCCGCGCACCAGTCCCGGATGCAGCTTAATCACTTCGACTGGGAGCGACTTGATATAGGCGCTGCTCACCAGCGTCAGACCGGCCTGCGCCACCACCAGTCGACAACCCAATCCGGTCAGCTCGGCAATCACCGGGCGAAGACGTCCGAGGTACTGACAGACGTCGGCCTCAGCCAGTTCCAGCAGCAAACGGCGACGCTGCTCCGGAGTATTCTGTTGCAGCGTTTCGCACAGCCAGCGCAAGAATGAAGGTTGCAACAAGGAATCCACGGTGATGGGGATCGCCAGCGTGACGTCGGCATCATCCGCTAGCAGCGCCAGCGTACGGGTGACCAACAGCCGTTCATAGCTGGCGGTGAGGCCGAGCTGACGCACCAGCGGCATATATTCCGCCTCCAGCAGTTCCTGCGTGCCGTCATCGATACGGCTGCTGAGCTCGTAGTGATGCACCCAACCTTCGCAGGTTATCGCCGGTTTTTGGTAGAGACGCGGGCCGCCGCGGGACAGCGTCTCTTCCAGTAGCGTCCGCCACTTTACGCTCCCTCGCCCTTTTTCCGGCACTCGACGATCGAAGACGCACCAGCCGCTGCCGCCTTGCAATACCGCATGGCGAGTGGCGTCCTCCACGTTTTCGATAACCTGATCCACTCGCTGACCGCTACGGTAGGCACAGATGCCGATATGTAAAATATCGTCTTTATCGATGCAAGACGGCGCGGGCAGGCGTTCAGCGTCCCGCACCATCTGTGCGGCGATGCCGTCCGCTTCTTTTAACGTACGATGCGGCAGCAGCACGGCGAGGTCGCTCTGGTGATAGCGGGCCAACAGTGCGGCCGGATAGCGCCGAACGAACAACGCGAGCTGATTAATCAGCGCCGCGCAGTACTCCGCCAGCGAACTGTCATAACCGTGAGTGCCTTGCAGGGTCTCGAAATCCGGCAGTCGGACCATCATCACCACGCCGTGCGTGCCGACGGACTCCGGATCCTCCAGCTGCGTCGCCAGTTGATTATCGAAGAAAAACCGGTTATTCAAACCGGTCTCCGCGTCCTGTGCGGCAAAGGCGCGGATTAGCGTATCCACCCGTCCCTTGGCTTCCCGGGCCTCCATTAAATCGCCCAACAACTTGTCGAGCGCGCCGCTGGCGCTGACCGGCCATTCGCGGCCGGAGCCGTGCGGCACCACTTCGCTGTCGCCGTAGAGAATACGCTGCGCGCGCTCTTCAAGCCGCTCCTGCCCTGCCATCTGCCGCCGCAGCCAGCGCACGGCATAAAAGATGGCGACCGACATCACCAGCATCACCACCATAACGGACAGAAACGAGAACAGATAACGCGGGGAGCCCATCAGCGGATCGACGTAGATTATTTTCAGCGAGATATTGGGATGCTGCATGAGCGACATTTGCGCCCGGCGATACATAATCGTCCGGTCATCGGGCTTGTCTTCCGGCAGGCTGACGACATCGCTGCTGTCCAACCCCTGCTGGATTTCCAGCTCGACAATCCCCAGGCTCCTCATCACCGGCGGCAGCCATGCGATGATCTCGCTGGGCGAGTTCAACAGCAGCGCCTGATCGACGCTGGTCGCCACCGCTTTAAGTTGATGCTCCATGCGTTTCTGACCGTAGTAAACGAAGCTGGAGATGCTGCTGACGAACATCAGTACGATGGCCAATAGGGTCAGCGTCGTCATCAGCATCGAAAGTTTGGTGGTCAATCTCATCCTTGGGTCTTTCACTCCTACGGCTATAACCGGATTAATGCGGCACCGGGACAGGCGCCTGTCCCTTGCGGTTTATCAGTGCATGTCATGTCTATTACCAATATAGTCATTACCTGATTTCCCTCTACCTATTTGTTCGCTCCCCAAAAGGAGGTAATGCTATGCAGGCTCTGATTCTCGAACAGCACCAGGGTAAAACGGTGTCTGAAGTCCGTACCATCGACCCGACGCAACTGCCGGAAGGGAACGTGACTGTCGATGTATCCTGGTCGAGCATCAACTATAAAGATGCACTGGCTATCACAGGCCAAGGCAAAATCATCCGCCAGTTTCCGATGGTGCCCGGCATTGACTTCGCGGGCACCGTGCTCAACAGCGACGATGCCGCCTTCGCCGTCGGTCAGCCTGTCATTCTGACCGGCTGGGGCGTTGGCGAAAATCATTGGGGCGGACTGGCGCAGTCGGCTCGAGTGAATAGCGACTGGCTGGTTGCGCTGCCCGAAGGACTTTCGGCACGTCAGGCCATGATCATAGGCACCGCAGGATTTACCGCCATGCTGTGCGTCATGGCATTGGAAGATGGCGGCGTCACGCCTGCGGACGGCGAGATTATCGTCACCGGCGCCAGCGGCGGCGTGGGCAGCACCGCGATAGCCCTGCTCCACGCGCTGGGGTATCAGGTGTCCGCACTGAGCGGTCGAGCGGAAAACGCCGATTATCTGCGGCAGTTGGGCGCAGAGCAGGTGCTTGACCGACAGGAATTCACCGCCGCGCCGCGTCCGCTGGAGAAGCAGCGTTGGGCCGGCGCTATCGATACCGTGGGCGATAACGTGCTGGCGACGCTGCTCGCGCAGATGAATTACGGCGCGACGGTCGCCGCCTGCGGTCTGGCTGGCGGTATCGCGCTGCCAACCACCGTCATGCCGTTCATTCTGCGCAACGTACGGTTACAGGGGGTGGACTCTGTCATGGCGCCGCCGCCGCGCCGTCAAGAAGCCTGGAAACGGTTGGCCGAACTGCTGCCCGCGTCATTCTATGAACAGATCGCCAAAGAGATCTCATTGGCAGAGGTTCCCGCCGCCGCGGCCGATCTCATCGCTAACCGCGTAACCGGTCGGACACTGGTGAAACTGCGTTAAATTCGCCCGAAGCCCCTTCTCTGCAGACCACCCTATCCCGGGTGGTCTTTGCTTATAGCGCGCAGACCCCGAAAAAATTTTCTTGTTAACGCCGAATCTCTGCGCGGCAGAATCATCTATACATTAAGAACCGCGTTATTGGGAGCGTGCGACCTATCCTTGTGACGCGGAGCCGTGGGAAACGGCTTAGAAACATTGGGGAGGACCCGTTTACTCACGGCGCTCGCCTCGTTTTACTCACACACGACGTTCCAACACCCGCGGAGATGGATCTCAGTCATCATGCGGCACACGTTCTGTGCGCCGCGCGTCAAGTCACTACACTGGCATAAAGGCGGAAGACCATGAAAAAAAATCGCACGCCGACCGAAGCTGATGTCACACCGGAAACCCTATTCCACCAGCGCCGCCGGCTACTGAAATTTCTGGGCATCACGACCGCAAGCCTCTCGTTGCCGATGTCCGCGCAGGCAGACCTGCTGTCCTGGATCAAAGGTGACCAACGGCCCAAGGCGTCTCCCGGCAAGCCGCTCACCTTCAATCAGCCGCCGGACTGGCGCTTGAATCTGCCGTTGACGCCGGAAGACAAAGTCACCGGATACAACAACTTTTACGAGTTCGGACTGGATAAAGCGGACCCGGCGGCCAACGCGGGCGGCCTGAAAACAGAAGGTTGGAAAATCGAGATCGACGGCGAAGTCGCCAAACCCATCACGCTGGATATGGATGATATTCTCAGGCGCTTCACGCTGGAAGAGCGCATTTATCGCTTCCGCTGCGTCGAAGCCTGGTCGATGGTCGTCCCGTGGATTGGTTTCCCTCTCTCCCAACTGATCGCCTTCGCCAATCCGACCGGCAACGCACGCTATGTCGCTTTTCAGACGCTCTACGATCCCGAACAGATGCCAGGGCAGAAGGACAGCTTTATCGGCGGGGGTTGAACTACCCCTACGTCGAAGGGCTGCGGATGGATGAGGCGATGAATCCGCTGACGTTGATCGCCGTCGGCGTTTACGGCAAAACGCTGCCGCCGCAGAACGGCGCGCCGCTGAGGCTGATGGCGCCGTGGAAGTACGGCTTCAAAAACATCAAATCCATTGTGAAAATCCGTTTTACTCACGATCGTCCCCCCTCCACCTGGAACTTATCGGCGCCGAACGAGTACGGTTTTTACGCTAACGTGAATCCGCACGTCGACCACCCGCGCTGGTCACAGGCGACGGAACGTGTGATCGGCGCGGGCGGTATTCTCGATGTACAGCGGCAACCGACCCTGCTATTCAATGGATATGCCGACCAGGTGGCCTCGCTGTACCGAGGTCTGGATTTGCGGGCGAACTTCTGAATGATACGAGCACGATCGTGCCCAACACGTGGAGTCAGCGTCGAATGCGTTTGAAACCCCAACATCTGTTTTGGATCAAAGTGCTGATTCATCTGGCGGGAATTTTGCCGTTACTGTGGCTGTTTCTGACCGTAAGTCAGGGATGGCTGAGCGCCGATCCGGCGAAGGATATCCAGCATTTTACCGGCAGAACCGCGCTGAAATGGCTCTTGGCCACACTGGCGATAGCGCCGCTGGCCCGCTACGGCAAACAGCCGCTGCTGATGCGCTGCCGACGCCCCGTCGGCCTGTGGTGCTTCGCCTGGGCAACGCTGCATCTGACAAGCTATGCGCTGCTGGAATTAGGACTGAGTCATCTTTCGCTGCTGGTCAGCGAGCTGTTCTCCCGGCCCTACCTCACACTCGGCATCGTCAGCTGGATCATCCTGCTGGCACTGGCGCTGACGTCTACGCAAGCGATGATGCGTAAGTTGGGATCCCGCTGGCAAAAATTACACAACGCGCTTTATCTGGTCGCTATTCTAGCCCCCATCCACTACATTTGGTCGGTTAAAACGTTGTCTCCGCAACCTATTTTCTATACTCTTCTGGCCCTCATTTTGTTACTGATGCGTTATAAAAAATTTCGCCAGTGGTGGCGCTGAAGCCACGTGGCACCACGGCGTGATAAAAGCGCCGGTACAGGGCGCCGCCGGAGCCGCGATGATCATCTCCGCAGATAAGGCCACTATTTGGCTGCTAATTGCAACGAAATGGTTATAATGCCCGACTTTGTTTTTAGGCATCGGACAATTTGCACCGAGAAAGGTGACAAACGAATAGCTTCGCGCTATTTTGTGCAGCACGAAGCGAATCGCGGGAGATAGCAGCATAATGGTCGATAAATTCAACATTTTGCTTTTGAACGGTCCGAACCTGAATCTTCTGGGCACCCGCGAGCCTGAGAAGTATGGCCATACCACGTTGACGGAAATCGTTAACGGATTGGAACAAGAAGCGCTGGCGCTGAACGTTCAGCTGTCGCATCTGCAGTCCAACGCGGAGCACACGCTGATCGACCGCATTCATCAGGCCAGAGGCAACACCGACTTCATTCTGATCAACCCAGCGGCGTACACCCATACCAGCGTTGCGCTGCGGGATGCGCTGCTGGCGGTCGCCATCCCCTTTATCGAAATTCATCTGTCCAACGTGCACGCACGTGAACCCTTCCGCCACCACTCCTATCTGTCCGATGTGGCAGTCGGGGTCATTTGTGGCCTGGGGGCAGATGGTTATAGCTACGCTTTACAGACGGCGGTGAAACGCCTGTCAATCTCCAATTAACAAGAGTACGGAACCCCATTCATGGATATTCGTAAAATCAAGAAACTGATTGAACTGGTTGAAGAATCCGGCATCGCCGAACTGGAAATTTCCGAAGGTGAAGAGTCAGTACGTATCAGCCGTTCCCCTGCCGCACCGGCTTACCCGATGATGCAACAGGCCTATGCGCCGATGCAGCCTCAGCCTGCACTGACCGCTACCGTGGCCGAAGCGCCGGTAGCCGAAGTCGCCGCAGCACCTGCCGCTGTCAGCGGTCATATCGTACGTTCGCCAATGGTAGGAACCTTCTACCGTACGCCAAGCCCGGAAGCGAAAGCTTTTGTGGAAGTCGGCCAGCAGGTTAACGTCGGCGATACGCTGTGCATCGTCGAAGCCATGAAAATGATGAACCAAATCGAAGCAGATAAAGCAGGCGTGGTGAAAGCCATTCTGTTGGAAAGCGGTCAACCGGTTGAATTTGACGAGCCGCTGGTTGTCATCGAATAACGGGGCGTACCATGCTAGATAAAATTGTTATCGCTAACCGTGGTGAGATCGCGCTGCGTATTTTGCGTGCCTGCAAAGAGCTGGGCATCAAAACCGTAGCCGTGCACTCCACGGCGGATCGTGACCTGAAACACGTATTGTTGGCTGACGAAACCGTGTGTATCGGCCCTGCGCCGTCCACCAAAAGTTATCTGAACATTCCCGCGCTGATCTCAGCCGCTGAAATCACCGGCGCGGTGGCTATCCACCCCGGTTACGGCTTCTTGTCCGAAAACGCCGACTTCGCCGAACAGGTTGAGCGTTCCGGCTTTATTTTCATCGGCCCGCGCGCCGACACCATTCGCCTGATGGGCGACAAAGTGTCCGCGATCAGCGCGATGAAAAAAGCGGGGGTTCCTTGCGTCCCAGGTTCCGACGGTCCTCTGGGCGATGATATGGAAAAGAACCGCGCCTTTGCTAAACGCATCGGTTACCCGGTGATTATCAAAGCCTCCGGCGGCGGCGGCGGACGCGGTATGCGCGTCGTACGCAGCGATAAAGAGCTGGAACAGTCCATTTCCATGACCAAGGCGGAAGCCAAGGCCGCGTTTAACAACGATATGGTCTACATGGAAAAATACCTGGAAAACCCACGCCACGTGGAAATCCAGGTACTGGCGGACGGTCAGGGCCAGGCGATCTATCTGGCTGAACGTGACTGCTCTATGCAGCGCCGTCACCAGAAAGTGCTGGAAGAAGCGCCAGCGCCGGGCATCACCAGCGAACTGCGTCGTTACATCGGCGAACGCTGCGCGAAGGCCTGCGTGGACATCAACTACCGCGGTGCCGGTACGTTCGAATTCCTGTATGAAAACGGCGAGTTCTATTTCATCGAAATGAACACCCGTATTCAGGTAGAACATCCGGTCACCGAAATGGTCACTGGCGTAGACCTGATCAAAGAGCAGCTGCGCGTCGCCGCCGGTCTGCCGCTGTCGATCAAACAGGAAGAAGTTCATGTCCGCGGCCATGCGATCGAGTGTCGTATTAATGCGGAAGATCCAAACACCTTCCTGCCTAGCCCGGGTAAAATCACGCGTTTCCACGCGCCGGGCGGCTTTGGCGTTCGTTGGGAATCGCACATCTACGCGGGCTATACCGTGCCGCCGTATTACGATTCCATGATCGGCAAGCTGATTACCTATGGCGAAAGCCGCGACGTGGCGATCTCCCGTATGCGTAATGCGCTGGCGGAACTGATCATCGACGGCATCAAGACGAACATCGAACTGCAGTTGAAGATCCTGAACGACGAAAACTTCCAGCATGGTGGCACTAACATCCACTATCTGGAGAAAAAACTCGGCCTGCAGTAATTCCCCGCAGACGAGAGAAAAGGCCGATCGACCGCTTTCAGGCAGTCGATCGGCCTCGTTCTTTAGTTCACCGAGCCAACAGAAAAATAACGATTATTCAGCTAATTACTGCTCCGTATTCCCTATTCCTCTACTCAGAAACGCGCCTGTTTATCCCCCACCATGCATACGTAGACGCGAATTCCTGCTAGGCAATGCGCTCACATCCCGTAAAATCCCCTGTTTTGCACACGCCATACTGATGAATACCGATTGGGTTGTATAACAAGATGGATAAACGTTTTCTTCAGGCACACCGGGAAGCGCGCTGGGCGCTGAGCCTGACGCTGGGTTACCTACTGCTGTGGATTGCCGCCGCGTATCTGCCGGGTAACGACGCCGGCATCACGGGACTGCCGCACTGGTTCGAGATGTCGTGCCTGCTGCTGCCGCTGGTCTTTATCATTCTCTGCTGGCTGATGGTCCGCCATCTGTTCCGCGATATTTCGCTGGAGGATGAGGATGCATAGCCAGATCGTCATTCCCCTCATCGCCTACCTGCTGCTGGTGTTCGGGCTGTCCGTTTACGCCTATACCCGCCGCCAGCAGGGCAATTTCCTGCGCGAATATTTTCTCGGCAACCGGTCTATGGGCGGCTTCGTTCTGGCCATGACCTTGATTGGCACCTATGTGAGCGCCAGCTCTTTCATCGGCGGTCCCGGCGCCGCGTATAAATATGGTCTGGGCTGGGTGCTGCTGGCGATGATTCAAGTGCCGACCATGCTGCTTTCACTCAGTATTCTGGGGAAAAAGTTCGCGATTTTGGCGCGACGTTATAACGCGATCACGCTCAACGACATGTTGTACGCCCGTTACGGCAGCCGGCTGCTAGTTTGGTTCGCCAGCCTCAGTCTGCTGGTCGCGTTCATCGGCGCCATGGCCGTGCAGTTTATCGGCGGAGCCCGTCTGCTCGAAACGGCGGTCGGTATTCCCTACGACACCGGACTGCTGATTTTCGGCGTGACCATCGCGCTGTATACCGCCTTTGGCGGCTTTCGGGCCAGCGTACTCAACGACGCCATGCAGGGCATCGTGATGCTGGTAGGCACGTTACTGTTAGTGGTCGGCGTGATTTATACCGCGGGCGGCCTGCCCGTTGCCGTGGAAAAACTGCGCCACATCGATCCGGCGCTGGTCTCCCCGCACGGTCCCGGCGATGTGCTTTCCGGGCCGTTCATGACCTCGTTCTGGCTACTGGTGTGCTTCGGCGTCATCGGTCTGCCGAACACGGCGGTGCGCTGTATCTCCTATCGGGATAGCAAAGCGCTGCACCGCGGCATCATCATCGGCACCATCGTCATTACCCTGCTGATGCTCGGCATGCATCTGGCCGGAGCGCTGGGGAGAGCGATTCTGCCCAACCTCACTATCCCCGACCAGGTTTTGCCTGAGCTGATGATCGCCGTGCTGCCTCCGCTGGCCGCCGGTATTTTTCTGGCGGCGCCGATGGCGGCGATTATGTCCAACATCAATGCGCATCTGCTACAGGCGTCTGCAACCATCGTAAAAGATTTATATCTCAGCGTTCGCCCCCAGCGGGCCGCCGACGAAAGGTACATTAAACACCTGTCCAGCCTGACCACGCTGGTGCTGGGACTGTTGGTCGTACTGGCCTCCTGGCGTCCGCCTGAAATGATCATCTGGCTTAATCTGCTGGCGTTCGGCGGGCTGGAGGCCGTATTCCTGTGGCCACTGGTGCTCGGACTGTATTGGGAGCGCGCCAACGCGACGGGCGCGCTCAGCGCCATGCTAGGGGGCGCGATCTGTTATACCCTGCTGGCCAGTTTCAAAATTCAATCGGGCGGATTCCATCCGATCGTCCCCGCTCTGGCGTTAAGCCTGCTGGCATTTATTATTGGTAACCGGTTCGGGCACGCTGCGCCCGCCGCCGTTACTTCATCCGACGTTAAGTAAGAGGCCGTTATGCCGTGGATTCAACTCAAAATTAATACTTCCGGCGCACATGCCGAACCCCTGGGAGACGCGCTGGTCGAAAGCGGCGCGGTATCTGTCACGTTTCAGGACACCCACGATACGCCAGTGTTTGAGCCGCTGCCGGGCGAAACCCGCCTGTGGGGCGATACGGACGTGATCGGCCTGTACGATGCCGAGACCGACATGAAGGTCGTCGTCGCGATCCTGGAACAGGAACCGCTGCTGGGCACGGGTTTCAAACACAAAATCGAGCAGTTGGAAGATAAAGACTGGGAGCGTGAATGGATGGATAACTTCCATCCCATGCAGTTCGGCGAACGGTTGTGGATTTGCCCCAGCTGGCGCGATATCCCCGATCCGGATGCGGTCAACGTGATGTTGGACCCCGGTCTGGCCTTCGGCACCGGCACCCACCCCACTACCGCGCTGTGCTTGCAGTGGCTGGACGGTCTCGACCTGCAAGGTAAAACCGTCATCGACTTCGGCTGTGGCTCCGGCATTCTGGCTATCGCCGCGCTGAAGCTGGGCGCCGCCCGCGCTATCGGCATTGATATCGACCCGCAGGCCATTCAGGCCAGCCGCGATAATGCCCAGCGCAACGGCGTGTCTGAGCGTCTGGAACTGTATCTGCCGAAAGACCAGCCGGAAGCGCTATCCGCCGACGTGGTCGTCGCCAACATTCTGGCAGGTCCTCTGCGAGAATTAGCGCCCCTGATCGGCGACTTACCCAAAGCGGGTGGTCATCTTGGACTCTCCGGCGTGCTGGCGACACAGGCCGCCAATGTATCTGAAGCCTATCAGGAGAAGTTCGAGCTTGATCCTGTGGCGGAAAAAGAGGAGTGGTGCCGGATCACTGGTATCAGAAAGGCGCACTAAACGCGCCTGAATCCTTGGCGGGGCGCCATTCCGTGCGTTCCGCCTCTTTATCACCCCTCTCTCCCCACCGTTTAACCACACGCCGCATGACGCAGCGTTAGTCAGGCTATTTGATGACAAAAGGAATATTGCAGTGATTCATCGCAACTTGAAACCCATTCTGCTGGCGGCGGGGCTTTTCGCCGCCGGGACATTCGCCGTTAGCGCGCACTATCCATTGAGCGATATCGATCTCTCTCAGGCACGAGCCGGTTTTCAGACCGAGCTCGTCAAAGATACGCTGGAACGCGACGGCGAGGCTGAGACGCCGCCAGTGGAGCTGTTTAAGACCATACATTATCCGTCGCCCGTGGGCGAACTGGTCGCCTATCTGACGCCCGACCCCAAAGATGGCAAGCGGCATCCGGCCGTGGTGTGGGCCCACGGGGGTTATGGCGGTATAGGAAGCTTCCTTTGGGAACCTCAGGACGCCGACAACGATCAAAGTGGGCGCGCATTCCCAGAGGCCGGCATCGTTACGATGATGCCAAGCTGGCGCGGGGAAAATGACAATCCCGGCAAGTTCGAGATGTTTTACGGCGAGATTGACGATTTACATGCCGCGAGAGACTATCTGGCTAAACTTCCTTACGTTGATCCCAACCGCATCTATCTCGTCGGCCACAGCACTGGCGGGACGATGACGCTTTTGGGAAACGAGTATCAACATGGTTTCCGCGCAGCGTTTTCACTTGGGGGCGTGCCTGATTTAGCATTGAGATTGAGTCGCGGCCCCACCGCCGTCGGCCCTTCCTTCAACACCCAAAACCCGCGAGAGTTTTACCTGCGCTCGCCTCGCACTTTTATCACGCACCTCAAATCGCCAACTTACTATTTCGAAGGCAGCGATAATTACTGGGAATATTCATTGCCCCAGATGGAGAAGGATGCGCAAAACGCGGGCGTTCCCTTTCATGCCTATAGCGTGCCGCGCGGCGACCACTTTTCTATCATCCTGCCGGTCACGCGTCTCATTGCCCAAAAAATTCTGCACGATACCGGGGTGCGGCCGCACATCGAATTTTCCCCCGCTGACATCGAACATATCAGCCGGGAAATTGACGCGGCGATAGACGAAACCGACCAAGAATAGGAACCAGCCGCTACTGCGATGACAGAAATCAGGAGCACGCTATTGCCGTCGTCAGACCGATAGATTGCTCCTCTTTAGGCTGAATATGGTGCATTTTTCACTACCAATTGCCTTCATTACCCCACGAATCGCTCCCTGACATCGCCCTATCGCGTTCTTTTCACTTCTAATCGACCTTTGTCGACAGTGTGGTCCACCGGTAACGAAATGACATAACAACATGATATGTATAGGTAAAATGAAATATTCTTTTGACGAAATATCATTTTATTGATCTGTTACGCGTAATTGCTCAAAGTTTGGCCTTTCCTATCGCGTGAAAAATGCGTAATATACGCGCCCTTGCAGACACAGTATGGTCACTCTTTGTCTATGCACATTGGACAATTTCAGCTTCCCAATCGTTTGATAGCCGCCCCGATGGCTGGTATTAGCGATCGCCCATTCAGAGCACTCTGTCACATGATGGGCGCTGGAATGACGGTGTCCGAAATGCTCTCTTCCAATCCGGAAGTGTGGCGTTCGGATAAGTCCCGCTTGCGCATGGTGCATAGCGATGAACCTGGTATCAGAGCCGTGCAGATTGCCGGCAGCGATCCGGGGGAGATGGCCGCGGCCGCCAGCATCAATGCTGAGTTCGGCGCGCAGATCATCGACATCAATATGGGATGTCCAGCCAAGAAAGTGAACCGCAAGATGGCGGGGTCTGCATTACTGCAGCATCCTGATCTGGTGAAACAGATCCTGACGGCGGTAGTGGAAGCGGTAGACGTACCGGTGACACTGAAAATTCGTACGGGCTGGTCTCCAGAGCACCGCAACTGTGTACAAATTGCCAGATTGGCTGAAGATTGTGGTATCCAGGCTCTCACCATCCATGGACGAACACGTACGTGCTTGTTCAATGGCGAAGCCGAGTACGACAGCATTCGGACAGTTAAGCAGGCCGTCGGCATTCCCATCATTGCGAATGGCGACATTACTGACCCGCATAAAGCCAGAGCGGTTCTTGATTACACCGGGGCCGATGCCCTGATGATAGGACGGGCCGCTCAGGGAAGACCCTGGATCTTTCGGGAAATCCAGCATTATCTGGACACAGGGGAGCTGCTGCCACCCTTGCCACTGGCAGAGGTTAAGCGCTTGCTGATCGGGCACATACGGGAATTGCATGACTTTTATGGTCAAGGCAAGGGATTCCGTATCGCTCGTAAGCACGTTTCCTGGTATCTCCAGGAACATGCCCCGGACGACCAGTTTAGGCGCACATTCAACGCCATTGAGGATGCCAGCGAACAGCTGGAGGCGTTGGAGGCATATTTTGAAAATCTTGCGTAAACAGAAAAAGAGCTGACAGAACTATGTTCGAACAACGCGTGAATTCTGACGTACTGACCGTTTCCACCGTAAACTCTCAGGCTCAGGTAACCCAAAAACCCCTGCGCGACTCGGTTAAACAGGCACTGAAGAACTATTTTGCTCAACTGAACGGTCAGGATGTGAATGACTTGTATGAGCTGGTACTAGCTGAAGTTGAGCAACCACTGTTGGACATGGTGATGCAATACACTCGCGGTAACCAGACCCGTGCAGCACTGATGATGGGTATCAACCGCGGCACTTTGCGTAAGAAACTGAAAAAATACGGCATGAACTGATTACGTTCAGCATCCGTGTTTCACAAGGCGTTGATGAGCGATCATCAACGCCTTTTTTGTGTCTGTTTTCCGCCGGACTGCCCTGCGCTTTGCCATAATGACGTCATCTGCGTGGCGCTAAACGTTGACCGACAGGTTGAAGATGAGATGCCACAACATGCTATGAACAAGGCAACCAACTGACCGGGAGCGACATACCGATGGAAAACAAGTTCACTCAGGCAGGCGACTTTAACGAAACGCGCTTTTGGACCAAGATCGTCGGCTACGCCAAAAAAGCCGGGAGCGAGGTCATTGAGAAAGCGCTATGGCTCTACTTCGCAGCGCAACGGCCTGATACGCCCGTTTGGGCCAAAACCACCATCTACGCTGCTTTGGCGTATTTCGTGCTGCCTGTAGACGCCATTCCGGATGCGCTGCCGGTGGTGGGATTTACCGACGATCTGGGTGTTTTAGCCGGCGCGCTAGGCACCGTCAGCCTGTATATCAACGATGAGGTCAAACAGCAGGCACGCGATAAACTCGCCGATTGGTTCGACTGAGCATCAGCACCGAGTGAGTTAGATTCACGATACGCGGGAAGAAACCAGGCGGGGTAAGGCGTGCCGGAGATGCTCTCCGGCACGCGTCAGCATTAATGCTGCAGGGCGCTGTTGAGAATAATCGAGGTAATTACGCCTGTAGCGGCTGCAATCAGCACGTAGTTGCCATCGATATAGGCCCAATGCTGGCCTGACGGCGGCTGTCTCAAACCGCGAGCACGCCAGTCGTTGACACGATAGTCGTTGCCGCGGTAACGACTCGGAGCCGGTTTGCCCCTTCTGAAATCGTGACCATTGGAAACGAAGTGGTCACGGTCGCCGCCACGTTGTACGTGAGCCTGCTGCCGACCCGGTTCGCCGTGGCCGCCACGGTTAGGCTGACCGCCAGCATGATCATCGCGTCCGCCATGCTGTTGGCTTCCCGGCCCCTGCTGCCATTGCTTCCCGTCCTGATGATCCGGACCTGCTGCAAAAGAGACGGATGAGAGCAGGCTACTTGCGGTAAATACCGTCATTACCATTGCCAACGTAATTTTTTTCATAACTGACTTCCTCGAATGGTCCTGCCTTATAGTAAGCAGATTACACAGCACTATCGTCCACACTACGGCAGTCTTGAATAACGAAATGTCTTAATTCGTGCTTTCTTAACTAGTTTTACCCTGTTTAGCGAATTCTTAACACATCAGTACATCCACGCGTCATTTTCGCCCTTTCTTACCGCTCAAAGTTCATACAGACAGTGTAGTCGATGAAGATTTCGTGCGAGATCCGCCCGTTGGCTAACATGAAATTCCCTCAATTATGTTGAGGGAATTTCATCTAATAGGAGGATTAGTTCCATGATAATCTCTGTCGACTAGAATAATTAAGAAGGGATTTTATATTCATGACAACCATTCAGACGCAACGCGCCCCATTCCGTGCCGACGTAGTAGGGAGCTATCTTCGTCCTCAGTATCTGCATGATGCCAGAGCACAATTTACCCAGGGTAACCTTTCCGCCGAAGAGCTGCAGGCCGTTGAAGACAAAGCCATCACAGAACTGGTCGAAAAACAGAAAGCGGCCGGTTTGCAGGTGATTACCGACGGTGAGTTTCGTCGCAGCTGGTGGCACCTCGACTTCATGTGGGGCCTGAACGGCGTGGAAAAAACCATCATCGCCAAGGGCTACGCGTTTGCGGACAAAGAAACCCGTCCGGAAACGGCGCGCCTTTCCGGGAAGATCTCCGGTGAGAACCATCCGTTCATCGAACATTTCAAATTCCTGCTTCAATTCGCAGAACCCGGTATCACCCCGCGACTGACCGTTCCGTCCGCCGCACAGTTCCTGGCCGAGCTGCAGCGTCCCGACAACAAAGCCAAGACGCTGGAGTTTTACCCGACTGAAGAGGCGCTGGTGCAGGATATCGCTAACGCCTACCAGACCTTTATCAAAGAGCTGTATGCCGCAGGTTGTCGCAATCTACAGTTGGATGACTGCACCTGGGGCATGCTGGTCGACCCGAAATTTGCGGGCGGCGGCGGTGCCGATACGCCAAACTCTACGGGCTGCGGCTGTGGTCATCACGCAGAACCGGTTGAAGGCAGCAAAGTCCACACGCTGGCCGAGCTGTATTTGAAGGTCAATAACGCAAGCGTGGAAGGCGCGCCGGAAGACCTGGTGCTGACGACGCACGTATGCCGTGGCAACTATGCCTCTTCGTGGGCCGCCAGCGGTGGTTACCAGCCAGTCGCAAGCGTGCTGTTCGGCCGTGAAAATGTCGCTGCTTACTATCTGGAGTTTGATACCGAACGCGCCGGTGACTTCTCTCCGCTGGCTCAGGTATCAGGCGATAAGCAGGTTGTTCTGGGACTGATCTCCTCCAAGTTCGGCGAACTGGAAGACAAGCAGGCGGTGATTGATCGCATCAAGGAAGCCGCCCAATTCTTACCGCTGGAGCGCCTGTGTCTCAGCACTCAGTGCGGTTTCGCCTCAACAGAAGAAGGCAACGAGATCACCGAAGCACAGCAGTGGGCGAAAATCGCGTTGGTCAAAGAGATCGCTGACGCCGTCTGGGGTTAACGGGCAGTCATCGCCATCACACCCAGATCACAGGGACGGAGTTGTCCGTCCCTTTTTCTTTGTTTCCCCGCTCTACGCACCGACACCGCCCCCCATTGTGGAAAAAACCGCCACAGCACACTATATTTATGCTTTGTTGCTATAAACCATCACCTTATGTGATTAGCAATGCGTGGTGATATCACGTAGATTCTCGCCGCTCGGCCTCATCAACATGTAGGTTGTTGTCTCCCCCGTTTTTGTAGGAACCACGATGAAAAAAATCAGCGTTGCATTACTGACTGGCGCGTTACTTGTCACCAGTGCTCTGGTACAGGCGCAGGACGATCTCAGCACCATCAAGGCTGCGGGCGTCATCAAATTCGGCACGGAAGGGACCTATGCGCCTTACACCTATCACGATAAATCGGGAAAATTGGTCGGTTTTGATGTGGAAATTGGCCGAGCGGTAGCCGAAAAAATCGGCGTTAAGGCCGAGTTTGTTGAAGGACGTTGGGATGGATTGATCGCCGGGCTAAGCGCAGGCCGCTATGATGCCGTCGTTAACCAGGTCGGCATCACTCCCGAACGCCAGGTGAAATTCGATTTCTCCAAACCCTATATCGATGCTAAGTCTGTGCTGGTTGTCCGCAACGACAACACCACCATCAAGACGTTTGCCGATCTTAAAGGCCACAAATCCGCACAGAGCCTGACCAGCAATTACTCGAAGCTGGCGACGCGTTATGGCGCCGACATCGTGCCTACCGACGGGTTTAACCAGTCGCTGGATCTCGTGCTGAGCGGCCGCGCCGATGCGACGCTGAACGATAATCTGTCGTTCCTCGACTTCAAAAAACAGAAGCCGGATGCCAAAGTGAAAGTCGCCGCCACCGCGGAAAGCGGCGATCCTTCCGCCATTCTGGTGCGTAAGGGACAAGCCCCGCTGGTCGAGGCCATCAACCACGCGCTGGACCAGATCAAAGCGGATGGCACGTATAAAACGATTTCTGTGCGATACTTCGGGGAAGATGTTTCCCAGTAACTGCAAAGATATCGGAGTTTTTTAGATGCCACCCTGGCTACAACTCATGGCAGACTCCTTCTGGAGTCTGCTTTCTGCTGGACTGAAGTTCACCGTTCCTCTGGCTATTATCTCTTTCATTCTTGGACTTGCCGTCGGGATTATCGTTGCCTTGATCCGGCTGTATGGCCCGCGTCCGCTGAAATGGATTGCCGATTTTTATGTCTGGGTAATTCGCGGCACGCCACTGCTGGTGCAACTGTTTCTGATTTTTTACGGGCTGCCCAGCGCCGGTATCACCCTGGATGCGTTTCCTGCCGCGCTGATCGGTTTTACCCTCAATGTCGGGGCCTATAGCTCGGAGATCGTCCGCGGAGCCATACTGTCCGTACCTCAGGGGCAGTGGAACGCGGCCTATTCGCTGGGAATGAAAGGCACTCAGGCCATTCGGTGGGTCATTTTTCCACAATCTGTATTTGTGTCCTTGCCCCCGCTCTCGAATACCTTTATCTCGCTGATCAAAGATACGTCGTTGGCGGCCGTCATCACCGTGCCGGAGATGTTTCTCGCCGCTCAGCGCATCGTCTCAGTCACCTATGAACCGCTCATCATGTACGTTGAAGCCGCGATGATTTACCTGCTGTTCTGTACCATTTTGAGCAAAGTTCAGACACGGCTGGAAAGCTTCTATCAACGGCATAACGTTCGATAGTTGCTCGTTTAACGCCCGGCCTTCCGCGATGCGGTGGGCCAAATAACGCATTCATTCCCTTAATCTTTAAGTCTTCTTTCCACCTTATACGTGACCGTCTTTCTCCCCTCACTCCGCCAAATCCTCTAGCAATTCAATAACAAGTTGCACTAAAAAAGACAACAAACCCGCTATCCATGCACTGATTAAGATCGCGAGACTCAGCAGAATCCGCCGATCACGGCGTCTCGCACCAAAAGCAGGCAAACTTTTTATTACCGTGATTATATTGGTGCAATGCAGTTTAAATTTTGTGTGCTGCCTCACAAAACATCCCGCCGCTATGCCCGAAAGAGACTGTCACGGATTGGCATTAGTTTTGCTTAATCACGCCACGGCACAATGTCCTATGACGGCGCCGGCAGACAGGGCGGATGCAACGCTGCGTCCATTACCACAGCACATAACTCATTAGGCACATAAGATGATAAAAAAATTGATCATGTCTACGCTGGTCGCGGGCGCTTCTCTCTTGGCGGCGATTCAACAGGCCCATGCTGGCGCTACGCTGGATGCCATCCAGAAAAAAGGCTTCGTCCAATGCGGTATCAGCGATGGTTTGCCGGGTTTTTCCTATGCCGATGGCAGCGGAAAATATGCCGGTATTGATGTGGATGTTTGCAGAGGCGTCGCGGCGGCCGTCTTCGGCGATGCCAATAAGGTGAAATTTACCCCGCTGACCGCCAAAGAACGTTTCACAGCGCTGCAGTCAGGCGAAGTGGATGTGCTGTCTCGTAATACGACATGGACCTCTTCGCGTGACGCGGGTATGGGCATGCTGTTCACTGGCGTCGCCTACTACGACGGCATCGGGTTCCTGACTCACAACAAAGCCGGGCTGAAAAGCGCGACAGAGCTGGATGGCGCTACCGTCTGTATTCAGGCAGGCACCGATACCGAACTCAACGTCGCAGACTACTTCAAAACTCACGGCATGAAGTACACGCCGGTGACCTTCGATCGCTCTGATGAAAGCGCCAAAGCGCTGGAGTCCGGCCGCTGCGATACGCTCTCTTCCGACCAGTCACAGCTGTACGCGCTGCGCATCAAATTAGCCAATCCCAACGAATACATCGTGCTGCCTGAAGTCATCTCCAAGGAGCCGCTGGGACCGGTCGTTCGCCGTGGCGACGAAGAGTGGTTCTCCATCGTACGCTGGAGCCTGTTCGCTATGCTGAATGCGGAAGAGATGGGCATCACCTCTCAGAACGTCGATCAGATGCAGGCTAAACCGACAACGCCGGATATGGCGCACCTGCTCGGTAAAGAGGGAAATTACGGCAAAGATCTCAAATTACCCGCCGATTGGGCTTATAAAATCATTAAGCAGGTCGGTAACTACGGCGAAGTCTTTGAACGCAACGTGGGTATGGGCAGCGAGTTGAAAATCAAACGCGGGCTGAATGAATTGTGGACCAAAGGCGGTATCCAATACGCGCCGGTCGTTCGTTAATCTTCCCAGTAAACCGGGCACGGCTTTACCGCCGTGCTCTCGTTTGACGCTATCGAGGCTTCATCATGCTGCAACGCCCAACCGTAAAAGGTGATTTATCACTGACGAATCCTGCGGTGCGCGCCTGGCTTTACCAAATCATCGCGGTCGTCGCTGTACTGGCTTTCGCCGCCTATCTATTACACAACACCATCACCAATCTGGCGCAGCGCGGAATTACTTCCGGCTTTGCTTTTCTGGATAACGCCGCTGGGTTCGGTATTGTCCAGCATCTCATCGACTATCAGCAGGGCGACACTTACGCGCGCGTTTTCATCGTCGGCTTGCTGAATACGTTGTTGGTGTCAGCCATCTGTATTATCTGCGCCTCCCTGTTAGGATTTATGGTCGGCCTGGCCCGACTGTCTGACAACTGGCTGCTGCGCAAGCTATCAACCTTCTATATTGAAACGTTCCGCAATATTCCGCCGCTGCTGCAGATCTTCTTTTGGTACTTTGCGGTACTGCGCAATCTGCCGGGACCACGCCAGGCGGTGAGCGCCCTGGATGCGGTGTTTTTGAGTAACCGTGGATTATATATTCCGGCGGCGGATTTCGGCCCCGGCGCCCTCCCGGCCTTTCTCGCTGTGGTTGTTACGGTAATCGTGACCGTCATCATCGTCCGCAGAAACTTGCGCCATCACCGTGAAACCGGCATCTATCGCCGAAACTGGCCGTGGCCAGTGTTGGTCCTTACGTTACTACTGGGTTTGGCGCACATCACCTTCGGTCGTGCATTGAGCTGGGAACTTCCGGTATTAAGTGGGTTCAACTTCAACGGCGGTCTGGTCATGATCCCCGAACTCGCCGCACTGGCGCTGGCGCTTTCGGTCTATACCTCATCCTTCATCGCCGAAATCATCCGTTCCGGTATTCAATCGGTTGCGCACGGCCAGCATGAAGCGGCGCTTTCGCTAGGGCTGCCAAAAGCGATCACCCTGCGCAAAGTCATTCTGCCGCAGGCAATGCGCGTCATCATCCCTCCCCTGACCAGCCAGTACCTGAACATTGTGAAGAACTCGTCCCTCGCCGCCGCGATTGGCTATCCGGATATGGTGTCGCTATTTGCCGGTACGGTTTTAAATCAGACGGGTCAGGCGATTGAGACCATCGCCATGACGATGTCGGTCTACCTGATTATCAGCCTGCTGATTTCGCTGCTGATGAATATCTATAACCGTAAAATCGCCTTAATTGAGCGCTAGAGGAGCTGGGTGCCCATGATTTCACATACGCCAAATCGCCCAACGCCGATGAGCAGCGCTATCGCTTGGACTCGACGTAATTTGTTTTCCAGCCTTCCCAACAGCCTGCTGACCCTGCTCTGTCTGTGGCTGCTGTGGAAAGGGCTTCCCCCGCTGTTGAACTGGGCGATCTTCGACGCCAACTGGTTAGGCGCGACCCGTAATGACTGTACGCGTGAAGGCGCCTGCTGGGTGTTTATCCACGCTCGCTTCGGCCACTTTATGTATGGCCTCTACCCCACCGAAGAGATTTGGCGCATCAATTTCGCGCTGGTGCTGGCGCTGTTGAGCATTTTCCCCATGTTCTGGAAAGCGATGCCGCATCGCGGTCGTTATATCACGGGATGGTGCGTGGTGTATCCGTTCATCGCCTGGGGCCTGCTGTCCGGGGGATTTGGCGGTATGCCCCACGTAGAAACGCGCCAATGGGGCGGGCTCACGCTCACCCTGATTATCGCCGCCGTGGGAATTGCGGGCGCTTTGCCGCTCGGGATCTTACTGGCACTTGGTCGGCGATCGGAAATGCCCGTCGTCCGTATGCTATGCATTGGATTTATCGAATTCTGGCGCGGCGTACCGCTGATCACCGTTCTATTCATGTCATCCGTGATGCTGCCGCTGTTCCTGACGGAAGGAACCAACATAGACAAACTGTTGCGCGCCTTGGTAGGGGTCATTCTGTTCCAGTCAGCCTACGTCGCGGAAGTGGTGCGCGGCGGCCTTCAAGCATTGCCGAAAGGGCAGTATGAAGCCTCGCAGTCGCTGGCGTTGGGCTATTGGCGGATGCAGTGTCTGGTCATCCTGCCTCAGGCGCTAAAAATGGTTATCCCCGGACTGGTCAACACCATTATCTCGCTATTTAAAGATACCAGTCTGGTGATCATCATTGGGCTGTTCGATCTGTTCAGCAGCATCCAGCAAGCCACGGTCGATCCCGCCTGGCTGGGAATGTCTACCGAAGGCTACGTCTTCGCCGCGCTGATCTACTGGATCTTCTGTTTCAGCATGTCGCGTTATAGCCAACATTTAGAAAGACGGTTTGATACCGGACATCAGTCTCATTGAGGTCATCCATGAATCAGAATGCGTTAACACAATCCGCTGACAACATGATCACGCTGGAAAACGTGAATAAGTGGTACGGTCAGTTTCACGTACTGAAAGACATTAACCTTCAGGTAAAACAAGGTGAGCGTATTGTCCTCTGTGGCCCATCGGGCTCAGGAAAATCAACGACGATCCGCTGTATCAACCATCTGGAAGAACATCAGAAAGGACGTATTGTTGTCGATGGCATCGAGCTGAACAGCGACAGCCGCAACATTGAGAAAATCAGAACGGAAGTCGGCATGGTGTTTCAACATTTCAATCTTTTTCCGCATCTCACGGTTTTGCAGAACTGTACGCTGGCGCCTAGCTGGGTGCATCGCATGCCGAAGAAAGAGGCCGATGCACTGGCGATGCATTATCTGGAACGCGTTCGCATTGCGGCCCATGCGCATAAATATCCGGGGCAATTGTCCGGAGGTCAGCAGCAGCGTGTCGCCATCGCGCGTTCGCTGTGTATGAGACCTAAGATCATGCTGTTTGATGAGCCGACTTCGGCGTTAGATCCCGAAATGGTTAAAGAGGTGCTGGATACCATGCTGGGTTTAGCCGAAGACGGTATGACCATGCTGTGCGTTACTCATGAGATGGGATTTGCTCGTACAGTGGCCAACCGAGTGATCTTTATGGATCAGGGGGAGATCGTCGAACAGGCGCCACCGGATATCTTCTTCTCCAATCCCCGCTCAGAACGTACGCAGGCTTTCCTGGCGCAGATTCTGCATTAAGTCTCTTACGGAGGCTCATTCAGCGCATGAGCCTCGTTTTATCGATCATGCAATCTCCGCTCAATCACCACGTTGATTCCTTGTCTCTACTCGCGATGTGAACCGCTTTTTGTCATACGCCCAGCGAGCGAAGTCTGGTTTCATCTAGTGGATAGCCTTGAATTCTCTGTGGATAAAGCAGACGCATAATCCTGTTAATACCACACCGGTAGATGAAGGGGAGTGATGGCACATCACCGTATCCGTGACCATGAACCAAAACACCTGATGCGCTGTCCCTCAGTTATCGAGTGACCGGCCACTACCGATCTGTGGAGGCACCAGAGATCGGCGGGAAGAACTTGAGCTTGTGTGTGAACGATGAAGTCAGGGATCGCAGAGGCCACGGGAGACATAATGTACAGGAATGAAGGCAGCGTGATTAGCGATCGGTGGCTTGCTCCCGCGATCTCATCACCCCGGCAAGCATCAACGGTAGATACCTTACAGGCCAGCATTATAAAACGTAGCGCAGACCTGACCGGGCGCGGCGTAGCCGCGTCTGGGTCTGAGGTTGGGTTGGGTTGGGTCTGAATGGTGGCGGACATCAGCAGGCTTATCCACCGCATGGCAGCCCTTTCGCGTTTCACGCCAGACTCTTCGCGCGACGCCTCATCGGCGTGGTCAGTACCGAGTCATCACAAAGCAGGGGCAAAAGAGAGTTTAACCTCACTCAGGACTGATACCGGCGGGATAAATAGGTCCAGGTGCAGAATCAAGGGAGCATGGGATCAGGATGGGGAAAGGGAGCAAGCCGTTGAGCAGGAAAGCAGGAATAGGTCATCACAACGGTCTTATGAGCCACGGAGACACTTGCAGAACCCGAATCATGACCATCAATCCTGTCCCGACATGGCGTGTGACCCTCACCGGGGGGCGGGACTACAGGGTCTGTGCTGGCACGGTGCAGATACAGTGCGGCTCTGTCCGCGTCTTTCTCCGCCCCAACGCAAAAACCCCCAGCTTGCGCTGAGGGTTTCTACTTAAATTAATGCCTGGCAGTTCCCTACTCTCACATGGGGAGACCCCACACTACCATCGGCGCTACGGCGTTTCACTGCTGAGTTCGGCATGGGGTCAGGTGGGACCACCGCGCTATCGCCGCCAGGCAAATTCTGTTTCATCCCAACCGTTACGTCCTACTTCCACGCAACCATCAGAACCAATCTTCGAACAAGCTGAATACGTCTCTCTAAAAACACCTTCGGTGTTGTAAGGTTAAGCCTCTCGGGTCATTAGTACTGGTTAGCTCAACGTATCGCTACGCTTACACATCCAGCCTATCTACGTCGTCGTCTTCAACGGCCCTTCAGGGGACTCAAGGTCCCAGGGAAGACTCATCTCGGGGCAAGTTTCCCGCTTAGATGCTTTCAGCGGTTATCTCTTCCGCACTTAGCTACCGGGCAATGCCATTGGCATGACAACCCGAACACCAGTGGTGCGTTCACTCCGGTCCTCTCGTACTAGGAGCAACCCCCCTCAATCTTCCAACGCCCACGGCAGATAGGGACCGAACTGTCTCACGACGTTCTAAACCCAGCTCGCGTACCACTTTAAACGGCGAACAGCCGTACCCTTGGGACCTACTTCAGCCCCAGGATGTGATGAGCCGACATCGAGGTGCCAAACACCGCCGTCGATATGAACTCTTGGGCGGTATCAGCCTGTTATCCCCGGAGTACCTTTTATCCGTTGAGCGATGGCCCTTCCATTCAGAACCACCGGATCACTAAGACCTGCTTTCGCACCTGCTCGAGCCGTCACTCTCGCAGTCAAGCTAGCTTATGCCTTTGCACTAACCTCCTGATGTCCGACCAGGATTAGCTAACCTTCGTGCTCCTCCGTTACTCTTTGGGAGGAGACCGCCCCAGTCAAACTACCCACCAGACACTGTCCGCAACCCCGATTAGGGGCCCACGTTAGAACATCAAACATTAAAGGGTGGTATTTCAAGGTTGGCTCCATGCAGACTGGCGTCCACACTTCAAAGCCTCCCACCTATCCTACACATCAAGGCTCAAGGTTCAGTGTCAAGCTATAGTAAAGGTTCACGGGGTCTTTCCGTCTTGCCGCGGGTACACTGCATCTTCACAGCGAGTTCAATTTCACTGAGTCTCGGGTGGAGACAGCCTGGCCATCATTACGCCATTCGTGCAGGTCGGAACTTACCCGACAAGGAATTTCGCTACCTTAGGACCGTTATAGTTACGGCCGCCGTTTACCGGGGCTTCGATCAAGAGCTTCGCCTTGCGGCTGACCCCATCAATTAACCTTCCGGCACCGGGCAGGCGTCACACCGTATACGTCCACTTTCGTGTTTGCACAGTGCTGTGTTTTTATTAAACAGTTGCAGCCAGCTGGTATCTGCGACTGGTATCAGCTCCGGGAGCAAGTCCCTTCACCAACACCAGCGTGCCTTCTCCCGAAGTTACGGCACCATTTTGCCTAGTTCCTTCACCCGAGTTCTCTCAAGCGCCTTGGTATTCTCTACCTGACCACCTGTGTCGGTTTGGGGTACGATTTCGTGTTACCTGGAGCTTAGAGGCTTTTCCTGGAAGCTTGGCATCGGCTACTTCATCACCGTAGTGACTCGTCATCACGCCTCAGTGTTAATGATGTTCCGGATTTACCAAAAACATCCACCTACACGCTTAAACCGGGACAACCGTCGCCCGGATAACCTAGCCTTCTCCGTCCCCCCTTCGCAGTAACACCAAGTACAGGAATATTAACCTGTTTCCCATCGACTACGCCTTTCGGCCTCGCCTTAGGGGTCGACTCACCCTGCCCCGATTAACGTTGGACAGGAACCCTTGGTCTTCCGGCGTGCGGGTTTTTCACCCGCATTATCGTTACTTATGTCAGCATTCGCACTTCTGATACCTCCAGCAACCCTCACAGGCCACCTTCGCAGGCTTACAGAACGCTCCCCTACCCAACAACACCTAAGTGTCGCTGCCGCAGCTTCGGTGC
Organism: Lonsdalea britannica; assembly: GCF_003515985.1. Lineage (GTDB taxonomy): Bacteria > Pseudomonadota > Gammaproteobacteria > Enterobacterales > Enterobacteriaceae > Lonsdalea > Lonsdalea britannica. Next base: position 1,355,931 of record NZ_CP023009.1, on the reverse strand, counting down.
ATGGTTTAGCCCCGTTACATCTTCCGCGCAGGCCGACTCGACCAGTGAGCTATTACGCTTTCTTTAAATGATGGCTGCTTCTAAGCCAACATCCTGGCTGTCTGGGCCTTCCCACATCGTTTCCCACTTAACCATGACTTTGGGACCTTAGCTGGCGGTCTGGGTTGTTTCCCTCTTCACGACGGACGTTAGCACCCGCCGTGTGTCTCCCGTGATAACATTCTTCGGTATTCGTAGTTTGCATCGAGTTGGTAAGCCGGGATGGCCCCCTAGTCGAAACAGTGCTCTACCCCCGAAGATGAGTTCACGAGGCGCTACCTAAATAGCTTTCGGGAGAACCAGCTATCTCCCGGTTTGATTGGCCTTTCACCCCCAGCCACAAGTCATCCGCTAATTTTTCAACATTAGTCGGTTCGGTCCTCCAGTTAGTGTTACCCAACCTTCAACCTGCCCATGGCTAGATCACCGGGTTTCGGGTCTATACCCTGCAACTTAACGCCCAGTTAAGACTCGGTTTCCCTGCGGCTCCCCTATTCGGTTAACCTTGCTACAGAATATAAGTCGCTGACCCATTATACAAAAGGTACGCAGTCACCCTGATAAATCAAGGCTCCCACTGCTTGTACGTACACGGTTTCAGGTTCTATTTCACTCCCCTCGCCGGGGTTCTTTTCGCCTTTCCCTCACGGTACTGGTTCACTATCGGTCAGTCAGGAGTATTTAGCCTTGGAGGATGGTCCCCCCATATTCAGACAGGATAACACGTGTCCCGCCCTACTCATCGAACTCACAATTCATGCCTCTTCGTGTACGGGACTATCACCCTCTGTCGTGCGACTTTCCAGACGCTTCCACTAAGACACAAACTGATTCAGGTTCTGGGCTCCTCCCCGTTCGCTCGCCGCTACTAGGGGAATCTCGGTTGATTTCTTTTCCTCGGGGTACTGAGATGTTTCAGTTCCCCCGGTTCGCCTCATGTCACTATGTATTCATGACATGATAGTGCAACGGATTGCACTGGGTTTCCCCATTCGGGTATCGTCGGGTATAACGGTTCATATCACCTTACCGACGCTTATCGCAGATTAGCACGCCCTTCATCGCCTCTGACTGCCTAGGCATCCACCGTGTACGCTTAGTCACTTAACCTCACAACCCGAAGGTGTTTCGTAAAACACTTCGCGCTGCGATTATTTGAGAGACTCTGATACAACCAAATCACATCTCAGTACTGCACGGAGAGATATGTTCAGCTGCATCGTTTCAAATTTCAGCTTGTTCCAGATTGTTAAAGAGCAAAATACTTCACAGCATACTGTTGCCAATACGCTCTGAAGTCTTTGTATGGTGGAGCTATGCGGGATCGAACCGCAGACCTCCTGCGTGCAAAGCAGGCGCTCTCCCAGCTGAGCTATAGCCCCAAATCAGTTATACCTCTGTCAACCCATCTCATGATGAGTCGACCAATTCTTTTTCAGGCAAGGCGGAGTCTCACGACGTTTACTCAAGTAAACGAGTGGGGCGACAACGCAGCATGGGAAGGAATTGGTAGGCCTGAGTGGACTTGAACCACCGACCTCACCCTTATCAGGGGTGCGCTCTAACCACCTGAGCTACAAGCCTATAAAGGTATTTCTGCTCGTTCTTCTTTCATCAGACAATCTGTGTGAGCACTTCACTAGCACTTCACTTTGGTAAGGAGGTGATCCAACCGCAGGTTCCCCTACGGTTACCTTGTTACGACTTCACCCCAGTCATGAATCACAAAGTGGTAAGCGCCCTCCCGAAGGTTAAGCTACCTACTTCTTTTGCAACCCACTCCCATGGTGTGACGGGCGGTGTGTACAAGGCCCGGGAACGTATTCACCGTAGCATTCTGATCTACGATTACTAGCGATTCCGACTTCATGGAGTCGAGTTGCAGACTCCAATCCGGACTACGACGCACTTTATGAGGTCCGCTTACTCTCGCAAGTTCGCTTCTCTTTGTATGCGCCATTGTAGCACGTGTGTAGCCCTACTCGTAAGGGCCATGATGACTTGACGTCATCCCCACCTTCCTCCGGTTTATCACCGGCAGTCTCCTTTGAGTTCCCACCATTATGTGCTGGCAACAAAGGATAAGGGTTGCGCTCGTTGCGGGACTTAACCCAACATTTCACAACACGAGCTGACGACAGCCATGCAGCACCTGTCTCAGAGTTCCCGAAGGCACTAAAGCATCTCTGCTAAATTCTCTGGATGTCAAGAGTAGGTAAGGTTCTTCGCGTTGCATCGAATTAAACCACATGCTCCACCGCTTGTGCGGGCCCCCGTCAATTCATTTGAGTTTTAACCTTGCGGCCGTACTCCCCAGGCGGTCGACTTAACGCGTTAGCTCCGGAAGCCACAGTTCAAGACCGCAACCTCCAAGTCGACATCGTTTACAGCGTGGACTACCAGGGTATCTAATCCTGTTTGCTCCCCACGCTTTCGCACCTGAGCGTCAGTCTTTGTCCAGGGGGCCGCCTTCGCCACCGGTATTCCTCCAGATCTCTACGCATTTCACCGCTACACCTGGAATTCTACCCCCCTCTACAAGACTCTAGCTTGCCAGTTTCAAATGCAGTTCCCAAGTTAAGCTCGGGGATTTCACATCTGACTTAACAAACCGCCTGCGTGCGCTTTACGCCCAGTCATTCCGATTAACGCTTGCACCCTCCGTATTACCGCGGCTGCTGGCACGGAGTTAGCCGGTGCTTCTTCTGCGGGTAACGTCAATGAATAAGGCTATTAACCTTACTCCCTTCCTCCCCGCTGAAAGTACTTTACAACCCGAAGGCCTTCTTCATACACGCGGCATGGCTGCATCAGGGTTTCCCCCATTGTGCAATATTCCCCACTGCTGCCTCCCGTAGGAGTCTGGACCGTGTCTCAGTTCCAGTGTGGCTGGTCATCCTCTCAGACCAGCTAGAGATCGTCGCCTAGGTGGGCCTTTACCCCGCCTACTAGCTAATCCCATCTGGGTTCATCCGATGGTGTGAGGCCCAAAGGTCCCCCACTTTGGTCTTGCGACGTTATGCGGTATTAGCTACCGTTTCCAGTAGTTATCCCCCTCCATCGGGCAGATCCCCAGACATTACTCACCCGTCCGCCGCTCGCCGGCAAAGTAGCAAGCTACTTTCCGCTGCCGCTCGACTTGCATGTGTTAGGCCTGCCGCCAGCGTTCAATCTGAGCCATGATCAAACTCTTCAATTAAAAGCTTGATTTGCTAAGTTAATAGCGATGCTCAAAGAATTTACTGTTCATTCGTAATGAATTAACTGTTGTTCACTCTTCAAGACTTTTTCGTATCTAGTTGCGATAGTGTCTTGTGAGTGCCCACACAGATTGTCTGATTAAATTGTTAAAGAGCAGCGCCACTTTCAGTGGCCGCGGGCCGCATATATTACGGATTCCGCTTTTGAAGTCAACGACTTTCTTCGTTTTTCTTCGACTGTCACCGCATCGCGTTGTCCGCTGTGCCGTGTCAGTGAGAGCGCATTATAGGGACTTCCTTTCAGCCCGCAACCGGTATTTATCACAAATTTCATCGTTTGCTGCATTCCACAGCAAAAGGCCGCCTTATACCTTTTTTTGCACAGAATTATCCACAGATGTGGCAAACGCTGAAATTTGACAAGCATCACGCAATCGTTTTCGCTACAATTTCCCCCCTGAAAACCGGACCCCGGTTGCGGGGGCATTAGCTGAATATTCGTCTCAACGCCCTGACTGAAGCTTTTGATCAGCAATATTCACATAACGCTCTCTGAATACGAACCTAGCCAAGGGATCACATCATCATGCAACAAAATCGTCCTCTCCGTCGTGCTTTGCTCAGTGTGTCTGACAAAGCCGGTATTGTTGAATTCGCTCAAGCGCTGTCTGAACGTGGCGTGGAGCTACTCTCTACGGGCGGCACCGCACGGCTACTGGCCGACGCCGGGTTACCCGTGACGGAAGTGTCGGATTACACCGGATTTCCAGAGATGATGGACGGACGAGTCAAAACGCTGCATCCCAAAGTTCACGGTGGGATTCTCGGCCGCCGAGGCCAAGACGACGCCATCATGGCGCAACATGATATCCAGCCGATAGATATGGTCGTTGTGAACCTTTACCCGTTTGCCCAAACGGTCGCAAAAGAGAACTGCACGTTGGCCGACGCTGTTGAGAACATCGATATCGGCGGACCCACGATGGTGCGTTCAGCCGCCAAGAACCACAACGATGTCGCCATCGTGGTAAAAAGCAGCGACTATGCCTCTATTATCAATGAGCTGGATACGCACGAAGGATCGCTGACGTACGAAACCCGTTTCGATCTCGCGATCAAAGCATTTGAACACACCGCCGCCTACGACAGCATGATCGCCAACTACTTCGGCACCCAGGTTCCTGCTTATCATGGGGATACGTCTCGCCCCGCCGGCCACTTCCCTCGCACGCTGAACCTCAACTTCATCAAAAAGCAGGATATGCGCTACGGGGAGAACAGCCATCAGCAGGCCGCCTTCTATATAGAAGAAGAGATAAAGGAAGCGTCAGTCGCCACCGCGACCCAGTTGCAAGGCAAAGCGCTGTCATACAACAACATCGCTGATACCGACGCAGCGCTGGAGTGTGTTAAAGAATTTGCTGAACCTGCCTGCGTCATCCTCAAACATGCCAACCCTTGCGGTGTGGCTATTGGCGACTCGATTCTCGACGCCTATGAACGCGCCTACCAAACCGACCCGACATCAGCATTCGGCGGCATCATCGCATTCAACCGCGAGTTGGACGAGGCCACAGCACAGGCCATCGTCAGTCGTCAGTTCGTCGAAGTGATTATCGCGCCGTCGGTCAGCGACGCTGCGTTGCAGGTGACCGCCGCCAAACAGAACGTCCGGGTACTCACCTGCGGACAATGGCAACAGCATGTACCCAGCCTTGATTTCAAACGCGTCAACGGCGGTTTACTGGTGCAGGATCGCGACCTTGGCATGGTCGACGCCTTACAATTACGGGTGGTGACGGAGCGTCAGCCTACTGAAGCGGAGCTACGCGATGCGCTGTTCTGCTGGAAAGTGGCGAAGTTCGTCAAGTCTAACGCCATTGTCTATGCCCGCGACAACATGACCATCGGTATCGGCGCAGGACAGATGAGCCGGGTTTATTCCGCCAAGATCGCCGGTATCAAAGCTGAGGATGAAGGACTCGTGGTCGAAGGCTCCGTCATGGCGTCCGATGCCTTCTTCCCCTTCCGGGATGGCATTGATGCCGCCGCGGCCGTAGGCATTACCTGCGTTATTCAGCCAGGCGGTTCCATCCGCGACGACGAAGTGATCGCCGCCGCCAATGAGAACGGCATTGCGATGCTATTTACCGACATGCGTCATTTCCGCCATTAATCCGGAGCAAGACTCACCATGAATATTTTAATTATCGGCAACGGCGGGCGCGAACATGCGCTTGGCTGGAAAGCAGCGCAATCTCCCCTGGCGGATAAGGTTTTCGTCGCGCCCGGCAATGCGGGCACCGCATTGGAACCGTCGCTGGAAAACATCGACATCGCCGCAACAGATATTCCGGCGCTGGTCGACTTTGCGAAGCAAAACGACATTGGTCTGACTATCGTTGGGCCGGAAGCGCCGTTGGTCATCGGTATCGTCGATGCTTTCCGTGCAGCGCAACTTCCCATCTTCGGCCCAACACAGGCCGCGGCGCAGCTCGAAGGTTCTAAAGCGTTCACTAAAGACTTCCTGGCGCGTCATCATATTCCCACGGCGGAATACCAGAACTTCACCGACATTGAACCGGCTATCGCTTATATCCGGGAAAAAGGCGCGCCTATCGTCATTAAGGCCGATGGACTGGCCGCCGGTAAAGGCGTCATCGTCGCCATGACGTTGGAAGAAGCCGAAAATGCCGTGACGGATATGTTGGCCGGTAATGCATTTGGCGATGCCGGTCACCGCGTCGTCGTTGAGGAGTTCCTGGATGGCGAAGAAGCCAGCTTTATCGTCATGGTCGATGGCGAGCACGTGCTGCCGATGGCCACCAGCCAGGATCATAAACGCGTGGGTGACGGCGACTCCGGCCCCAATACCGGTGGTATGGGGGCGTACTCTCCGGCTCCGGTCGTCACCGACGAGATTCACCAGCGCGTGATGGACCAGATTATCTGGCCGACCGTACAAGGCATGGCCGCGGAAGGAAACGTCTACACCGGCTTCCTTTATGCAGGACTGATGATCTCCGCCGACGGTCAACCCAAGGTCATCGAATTCAACTGCCGCTTCGGCGATCCGGAAACGCAGCCGATTATGCTGCGTATGCGCTCCGATCTGGTCGCGCTTTGCCTGGCGGCGTGTGATGGCAAGCTGGATGAACAGCGTTCCGAGTGGGATGAGCGTCCTTCTCTGGGTGTCGTTCTCGCCGCTGGGGTTATCCGGCTGATTATCGCAAAGGCGACACCATTTCCGGTCTGAGAACGTCGGAAACGGCAGACGGCAAAGTCTTCCATGCCGGCACCGCGCTGAAGGGCAATGACGTGGTGACCAACGGTGGACGAGTTCTTTGCGTGACGGCGCTGGGCGCAAGCGTGAAAGACGCTCAGCGTAATGCCTATGCGCTGGCGAAAGGGATTCGTTGGGAAGGGTCTTTCTGTCGTACCGATATCGGTTATCGCGCTATCGACCGGGAACAGTCGCACTCCTGATGTCTTAGCATGATGAATGAGCCTTCTTGCGGGGGCTCGCTTTAACTCGCGCCGTTCTTAGTCACTCTGTAGTGAATCCACCGTGGGCTCCCAACGACAAAAATCTTCATTGGCGACCAGCAGAAGCTGCGTCCCTTCCGGCGACTCCAGCCAGGCAATGCTTAACGGTACGGAAGATCGCTGCTGGCGCTGTGCGATGCGTTGCGAAGCTCTGCGGTCCAGACTCGGACGAATGCGTTGACCGTCGCAAGTCACTGCCACCCCGTCCTGCCACTGTCCCTGCTTCAATTGAACGTTCCCCGTGCGCATGACGTCGCTCATTTCCAGAAGCCTGCCCGCATCAAACTGATACAGCGCGACATCATCATCGGATAAGGGCTCGCGGCGGTCGGGTAGCTGACGCTGCATATAGCTGACGGCGCCTTTGGCATCAAAACGCAAACGCACGTCCTCTTTGTCAGGCGCGCTCTTGCTTTGTATGATTTCCCGCACGGCGTTCTGCTGGAAGTGGTATCGGGTGATTTGGGTGCTGTGACCATTAAACGGGCTGAAGACCGTCATCAGTGCCGTTTGCTGCTGAGCCGGGTCATCTTTGCGCCACACGCGCACAACGCCACGGTCAGAAAGGTATCCCCCGGCATACAACGCAGAGGGGGGCGAGTGGGAGCTGCAGGAAACCACCAGGGCGGCTACGCTCCCAATCGCGGTACGTTTAAGAAAAAGCAAAAGGGGCGAAATCGCCCCTCTGTTCAAACCTTTTCTTAGCATGCGCTTATTTTACAGCGTCTTTCAGTGCTTTACCGGAAACAAATGCAGGCACGTTGGCAGCTGCGATTTTGATTTCTTTACCCGTCTGCGGGTTGCGGCCAGTGCGCTCATTACGATGATTGACTTTGAAAGTACCAAAACCAACTAATTGTACTGCATCACCTTCTTTCAGAGACTCAGTAATTGCCGCCAGAGTAGCTTCCAATGCAGCTTTAGCCTGGGTCTTGGAAAGGTCAGCCTTGTCAGCAATTACATCAATCAGTTGAGTCTTATTCATAAGTTATCCTTACAGTGTGTTTATCGCTTGCTAAGCATCGAGTGCGACGGAAATGCCATTAAAGCACTCTCCTGCATATACGCACCGACAGCCACTTTTTTTACGCCCCCCAAATGTAGACCAGACGGGGTGCGGTGTGAAGCCCTTAGAGCGGCCATTTAAGACCTTAAATCACGTTTTACCGGTTATTGATATAAATTTATCCCAATATTGCTGCTTCCCGCCTCGCGCAAGTCCGCGCGAAGACCTTTGATCAGCTCGATATCACGCTCTTCACAGGCCGCCAACAGGCGGAAGATCTCCCACTGGAGATCCCATTCTTCTTCAATGGCAGGAATGACTTTGAGTTCCTCATCCGTCATTTCTCTGCCAGCCTGAGTCATCTCCAACATGGCTACCGTCCTGATGGAGGTTTCACTAATCACGATAGCATGCGAGAGCGTTTCGCCGCTCAGGCGAGAGTGAACTAACTCCCCTAAAGCGATACAAGCATCAATCGCTGGGTAGACCCCGTAAAGATCATAGTCTTCAGCGGATGGAACCGCATCCTCCAGCTTTTCCAACTGAAGGTCAAAGTTAACCTTAGCATCTTTGACCACCAGTGTTTCCCAAATCAGATCGAGGATGCGACGGTAGACCTGCGCATCGCCAAATTCCGTCTGGCGGCAGAACTCATGGTAGTTGGGATACATGCGTTCACAGAGGCTCGCCATGAAAGTGACATGCTGCCAGCTTTCCAGTTTCTCCAGACGCAAATGAATGGGATTACGTAACATGTTTTATCTCTAACGTGACGGACCGCAGTGTAGCCAAAAACGACCAGCGGCCCTATTCCTGAATTCCTAAAAAACGCTGGCGCGATTATCTACAGTGTTTGCAGATGTTGCCAGCGCTGAAATGCAATTCGGTTTGACGCCGCCGCGTCGGCCCAGCGAGTGGGCTCCGGCAACCGGTAGCCGCGCGTACAGCGTTTCACCCACAATAACGCCGTTTCCAAACCGACCCGATGCCCGGTTGAGACAAACAGCGGGTTGCAGCGTAATTTACTGCGCCACACCCAACCAATCTGTTCGCCCTTGTCCATCAACGGCTGCTGACTGTCGACGTCGGCATCTAACGCAGCATACTGACCACACAGACGACGTTTGGCCACGCCGATGGTGGGGACGTCGACCATCAGCCCAAAATGGCTGGCGACGCCCAGGCGGCGGGGGTGGGAAATACCATGACCGTCCACAAACAGCAGATCCGGCGGGTGACGCAGTGATTCCCACGCCGCCATCAGCGCGGGAGCCTCGCGAAAAGAGAGCAGTCCCGGAATATAAGGCATCGTCGTAGGGATACGCGCGATCTGATACTCCACCAGTTCAAGCGACGGATACGCCAATATGGCTATCGCCGCCCGAGTCACCGTGCCCTCCTGCTCAAATCCGACATCCGCGCCGGCAATCAACGCCGGCTGTTCGAATGGGAGCGCATCATGACGGACGACCTGAGCCGCCTTGATTAACTGTTCAGCCCGTAGAGACGGAGTGTCAATCATGCCTTTTCCTGATGATAAGGCCGGGACAGGCGATGTACTGCGTCCACAAATGCCCCGGCGTGTTCAGGCGGTACATCCTGATGGATACCGTGCCCCAGGTTGAAAACGTGGCCGTTGCCCGGTCCAAAACTATCCAAAATAGTGCTCACTTCCTGTTCGATGCGAGCTGGCGGCGCATAGAGCATGGACGGGTCCATATTGCCCTGCAGCGCAACTTTGTCGCCCACACGACGACGAGCGTCGGCGATATCCGTTGTCCAATCCAGACCCAGCGCGTCGCAGCCCGTTTCCACCATCGCTTCCAGCCACTGTCCACCGCCTTTGGTGAACAGCGTCACCGGTACTCGGCGGCCCTCATGCTCACGCAGCAAACCGTCGACGATCTTGTGCATGTAATGCAGCGAAAATTCGCGATAGTCACGACCGCTGAGCGCGCCGCCCCAGGTATCGAAAATCATGACCGCCTGAGCGCCCGCCTTGATCTGTGCGTTCAGGTAAAGGATGACGCTGTCCGCCAGCTTATCCAACAACAGATGCAGCGTGCGCGGTTCGGCGAACAGCATCTTTTTGATAACGGTAAACGCTTTGCTGCTACCCCCTTCGACCATATAGGTCGCCAGCGTCCACGGACTGCCGGAGAAACCAATCAGCGGGACTTCGCCCGCCAGATGACGACGGATGGTGCGTACGGCATTCATCACGTAGCCCAGTTCCTGTTCCGGGTCGGGGATCGGCAATGCCGCGACCTCGGCATGGCTTCTTAGCGGATGACGAAAACGTGGACCTTCGCCCGCTTCAAAATAGAGTCCCAATCCCATCGCATCGGGGATCGTCAAAATATCGGAGAACAGAATGGCCGCGTCCAGCGCATAGCGTCGCAGCGGCTGCAGAGTCACTTCACAGGCCAGCTCGGCATTCTTGCACAACGACATGAAATCTCCGGCCTGAGCGCGCGTCGCTTTATATTCCGGCAGATAACGCCCCGCCTGACGCATCATCCAAACGGGCGTGACATCAACAGGCTGACGTAATAGAGCGCGTAAATAGCGATCGTTTTTAAGGTCGGTCATGATCTTTTCCTTTTGGTGCCTGAACGTCAGGCGCGTAGGTCGCTGTGATCTGGGTATTTCAGGCGGCAGTGTAGCGGGTTGATTCCCCTCAGGCTACACGCATGACGCAGACGGATTAGCCGTCGGCTTCACGGCACATCACCACCGTATCTTCTATCAGGCGTCGCGCCACGGTTCCCGGCGGCGGCAGGATCGGCAGCTTGTCGTAACGGAACCAAGCGGCATCGCGAAGCTCGGACGGATCGTGACGCAGTTCGCCGTCGGCATACTCCGCAATATAGGCCATCATCAGAGAATGGGGGAACGGCCAGGGCTGAGAACTCACATATTGAAGATTTTTAACGCGAATATTGCTCTCTTCCATGACTTCTCTGGCCACGGCCTGTTCGAGCGTTTCACCCAACTCGACAAACCCGGCCAACGCGGTGTACATGTTGCCCCGGTGGCGGACATGCTGCGCCAGCAAAATGTCCGTGCCACGGCGAATCGCCACGATGACGCAGGGCGCAATCTGCGGATAGTAACGTTCCCGGCAATGGCCGCACAGACAGGCCAGCTCGGTTTTGCTGTGATGCATTTCATGACCGCAATAGCCGCAGAAACGGTGGGCGCGATAAAAATCAGCCAGCTGAATTCCCCGGCCAGCGAGCTGAAACAGCCCGCTCTCCATGTCCAACAGTTGGCGCAGCGATCCCATCTCTTCAGCCATGGTCTGACGCACCAGCCAGACAGGCTCCCCTTGCCATTCGCCAATCTGGCGTGCGGGGCGGGTTTTGAGTCCCCACTGAATGGAAGAACCGTGCGGCAGTCTCCCCTGAGGCAGCCAAATCTGATTGTTCTCGCCGACAACCCACCAGCCGAGTTCTTCACCTGTTAACGTAACTTCCATCTCTTCTATCGCCCTCTGTCACCGAGTCTATGGCTATGATGTGTAGATATAGACAACATTAATGCATATAAATCAGACGCTCTACGCTTATGCACCATACCATGTCATAGAAACTCGTTCCGCCGTTCTGTCTCCTCGCCGCGCTCAACCCGCCATCGTGTATTTCAATGAAATTACCCACAAGAATGACGTTTTATCGCATATTTCGCGGAAAATAAGGCCACTGTCAGCAACAGGCATTTTCTATCGTATTAACGCTTGATGTCCTACAGCAGACGTGCGCGTTGCCTTCACCCAACGCCGTACTCCGCTTTTGACAGCGACGCATTGCCAGCATAGAGTGTAGGCGATTGAGCTCGCCCCATTCACCGGGCGTCATCTTGTCGGAGTGCCTAGCATCGCGGTAACGCGTGCGGGCTGAGACCGTTAATTCGGGATCCGCGGAACCTGATCAGGTTAAAACCTGCGAAGGGAACAAGAGTAATTTTTATCCTTTTCCCCAGATAAAGCCGTCATCACCCGGGGAAAAAGAAACGTCTCCATTACTCCATCCGAACTCCAGACAAGCAATGTTTCCTTTTATCCAAACAGGAATTTGCTATGTCTACAGAAAACAAACCCTCAGGACGCCGCGAACAGCGCGCCTCCGCGCAACGTTTTATCGACGAGGTGCAAGGCACCGCCTTTCCACAATCACAGCGCATTTATCTGACCGGCTCTCGGCCCGACATCCGCGTCCCTCTGCGGGAAATCCAACTCAGTCCCACGCGGCTCGGGGGAAAACGGGAAGCGCCTCGCGACGAACCGAATGAGCCGATACCGGTCTACGACACCGCCGGACCTTATGGCGATCCCGACGCCGTCCCCGATGTTCGCCGCGGATTGGCTCGCCTGAGAACCGCCTGGATTGAAGAACGCGGCGACACCGAACGCTTATCCCAGCTCAGTTCCGGCTTTACCCAACAACGTCTAGCCGATGCCGGCCTGGACCACCTGCGCTTCGAACATCTTCCCCATCCGCGCCGCGCGCAGGCCGGTCAACGGGTGACCCAGCTGCACTACGCCCGCCGGGGGATCATCACGCCGGAAATGGAGTTCATCGCCCTGCGGGAAAATATGGGGCGCGAGCGTGTGTCTAGCCCGACCCTGCGCCAGCAACACCCCGGCCAGAGTTTTGGCGCCCATCTGCCGCAGACCATCACACCTGAGTTTGTTCGTCAGGAAGTGGCCGCCGGACGCGCAATCATTCCCGCCAACATCAACCATCCAGAATCCGAACCAATGATTATCGGCCGCAACTTTTTGGTCAAAGTAAACGCCAATATCGGCAATTCGGCGGTCACTTCCTCCATCGAAGAAGAAGTGGAGAAACTGGTGTGGTCCACCCGCTGGGGAGCTGACACGGTGATGGACCTGTCTACCGGCCGTTATATCCATGAGACGCGCGAGTGGATCTTGCGCAATAGCCCGGTCCCTATCGGGACGGTACCCATTTATCAGGCGCTGGAGAAGGTCAACGGCGTCGCGGAGAACCTGACCTGGGAAATGTTCCGCGACACCCTGCTGGAGCAGGCCGAACAGGGCGTTGATTACTTCACCATCCACGCTGGCGTGTTGCTGCGGTATGTGCCGATGACCGCTCAACGCCTGACCGGCATCGTCTCACGCGGCGGGTCCATCATGGCGAAGTGGTGTCTGTCGCATCACAAAGAGAGCTTCCTATACACGCATTTCCGCGAGATATGTGAAATTTGCAGCGCGTACGATATCGCCCTTTCGCTGGGCGACGGCCTACGGCCCGGCTCGATTCAGGACGCCAACGACGAGGCGCAGTTCGCCGAATTGCATACGCTGGGCGAACTGACCCACATCGCGTGGGAGTACGACGTTCAAGTGATGATTGAAGGTCCCGGCCATGTCCCGATGCAGATGATCCGCCGCAATATGACCGAAGAGCTGGAGCACTGCCACGAAGCGCCTTTTTATACTCTCGGCCCGCTCACCACGGATATCGCGCCGGGCTATGACCACTTCACCTCCGGCATCGGCGCCGCCATGATCGGCTGGTTCGGTTGCGCCATGTTGTGCTACGTCACCCCGAAAGAGCATCTGGGGTTACCGAACAAAGAGGATGTAAAGCAGGGGTTGATCACCTACAAGATCGCCGCACACGCCGCAGATCTGGCGAAAGGTCATCCGGGGGCGCAGATCCGCGACAACGCGATGTCGAAAGCCCGCTTTGAATTCCGCTGGGAAGACCAGTTCAACCTGGCTTTGGATCCGGAGACGGCGCGGGCCTACCACGACGAGACGCTGCCGCAGGAATCCGGCAAAGTGGCTCACTTCTGCTCCATGTGCGGCCCGAAGTTTTGCTCCATGAAAATTTCTCAGGAGGTCCGGGACTACGCCGCGCAACAACAGGCGGATGCCCAACCGATTGAAATCGGCATGGCGCAGATGTCGGCCGAATTCCGCGCTCACGGCAGCGAACTGTACGTTCCGCAGGAGGATGCCTGATGAATGCCCCCCTGCTGACGTTCCCCGCCGTGGAATCACGGATGGGACTCTACCCAGTGGTCGACCGCGTTGAGTGGATCGAACGACTGCTCCGTATGGGCGTGAAGACCCTGCAACTGCGGATCAAAGACCAGACTGAATCCCAGATGGAGCCTGCGGTGATCAAGGCGATCACCCTCGCCCGTCGCTATCAGGCACGTCTGTTCATCAACGACAACTGGCGGCTGGCCATCAAGCATCAGGCCTATGGCGTCCATCTTGGTCAGGAGGATCTGGATACCGCCGATCTGAGTGCAATCCGCCGCGCCGGACTGCGGCTCGGTGTCTCAACCCATGATGATAACGAGCTGGCGCGCGCCGTCGCTATCGCCCCGTCCTACATCGCGCTGGGCCATATTTTCCCGACCCAAACCAAAGAGATGGCGTCATCGCCGCAGGGACTGGCCGAACTGGCGCGTCATATCAGTGAACTGGCGGGACGTTTTCCCTCGGTCGCTATCGGCGGCATCAGCATCGAACGGGTCCCTTCAGTACTGGCGACAGGCGTCGGCAGCATCGCCGTCGTGAGCGCCATCACTCAGGCGGCGGACTGGCGACAGGCAACGGCAACCTTGCTGCATCTGATCGAAAAACGGGAGGCGTAACATGCTGAACGACCGAGCATTTATGCGTTATAGCCGCCAGCTGTTACTGGAAGATATCGGCCCCGAGGGTCAGCAGAGGCTGGCTGACGCCACCGTGTTGCTGGTCGGTCTCGGTGGTCTGGGCGCGCCCTGTGCGCTCTATCTGGCGGCCGCAGGCGTCGGCAGGCTGCTGCTGGCGGATCATGACTCGCTGCATATCTCCAATCTGCAACGCCAAGTGATCTACCGCACTGAAGATATCGCGCAACCTAAAGCGATGCTGGCTCAGCGCCAGCTGTTGGCGCTGAACCCGGACATCACGATCGAGGCAATACAGACACGACTGGAAGGTAAGGCGTTGGCTAAAGCGGTCAACCGCGTCGATTTGGTGTTGGACTGTAGCGACAACATGGCGACGCGCCATGCTGTCAACGCCGCCTGCGTTCGAGCCGAAAAACCGTTAGTCAGCGCCAGCGCCGTCGGCTTCGGCGGCCAGCTGCTGGTGCTGACGCCCCCCTATCTTTCCGGCTGCTACGCCTGCCTTTATCCGGATGCGACCGAGCCTGTTCGCAACTGCCGCACCGCCGGCGTATTGGGGCCGGTTGTCGGAGTCATGGGGACGTTGCAGGCCCTGGAGGCCATCAAACTGCTATGCGGACTGTCGTCCACGCTGGACGGCAAGCTGAGGCTGTTCGACGCCCGCCAGCAGCACTGGAATACCTTACAACTCTCCCCCGCTTCGGGCTGCCCAGTCTGCGGGAGCGCCGTATGAAAATTCATATCAATGAGGAAGCCGTCATGCTGGCGAAACCGATCAGCGTGGAGCAGCTGTTGCAACAGTTGGATCGTCTGCAGCCGGGCACCGCGCTGGCGATCAATCAGATCGTTATCCCTCGCCCCGACTGGAGCGCCTGTCAGGTGCAGGACGGGGACGACATTTTGCTTTTTCAGGCGATAGCAGGAGGATAAATGCTCACCATCGCAGGAACCACATTCACATCCCGGTTGCTGGCTGGCACCGGTAAGTTCGCCAGCGCAGAGATCATGATCGCGGCGTTACAGGCGGCGGGCTCCCAATTGGTCACACTGGCGATGAAACGCGTTAGCCTTTCCGGCGACAGCGACGCGCTTCTCGCTCCCCTACAACGGCTGGGCGTTCACCTGCTACCGAATACCTCTGGGGCCAAGACGGCGGAGGAAGCGATCTTCGCCGCGCATCTCGCGCGTGAAGCGCTGGGGACACATTGGATTAAGCTCGAAATTCATCCCGACATGAAATACCTGCTGCCCGATCCGGTGGAAACGCTGAAAGCGGCGGCACAGCTGGTGAACGAAGGGTTTATCGTGCTGCCTTACTGCGGCGCTGATCCGGTGCTGTGCAAACGACTGGAGGCCGTCGGCTGCGCTGCCGTCATGCCGCTCGGAGCGCCGATTGGTTCTAATCAGGGACTGCAAACGCGCGACTTCCTCAGGATCATCATCGAACAAGCACAGGTACCGGTCGTCATCGACGCGGGGATCGGCGCGCCCAGTCAGGCCGCCGAGGCCATCGAGATGGGCGCGGATGCCGTACTGGTCAATACGGCGATGGCCGTCGCCCGCGACCCGGTCAGCATGGCCCGCGCCTTTCGGCTGGCCGTTGAGGCTGGCGTGCTGGCGGCGGAGTCCGGCTTGGGTGCGAGTCAATCCCACGCCAGCGCCACCAGCCCCCTGACCGGTTTTCTGCAACAGCCTCAAACGGGAGCAGGCTCATGAGCGAAGGATTTTATCGCCGCTGGGAGACGCTCGACTGGGACGACCTCCGTTGTCGCATCAACGGTAAAACGTCTGCCGACGTCATCCGAGCATTGAACGCCGATCGGCCCGATCGCGACGATTTTATGGCGTTGATTTCGCCCGCGGCGGCAGGCTACCTCGAACCGCTGGCACAACGCGCGCAGCGTCTTACTCGCCAGCGCTTCGGCAATACGGTGAGATTCTACGTTCCGCTGTATTTGTCCAATCTGTGCGCCAACGACTGCACCTATTGCGGGTTTTCGATGAGCAATCGGATTAAGCGCAAGATCCTGAATGACGATGAAATACAGCGGGAGTGCCGTGCGATCCGCCAGCTAGGGTTCGACCAGCTGCTACTGGTCGCCGGCGAGCATCAGGGCAAAGTAGGGATGGACTACTTTCGACGCGTGCTGCCGTTGGTCAGGCCCCACTTCAGCTCGCTGATGATGGAGGTGCAGCCGCTGTCGACGGAAGAGTATGCCGAACTAAAGACGCTGGGTCTGGACGGCGTGATGGTCTATCAGGAAACCTATCACGCGCCGACCTACGCGCGGCATCATCTGCGGGGACGCAAACAGGATTTCGCCTGGCGGCTAGCCACGCCCGATCGTCTCGGCATGGCCGGGATCGACAAGATCGGTCTCGGCGCGTTGATCGGCCTGTCAGACAGCTGGCGCGTGGACTGCTATATGGTGGCGGAGCACCTACTCGATCTGCAACCGCGTTACTGGCAGAGCCGCTTCTCGCTCTCGTTTCCACGCCTGCGACCGTGTGCCGGCGGTATTGAACCGGCTTCGCTGATGGACGAAGCGCAGCTGATGCAGACAATTTGCGCATTCCGGCTGCTGGCGCCGGACGTGGAGCTATCGCTGTCCACTCGTGAATCGCCCTTCTTTCGCGATCATATGGTGCCCATCGCCATCAACAGCGTCAGTGCCTTCTCCAAAACGCAGCCGGGCGGCTACGCCGACAACCATCCGGAACTGGAGCAGTTCGCTCCCCATGATGCCCGACGGCCGGAGGCGGTGGCGGACGCGATAACCCGTGTCGGCCTACAGCCCGTATGGAAAGATTGGGACGGCTATCTGGGAAGGTCGCGCACTCCGTCGCATCACGAGTGAATACGCCGCGATGTCTATAACGCCGGACATCGCGGTTCTTCCTCCTCGGGCCTGAGGGGATCAGGCTCTGCATGCGAGCGTCATCTCCCGCTCGATTTCTTCCCCAATCATCTTCAATGCCCTTTCCGTTTTCTCTGTGCAGGGCAACGCATAGTTCAGACGCAGACAGTTGCGATATTTCCCCGATGCAGAGAATAGCGAACCTACGGCGACCTGCGTATCGCGTTCAGCCAGACGACGATTCAAACGGATGCCGTCGAAGGCTTCCGGCAGTTCTATCCACATCAAAAAGCCGCCCTGCGGCCGGCTGACGCAGATCCCCTCGGGAAAATAGTGGCGGACAAAGCTGGTGAAGCGACACTGATTGCGCTGGTACTGCGCCCGCATGCGCCTCAGGTGCGGCAGGTAGTGACCCTGACGAATAAACTCGGCGACCGCTGATTGTGTCTGGATGACGCCGCCGCCGCTGTTCACGTATTTCATATGCAGTACGCGATCGAGATACCGTCCCGGCGCGACCCAGCCCACCCTCAGGCCCGGCGCCATAACCTTCGAAAAGGAGCTACACAACAACACCCGCCCATCGTCATCCAACGACTTCAAGGTCATCGGCCGCGGGTACTCGTAAGCCAGTTCCCCGTAGACGTCATCTTCAATCACGGCGATATCAAAACGCTGCGCCAACGTCATCAATCCCCGTTTACGCGCCTCCGGCATGATAAAACCTAGCGGATTGTTGCAGTTCGGCACCACGAACACTGCCTTGATCGGCCACTGATCCAGCGCTAATTCCAGCGCTTCCAGACTGAGGCCGTTGACCGAATCCGTCGGAATTTCAATAACTTTTACCCCGTAGCTCCTCAGCGTCTGCATCATCCCGTAAAACGCCGGGGATTCAACAGCGATGATGTCTCCCGGCTGACAGACCGCCCGCAGGCACAGAAACAGCGCTTCCTGACACCCCGTCGTGGTGACAATGTCGTCGGTGCTCAGCGTGCATCCGCTGTCGACCGCCAGCCGCGCAATTTGCTCGCGCAACGCCGTCACGCCGAGCAAACCGCCGTATTGCAATAGCGAGATATCCTGCTTCATGCCCTGTCGGCTGATGATTTTCCATAACGGTTTGAGGGTGGTCGACGTGACGTCCGGCATGCCGCTGCCCAGCTGCATGACATCGCTTTCCTTCCGTACGTCCAACAACCCTCGCACCGCATCCCAATGGGTAATTTCAACCGGCCGCTGTGCCGGGCGCGTAATGGCGGGAATGGGCGGCGCGGCATAACGCGCAGAGACAAAGTAGCCCGAGCGAGGCTGCGGGGAGATCAGCATCTGCTCTTCCAGCAGATGGTAAGCCTGTTGAACCGTACTGATACTGACGCCATGCTCCTGCGAGAGGATTCTGACCGACGGCAGACGTTCCCCAGGCTGATAAAGCCCTTGTTGAATGCGCTGCGCCAACAAGGTGGCAAGATGCTGATAGCGAGTCATGAAAGTATCCTACCTTGAAGCGTTATCATTCGATAACCAGTACAGATTGACACAAAAAGTCCCATTCAGGGCCATACAATCCTCTTCTGTATGGTCAATAAACTGTATTTGTGAATCTGTATTGTTTTCCGCCGCTCTTTCATGATGGTGCCACACCATCGGGGGAGGGAATGAAGATGACACAACACCATCCACTTTCGCAGACATCCACGCTGCGCACGCTAGTCAGCAGAATCTACAAGCATTGGCAGGCACGGCGTTTGCGCATCTCGACGCGCACGTTGCTGCGGACGATGAGCGATGAACGCCTCAAAGATATTGGTCTGTCGCGTGCAGACATCGATCAGTGCTACCGGGCCGATGCCTTCGGCAATGAGGGTTGGCTTCAGGCGCGGAATGATGCTCACAAGAAAAATGAAAGGTGAGTCATGTCGCCGATATGTTTGCGCGAGGGTTCCCACGTCAGTACAACGGCGATCGCGGAAGCCATCGGGCGACGCTAGAGTGCGAATGCCGGCACATCCGTCGGCCGCAGGCTGACTGTGAATCCTCAAGCCTGCGCCGCTTATGTCGCCGTCGGTCTGTCCTGACCGACGGCGACCCTTCCTGCGCGGAGCGCTATTTGTCTTCGTTGTATCCCGGCGTTTCCCACAGCGAAGGCCACTCACCCGGCCAACCGCCATTGCATCCCGTCTGGCTGTGGTAAGTCACGAGCCGGAACTGCTGACCATCGTAACGCCACTGGGCGCTTTCACCGCAGTCGGCAAAACCACGTCCCTTCGCCAAATGGAACAGGTCGCCAGTCTGAGGATCATAGTCAGCGTTGGTAAACCAATCCACCTGCTGCGGGCGGCCATTTTCATCCGGCAGCGGCAACGGCAGTACCAATTGATGCGCCGCCGACGGATTATCGCGCGGCGTGATAAATACCAGGCTCGAGGACTGATAGGCCCCCATACCGCAGTTAATCATGACCAGCGCATTGCGTTGGTCCAGCGGCTGAACCTGATTGATCTCTTTGTCCTGCTCGTTGACATCGCAGGTCTCTCTTACCAACAGCGCATGCTGCGCCTTGATGACGGCCTCGACCAACGCTTGCGGATGACTGACCGCAGGCGCGTTTGTCAGTGCTGGCGGCAGTTCGGGTTGACTCAACCTCGCCGGGACGTCGGAAGCCGGTTTACTTCCCCGCTGCAGCAGTGCGCCCTGAGTACCGATCCGTCCCTGCCGTTCATCCACCAGCAGGAGCGCGGCGTTCAATCCCCGCAGGGAGCTTCCCTGCTGCGGATCGTCACCGACGGAAAGGGTCAGCGCATCTTTGGCCTGCTGTAGAAAATGTTGTATCGCGGGCAGATTTTCCGTGGCGACAATGGCGTCGTCATCGTTGATCGCTGGCGTTAAGCTCAACCCTTCCGCGGCGTCTTCGTCCAACCACAAGGTGGGATGGGCTTCCTGAGAAAAGGGGACAATCGTCAATGACGCCACGCCGGTAGCGCCGGACTGCCGCGTCAGCGTAATACGCAGGTTTTCATCAATATTACGCACATCGCAGTCGTTCAGGTTGTTGCACGTCACCTGCCAGTTAGAGAAGATTTTTTGCACCGGCGGCGCAAACGGCACTCCGGCAAAAGCCGGTACGGCGGACAACACCGCCAGACTGGCTGCAACCACGCTTGCTTTCAGCATAATGTTTCTCTCATCGCTCTGTTTTCTGTCTCTTATCACTCACTTTTTATGCATAAAAAAACCGCTCCGGGGAGCGGTTTTTTATCATGCAGCGTCGACGTTACTTGTCGTCACTGTTGCCGAAACCGGCGTTCAGCAGCTCAGCCAGGTTAGCCGAAGCTTCATCCGCGCTGACCTGCGGAACAGCAACGGGTTCGCCAGCCTGACGGCGACGCATACGATCCTGATGGTATGCATAACCGGTACCGGCCGGGATCAGACGACCCACGATCACGTTCTCTTTCAGACCGCGCAGTTCATCACGCTTACCAGCCACTGCGGCTTCGGTAAGTACGCGCGTCGTTTCCTGGAACGAGGCCGCAGAGATGAAGGACTCGGTCGCCAGAGACGCCTTGGTGATACCCAGCAAGTCGCGGCTGTAGGTTGCCGGAATCTTGCCGTCGGCTTCCAACTGACGGTTGGCGATCTTGACGCGAGACACTTCAGCCTGTTCGCCTTCCAGGAACTCAGTGCTACCCGCGCTGGCGATGGTGCCTTTACGCAACATCTGACGAACGATAACTTCGATGTGCTTATCGTTAATCTTAACGCCCTGCAGGCGGTAAACTTCCTGCACTTCGTTGGTGATGTAACGGGTCACCGCATGCACGCCACGCAGACGCAGGATGTCGTGCGGAGACTCAGGACCATCGGAGATCACGTCACCACGTTCAACGCGTTCACCTTCGAACACGTTGAGCTGACGCCATTTCGGAATCATCTCTTCGTACGGATCGCTACCGTCAACCGGGGTGATCACCAGACGGCGCTTCCCTTTGGTTTCTTTACCGAAGGAAATGATACCGCTGATTTCAGCCAGAATTGCCGGCTCTTTCGGACGACGGGCTTCGAACAGGTCAGCAACGCGCGGCAGACCACCGGTGATATCCTTGGTACCGCCGGATTCCTGCGGAATACGGGCCAGGGTGTCACCAGAGCCGATTTTCACGCCGTCTTCCAGCTGGACAATCGCTTTACCCGGCAGGAAGTACTGAGCCGGCATATCGGTACCCGGAATCAGAACGTCTTCGCCGTTGTCGTCCACGATTTTCAGCGCCGGACGCAGTTCTTTACCACCACCGGTACGTTCTGCACTATCCAGAACCACGATGGAGGACAAACCGGTCAGCTCATCGGTCTGACGCGTAATGGTCTGGCCGTCAATCATGTCGGTGAAGCGAATGTTACCGCTCACTTCCGTGATAACCGGCATGGTGTGCGGATCCCAGTTTGCTACGGTTTCGCCACCAGCTACGGCTTCGCCGTCGCCTTTCGCCATCACAGCACCGTAAGGCACTTTATAGCTTTCTTTCGTACGACCAAATTCGTCGATCAGCGTCAGTTCGGTGTTACGAGAAGTAATCACCAGCTTGTCTGCGCTGTTCTTAACGTACTTGGCGTTGCTCAGTTTCAGCGTACCCTTGTTTTTCACCTGGATACTAGATTCTGCTGCCGCACGAGATGCCGCACCACCGATGTGGAAGGTACGCATGGTCAGCTGGGTACCCGGTTCACCGATGGACTGTGCCGCGATAACCCCGATGGCTTCACCCTTGTTGATGATGTGACCACGAGCCAGGTCGCGACCGTAACATTTGGCGCACACGCCAAAGTCGGTTTCACAGCTTACGACAGAGCGTACTTTCAGCGAATCGACGGAGTTTTCTTCCAGCAGGTCACACCACTGTTCGTTCAACAGCGTGTTACGCGGAACCAGAATGTCAGCCGTACCCGGTTTGATCACGTCTTCGGCCGTTACACGACCCAGAACACGTTCACGCAGCGGTTCTTTAACGTCGCCACCTTCGATGACCGGAGTCATCATGATGCCTTCGTGCGTTCCGCAATCGTCTTCCGTTACCACCAGATCCTGCGCCACGTCGACCAAACGACGGGTCAGATAACCGGAGTTAGCGGTTTTCAGTGCGGTATCCGCCAGACCTTTACGAGCACCGTGGGTTGAGATGAAGTACTGGAGTACGTTCAGACCTTCACGGAAGTTCGCGGTGATCGGCGTTTCGATGATGGAGCCATCCGGCTTCGCCATCAGACCACGCATACCTGCCAACTGACGAATCTGTGCAGCAGAACCACGCGCACCGGAGTCGGCCATCATAAAGATGCTGTTGAAAGAAACCTGCTGCTCAACAACGCCATCACGGTTAACCACGTCTTCAACAGACAGGTTTTCCATCATCGCCTTGGCAACACGTTCGTTCGCCGCAGCCCAGATATCGATAACTTTGTTGTAGCGTTCGCCCGCGGTAACCAGACCAGACTGGAACTGCTCCTGAATCTCGGCAACTTCGGTTTCCGCTTCTTCGATGATTTCGGCTTTCTTCGCCGGGATAACCATGTCGTCGATACCTACGGACGCACCAGAGCGCGCAGCGTAAGCAAAACCGGTGTACATGATCTGGTCAGCAAAGATAACGGTCGGCTTCAGGCCCAGAATGCGGTAACAGGTGTTCAGCATTTTGGAGATCGCTTTCTTGCCCAGAGGCTGGTTAACGATCGAGTACGGCAGACCTTTCGGCACGATCATCCACAAAATCGCACGACCAATGGTCGTATCGATGATGCTGGTCTGATGCGTGGTTTCGCCTTCAATGTTCTTGATCTCTTGCGTAATACGCACTTTGACGCGCGCATGCAGAGAAGCCAGACCAGCACGATAGACGCGTTCAGCTTCTTTCGGTCCAGTCAGAACCATGCCTTCGCCTTTGGCGTTAACACAGTCACGGGTCATGTAGTACAGACCCAATACAACGTCCTGAGACGGAACGATGATAGGCTCGCCGTTCGCTGGTGACAGGATGTTGTTGGTCGACATCATCAACGCACGCGCTTCCAGCTGGGCTTCCAGCGTCAACGGTACGTGAACAGCCATCTGGTCACCATCGAAGTCGGCGTTATACGCAGCACACACCAGCGGGTGCAGCTGAATCGCTTTACCTTCGATCAGAACCGGTTCAAATGCCTGAATACCCAGACGGTGCAGGGTAGGCGCACGGTTCAGCAGTACCGGGTGTTCGCGGATGACTTCATCCAGGATGTCCCATACGACCGCTTCTTCGCGTTCAACCATTTTCTTGGCTGCTTTGATCGTCGTAGCCAGGCCACGCAGTTCCAGCTTGCCGTAGATGAACGGTTTGAACAGTTCCAGCGCCATTTTCTTCGGCAGACCGCACTGATGCAGACGCAGGTACGGACCTACGGTGATAACGGAACGACCGGAGTAGTCGACACGTTTACCCAGCAGGTTCTGACGGAAACGACCCTGCTTACCTTTGATCATATCGGCCAAAGATTTCAGCGGACGCTTGTTGGAACCGGTGATGGCACGACCGCGACGGCCGTTATCCAGCAGCGCATCCACCGCTTCCTGCAGCATACGTTTTTCGTTGCGCACGATGATGTCCGGCGCAGCCAGATCCAGCAGACGTTTCAGACGGTTGTTACGGTTGATCACGCGACGATACAGATCGTTCAGATCCGACGTAGCGAAACGACCGCCGTCCAGCGGTACCAGCGGACGCAGGTCCGGCGGCAATACAGGCAGCACGGTCAGGATCATCCATTCCGGCTTGTTGCCGGACTGTACGAACGCTTCCAGCAGCTTGATACGCTTGGTCAGCTTTTTACGTTTGGTTTCAGAGTTGGTTTCGTTCAGCTCTTCACGCAGCTGTTCGCACTCCTGCTCCAGATCCATGTTTTTCAACAGGGCCTGAATCGCTTCGGCGCCCATCTTGGCGTCGAATTCGTCACCAAACTCTTCAAGCGCATCCAGATACTGCTCTTCCGTCAGGATCTGGCGCTTTTCAAGGTTGGTCATGCCGCCTTCGATAACCACATAGGATTCGAAGTACAGGACGCGTTCGATATCACGCAGCGGCATATCCAGCAGCAAACCGATGCGGGATGGCAGCGATTTCAGGAACCAGATGTGCGCAGTCGGAGAAGCCAGCTCGATGTGGCCCATACGCTCACGGCGTACTTTGGTCTGGGTCACTTCAACGCCACACTTCTCACAGATAACACCACGGTGCTTCAGGCGTTTGTACTTACCGCACAGGCACTCGTAATCTTTTACCGGCCCGAAGATACGGGCGCAGAACAGACCGTCACGTTCTGGTTTGAACGTACGGTAGTTAATGGTTTCCGGCTTTTTAACTTCACCAAAAGACCACGAACGGATCATGTCTGGCGATGCCAGAGCAATTTTGATCGCATCAAACTCTTCGGTCTTAGTTTGCGCTTTCAGAAACTTTAATAAGTCTTTCACGGATTGGCTCCTGTCGGAGTTAGACCTGTAAGGCACCTGAGTCAAACTCAGGTGCCCCTGTAACGAATGTCAGCAACGCAATCGGGCTGGTATTACTTTTCTTCCAGCTCGATGTTGATACCCAGCGAGCGGATTTCTTTCAACAGTACGTTGAAGGATTCCGGCATGCCTGGTTCCATCCGGTGATCGCCATCCACGATGTTTTTGTACATCTTGGTACGGCCATTCACGTCATCGGATTTCACCGTCAACATTTCCTGCAGGGTATAAGCTGCACCGTAAGCTTCCAGCGCCCATACTTCCATCTCACCGAAACGCTGACCACCGAACTGCGCCTTACCACCCAGCGGCTGCTGAGTAACCAGGCTGTAGGAACCGGTGGAACGTGCATGCATTTTGTCATCAACCAAGTGGTTCAGCTTCAGCATGTACATATAGCCCACGGTGACCGGACGTTCAAACTGCTCGCCGGTACGGCCGTCAAACAGCGTAATCTGACCGGAAGTCGGCAGATCGCCCAGCTGCAGCAGCGCTTTGATTTCGCTCTCTTTGGCACCGTCGAAGACCGGCGTCGCGATGGGCATACCCTTCTTCAGGTTTTCTGCCAGACGCAGCACTTCGTCATCGGAGAACGTGTTCAAATCCACTTTCTGACGAACGTCGTTACCCAGGTCGTATGCTTTCTGGATGAATTCACGCAGTTTGTCCGCTTCTTCGCGCTGCTTCAGCATGGTGTTGATCTTGTCACCAATACCTTTCGCAGCCATACCCAGATGGGTTTCCAGAATCTGACCGATGTTCATACGTGATGGTACGCCCAGCGGGTTCAGTACGATGTCTACCGGCGTACCGTTTTCATCGTAAGGCATATCTTCGATCGGGTTGATCTTGGAGATAACACCCTTGTTACCGTGACGACCCGCCATCTTATCACCAGGCTGGATCTGACGTTTCACGGCCAGGTACACCTTGACGATTTTCAGCACGCCCGGCGCCAGATCATCACCCTGGGTGATTTTGCGGCGTTTGGCTTCGAGTTTCTTCTCAAACTCGTGTTTCAGCTCGTCGTACTGCTCGGCCAGCTGTTCCAACTGATTCTGTTTTTCTTCGTCAGTCAGACCCAGTTCCAACCAGCGCTCACGCGGCAGCTGATCCAGCTTCGCGGCTTCAACGCCACCGCTAACCAGCACGTCGTGAATACGGGCAAACAGACCGGCTTCGAGGATCTGCAGTTCTTCAGTCAGGTCTTTTTTGGCCTGCTTCAGCTGCATCTCTTCAATTTCCAGAGCACGTTTGTCTTTTTCAACGCCGTCACGGGTGAAGACCTGAACATCGATAACCGTACCGGAAACGCTGTTAGGCACGCGCAGAGACGAGTCTTTAACGTCAGACGCTTTCTCACCGAAGATAGCACGCAGCAGTTTCTCTTCCGGCGTCAGCTGGGTTTCGCCTTTCGGCGTCACTTTACCGACCAGAATGTCGCCACCGGTCACTTCCGCACCGATATAAACGATACCGGACTCATCCAGTTTGGACAGCGCGGCTTCACCCACGTTCGGGATATCAGCGGTGATTTCTTCAGGCCCCAGTTTGGTATCACGAGATACGCAAGCCAGTTCCTGGATATGAATTGTCGTGAAGCGATCTTCCTGCACCACGCGTTCGGAGACCAAGATGGAGTCTTCGAAGTTGTAGCCGTTCCACGGCATGAACGCGACGCGCATGTTCTGACCCAGCGCCAGTTCACCCAAATCGGTGGATGGACCATCGGCCAGCACGTCTCCGCGCTCAATCGGTTCACCCAGAGACACACACGGCATCTGGCTGATGCAGGTGTTCTGGTTAGAACGGGTATATTTGGTCAGGTTGTAGATGTCGATGCCCGCTTCACCCGGATACATTTCATCAGGGTTAACGTTGATGACAATACGTGATGCATCCACATACTGAACCGTACCACCGCGTTTCGCTACGGCAGTTACACCGGAGTCGACCGCTACCGCGCGTTCCATACCCGTACCTACCAGCGGCTTATCAGCACGCAGTGTAGGAACGGCCTGACGTTGCATGTTCGCACCCATCAAGGCGCGGTTAGCATCATCGTGTTCCAGGAACGGGATCAGGGATGCACCGACGGAAACCACCTGCTGGGTGGAAACGTCCATGTATTCAACCTGATCGCGGCTGAACAAGCTGGACTCGCCTTTGTTACGGCAGGTCACAAGCTCATCAATGAAGTGGCCTTCTTCGTCCAGATTGGTGTTCGCCTGAGCGATGACGAAGTTACCTTCTTCAATCGCAGACAGGTAATGGATCTCATCAGTCACAACGCCATCACGAACCAGACGATAAGGGGTTTCAAGGAAACCGTACTCGTTGGTCTGTGCATAA
Source organism: Lonsdalea britannica (assembly GCF_003515985.1). Classification (GTDB taxonomy): domain Bacteria; phylum Pseudomonadota; class Gammaproteobacteria; order Enterobacterales; family Enterobacteriaceae; genus Lonsdalea; species Lonsdalea britannica. The sequence continues at coordinate 1,328,733 of NZ_CP023009.1, read as the reverse complement.
ACGGACAAGGAGTTGATCAGACCGATGTTCGGACCTTCCGGCGTTTCGATAGGACATACGCGACCGTAGTGAGTCGGGTGTACGTCTCGAACTTCAAAGCCGGCGCGTTCACGGGTCAGACCGCCTGGGCCCAATGCGGAAATACGACGTTTATGCGTGATTTCAGACAGCGGGTTGTTCTGGTCCATAAACTGGGACAGCTGGCTGGAACCAAAGAACTCTTTTACCGCAGCCGAAATCGGCTTAGCGTTGATCATGTCCTGCGGCATCAGCGTATCAAGATCGCCCAGAGACAGACGCTCTTTAACTGCACGTTCGACACGGACCAGACCTACACGGAACTGGTTTTCAGCCATTTCGCCGACAGAACGAATACGACGGTTGCCCAGATGGTCGATATCATCCACTTCACCTTTACCATTACGGATGTCGATGAGTTTCTTCATCACATCAATAATGTCTTCTTTGCTCAGGATACCGGAACCTTCGATTTCCTCACGCAGCAAAGAGCGGTTGAATTTCATTCGACCAACTGCGGACAAATCATAACGATCTTCGGAGAAGAACAGATTTTCAAAAAGGCTTTCAGCCGCTTCGCGTGTCGGCGGCTCGCCCGGACGCATCATGCGGTAGATCTCAACCAACGCGCTCAGGCGATCGTGGGTCGGGTCGACGCGGACGGTCTCGGAGATATAAGGACCGTGGTCCAGATCGTTGGTGAACAGCGTTTCAATTTGCTTGTGACCGGACTGGCTGAGTTTGGCCAGCAGATCCAGCGACAGCTCCATGTTCGCATTCGCGAGCACTTCGCCAGTGCTTTCATCAACATAATCTTTCGCCAGCACTTTGCCGGCAATGTATTCTACCGGGACTTCAATGCTTTCGATGCCGTCTTTTTCCAACTGACGGATGTGACGAGCCGTGATACGACGACCTTTCTCGACGTATACCTTGCCGTTGGCTTCGATATCGAAGGAAGCCGTGTCACCACGCAGACGTTCTGGAACCAGAGCCATCAACAGCTTGTTACCGTTGATTTCATAGACGATTTTGTCAAAGAACAGGCCCAAAATGTCTTCGGTAGAGAAGTTTAATGCGCGTAGGATAATCGTCGCAGGCAATTTACGACGACGGTCGATACGGACAAACAGGTTATCTTTCGGATCGAATTCGAAATCCAGCCAGGAACCACGATAAGGAATGATACGTGCGTTATACAGTACCTTACCTGATGAGTGGGTTTTACCCTTGTCGCTGTCAAAGAATACGCCCGGGCTACGATGCAACTGAGAAACGATAACGCGCTCAGTGCCGTTGATCACGAAGGTACCGTTGTCGGTCATGAGCGGAATTTCGCCCATGTACACTTCTTGTTCTTTAATATCTTTAACGGTGCCTTCTGGCGCTTCACGCTCGTAGATCACCAGACGCAGCTTAACGCGTAACGGCGCAGAGAATGTGACGCCACGGATCTGACATTCTTTAACGTCAAATACCGGCTCGCCAAGGCGATAGCTCACATACTGCAGTTCGGAATTACCGCTGTAGCTTTTGATAGGAAATACAGAACGGAATGCTGCTTCCAGACCGTACTGGCCTTCCGGATCTTGCTCGATGAATTTCTGGAACGAGTCAAGCTGGATAGAAAGGAGATAAGGCACGTCCAGAACTTGCGGACGCTTACCAAAGTCCTTACGAATACGTTTTTTCTCGGTATAGGAGTAAACCATAGGGTTCCTCAGCTCGCTGAAAAGTAGAACCTCTCTGTCCGTCCTAAAAATAAAGGACAGTTCATGCAACACCGTTTATATCGATCGAAAAGTGGAACACTTTTCGCAATACTTGTTTCTATCACTCTTAAACCATTTCGCTGCAGTCGTGTTCAGCGGCCAAAGCGGCTGGAGGCGCAGTATATTAAGTCGTCGATAGAAAAAAATATTGTGGGTTAATCAATGGTCAAACAGTGTGAAACACCATTGATTCCCTACAGCGCAAAAAGGCTGGTGACTAAAAAGCCACCAGCCATCAGCCTGATAAATCAGGCTGCAACCTGTAAGTTAAACTTATTTAACTTCAACAGAAGCACCAGCTTCTTCCAGGGCTTTCTTCAGAGCTTCAGCGTCGTCTTTGCTGATGGCTTCTTTCAGAACTGCCGGAGCAGATTCTACCAGGTCTTTAGCTTCTTTCAGACCCAGGCCAGTCGCGCTACGAACTGCTTTGATAACTGCAACTTTGTTGCCGCCAACAGCAGACAGAACAACGTCGAACTCAGTTTTTTCTTCAGCAGCTTCAGCCGGGCCAGCAGCAGCAACAGCTACAGCGGCAGCAGCAGAAACACCGAATTTTTCTTCCATTGCGGAAACCAGTTCAACAACGTCCATTACAGACATAGCTGCTACTGCTTCCAGAATTTGATCTTTAGTGATAGACATAACAATAGTTCCTAAGAATCAGAAATAGTTTATACGTTAGCAAACACGATGCCAGTAAAAAGGGGCGATTAAGCCGCTTCTTTCTGATCGCGTACAGCAGCCAGTGTGCGAACCAGTTTGCCAGCAGCGGCTTCTTTCATGGTCGACATCAGACGTGCCAGTGCTTCTTCGTAAGTCGGCAGAGTTGCCAGACGGTCAATTTGATCCGCCGGAATCAACTCGCCGTTAAAGGCTGCAGCTTTGACCTCGAATTTTGCATTCGCTTTCGCGAACTCTTTGAACAGACGAGCAGCAGCGCCCGGGTGTTCCATTGAGTATGCAATCAGGGTCGGACCGATAAACGTGTCTTTCAGGCACTCAAACTCAGTACCTTCAACTGAGCGACGCAGCAGCGTGTTACGAACAACACGCATGTATACGCCAGCTTCACGACCTGCTTTACGCAGTTCAGTCATTTTATCTACGGTAACGCCACGAGAATCCGCAACAACCGCAGACTGCGCGCCTTTGGCTACTTCGCTGACTTCAGCAACAATCGCTTGTTTGTCTTGAAGATTTAATGCCATTAGCTTTTGCTCCTGGATTTGGCCGGAGAGATCTCCGGAACTCACTTCACCTGTAGCCAAAACGACCGACAGGCGTTAACACACGGTGAGCAGAATCCAGCAAAGACAAGTCAAACTTTTCTTCAGGCTCTGTCACCGTCTACGCAGGAAAATTAAGCTTCTTTCGAAACACCTGCGGTCTTGGACGGAGGCCTGGATCAGGCCAGGCTCCAACCGAAAATTCTTCTTTCGTCCCACAAGTGGAACAATGCGGCGTAGGATTATAAAGAAATCCAGCGCCGCAGTAAAGAGGAACAAAAGCTATCAGTTAGCTACGGCGTTCAAACCGCTCTGATCGACAGCTAAGCCAGCACCCATGGTGGTGGACAGGCTAACTTTCTTGATGTACACGCCTTTAGCCTGAGACGGTTTAGCTTTTTTCAGCGCAACCAGCAGAGACTCCAGGTTTTCTTTCAGTTTGTCAGCGTCGAAATCAACCTTACCGATAGTGGTATGGATGATGCCGTTTTTGTCGTTACGGTAACGAACCTGACCAGCTTTAGCATTTTTAACAGCTTCAGCAACGTTAGGCGTTACAGTACCCACTTTCGGGTTAGGCATCAGGCCACGCGGCCCCAGGATCTGGCCGAGTTGACCGACTACGCGCATTGCATCCGGAGAAGCAATAACGACGTCGAAGTTCATTTCGCCTTTTTTGATCTGGTCAGCCAGGTCGTCCATACCTACCAGGTCAGCGCCAGCAGCTTTAGCCGCTTCAGCGTTTGCACCCTGAGTAAATACGGCAACACGTACGCTGCGGCCAGTACCGTGCGGCAGCACAGTCGCGCCACGTACGTTCTGGTCAGATTTACGTGCGTCGATGCCCAGGTTTACGGCAACGTCAACGCTTTCTACAAATTTCGCAGTGGCCAGCTCTTTGAGCAGAGCAACGGCTTCGTTGATGTCATACTGTTTAGTTGCATCAACTTTGTCACGGATCACGCGCATGCGCTTGGTCAGCTTAGCCATTTCTTAGTCCTCCACTACCAGGCCCATGGAACGAGCGGTACCTTCAATGGAGCGAGTCATCGCTTCCACATCAGAACCAGTCATGTCCGCAGCTTTGGTTTCTGCGATTTCACGTACCTGAGCACGGGTTACTTTACCTACTTTGTCTTTGTTCGGCTTGCCAGAACCAGACTTGATACCAGCCGCTTTTTTCAGCAGAACTGCTGCCGGCGGAGTTTTGGTAATGAAGGTGAAGGAACGGTCAGAGTAAACGGTAATAACAACCGGAATCGGCAGACCTTTTTCAATGCTGTCAGTCTTAGCATTGAACGCCTTACAGAATTCCATGATGTTAACACCCTGCTGACCCAGAGCCGGACCAACCGGAGGGCTCGGGTTAGCCATACCGGCTGCAACCTGCAGCTTGACGTAGGCTTGTACTTTCTTGGCCATTTAACTTTCCTCGAATGGGTGATAGCGCTTCGTTTAACAAAGCTCCCCGCAGTGATAAAAACGTTTTACACGTCAATCGACGCATAAAATAAAGGCGCGAAATAGTAGTCTATTTTCGCGCCACAAACAAGCAGAAATTCTTAGCGACGAACGCTCAGATTAGCCTTTCTCTACCTGACCGAAATCCAACTCTACTGGAGTCGCTCGGCCAAAGATAGAGACAGAAACTTTCAGGCGGCTCTTCTCGTAATCGACTTCTTCAACAACGCCGTTAAAGTCTGCGAATGGGCCATCATTGACGCGAACCATTTCACCCGGCTCAAACAGAGTTTTCGGACGCGGCTTGTCACCCACCTGCTGCAGGCGGTTCATGATAGCATCGACTTCTTTATCGCTAATCGGCGCGGGACGGTCAGAAGTACCGCCAATGAAGCCCATGACGCGCGGAACGCTGCGAACCAGGTGCCAGCTAGCATCTTCCATTACCATCTGCACAAGCACATAGCCTGGAAAGAATTTGCGCTCGCTTTTGCGACGCTGTCCGCCACGGATCTCCACGACTTCTTCAGTAGGGACCATCACTTCACCAAACAGGTCTTCCATGTTGTGAAGTTTAATGTGTTCACGCAACGACTGAGCGACGCGACCTTCAAAGCCAGAAAACGCCTGAACGACGTACCAACGTTTCTTTGGAGCTTCAGACATCTTAAAACCTCAGGCCAGTAATAAACGATACTAAACGGACCAGGATACCATCCAGTCCCCACAAAATCAGTGACATGACGGCAGTTACCGCAGCAACGATCAGCGTGGTATGTAGCGTTTCCTGACGAGTCGGCCATATGACTTTTCGAACCTCAGTACGAGCTTCACGCGCAAACAGAACGGTCGCTTTACCTTTCGTCGTCAATAACGCTACGCCACCCGCAACAGCAATCAGGATAACAACAGCCAATGCTCGCAGAGGCAGGCTCAATTCACGGTAATAATAATTACCGCCAACCGCCGCAGCCAGCAAAACAGCGACGATCAGCCATTTCAGAGCCTCAAGGCCACGCCCACTACCCTGAGCTTCGGTATTCGCACTCATAAACCAACCTGTCACAATGATTCAGACAAATAATTTTTGCCCAGCATGAAGGGCAAACCAAACCGAATACTACCTATAAAGGGAAAATTCGGGATTACGCCGTTTATACAGAGCCTATCTCACCAATGATTATACTTCACAATCGCTGATGAGATAGGTTCTACCCTGACAGCGTAGAAAAAGGGCATCAAATGATGCCCTTTTATCGCGTGTTGCGTCAAATCTTATCAGCAATTAAGCGATAACTTTAGCAACCACGCCGGCGCCTACTGTACGGCCACCTTCACGGATTGCGAAACGCAGACCGTCGTCCATCGCGATCGGAGCAATCAGGTTAACAACCATTTTGATGTTGTCGCCTGGCATAACCATTTCAACGCCTTCCGGCAGTTCGATGGTGCCCGTTACGTCAGTTGTACGGAAGTAGAACTGCGGACGGTAGCCTTTGAAGAACGGAGTATGACGGCCGCCTTCATCTTTGCTCAGAATATAAACTTCGGATTCGAACTGCGTATGCGGTTTGATTGAACCTGGTTTAGCCAGTACCTGACCACGTTCAACTTCGTCACGTTTAGTACCACGCAGCAGAACACCAACGTTCTCACCCGCACGGCCTTCGTCCAGCAGTTTGCGGAACATTTCAACACCGGTACAAGTCGTTTTGGTCGTGTCTTTGATACCCACGATTTCAACTTCTTCACCGACTTTGATGATGCCGCGCTCTACACGACCGGTAACAACAGTACCACGGCCAGAGATAGAGAATACGTCTTCGATCGGCAGCAGGAACGGCTTGTCGATAGCACGCTCTGGTTCCGGGATGTAGCTGTCCAGCGCTTCTGCCAGTTCTACAATCTTCGCTTCCCACTCAGCTTCGCCTTCCAGCGCTTTCAGCGCAGAACCACGGATTACCGGAGTGTCGTCGCCCGGGAAGTCGTACTGAGACAGCAGCTCACGAACTTCCATTTCAACCAGTTCCAGCAGCTCTTCGTCATCAACCATGTCACATTTGTTCAGGAACACGATGATGAACGGAACGCCTACCTGACGACCCAGCAGGATGTGCTCACGAGTCTGCGGCATCGGGCCGTCAGTCGCTGCAACTACCAGGATCGCGCCGTCCATCTGGGCAGCACCGGTGATCATGTTTTTCACGTAGTCGGCATGCCCTGGGCAGTCAACGTGCGCGTAGTGGCGAGTCGGGGTATCGTACTCAACGTGAGAAGTGTTGATGGTGATACCACGTGCTTTTTCTTCCGGCGCGTTATCGATCTGGTCGAATGCGCGAGCAGCACCGCCGTAGACTTTCGCCAATACGGTAGTGATAGCAGCGGTCAGCGTTGTTTTACCATGGTCAACGTGGCCGATAGTACCGACGTTAACGTGCGGTTTAGTACGTTCAAATTTTTCTTTAGACATCGATTGTCCCTCTAAGACACGGATAAATCGGTGATATCACCACATCAACCAAGCAATTACTTGCTGAGCTTAACAAAAGGAAATCAGGAGGAATATAAAAGGAGTGGTGCTGATAGGCAGATTCGAACTGCCGACCTCACCCTTACCAAGGGTGCGCTCTACCAACTGAGCTATATCAGCACATCTAATATGGAGCGGGCAGTGGGAATCGAACCCACATCATCAGCTTGGAAGGCTGAGGTAATAGCCATTATACGATGCCCGCATCCTGGAACTCGGCTACCTGATTTCTTTGTAGAGTTAAAAACCCCGGCACATATTACATTCGCGCCAAGATTTTTCCGATCCGATTTAGACACATCAGACCGTCTTAATCCTGTTTCAGGATTGAATTGATGGTGGAAGTAGGAAGATTCGCCACGCAACTTCTCACCTTCATCAACATGAAATATGAAGCTCTATCACGTTGATTCAGCCATTGTTTATGGCTTGAATTGGTGGTGGGGGAAGGATTCGAACCTTCGAAGTCTGTGACGGCAGATTTACAGTCTGCTCCCTTTGGCCGCTCGGGAACCCCACCTGGTTGTGTACTTGATGGTGCCGGCTGCCGGAGTCGAACTGGCGACCTACTGATTACAAGTCAGTTGCTCTACCAACTGAGCTAAGCCGGCATCAAGTGCTGCGCATTCTAGGTAGACTGGCCGGTCTATGCAACAAAAAAATCGCTTAAAATGCACTACCGCTTAGATTTTGCACATTTTTGGACATTCTTTTCCATAAGCGTTAGCAATTCGTGCAAATATGCATCACACCATCGACCTCAGCAGCATTTTCCTCAAGGTTAAAACAACACTCCACCTCACTATTTCTTCTTCATATAGACCAGCAAGCCTCGGTCAGCCAAGACACTTTCGTATATCACTGACCTAAAAACCAAAGGATGATGACGGCAGTGGTATGTTTTTTGCTCATTACGGGTAATTGGCCCTCCCTCGCCGTTTGCTTTCGCAGGAGATACTTCATGAAAACCGTTTTACTCTCCACCTCTACCCTTCCTTTGTATCGACATGCATTGGCGGGATTACTCATTAATGCCGTCGAGCACGGCAGTTCCGTCGGATATCGAACCCCTTTGTCCTATGAAGATGCTGAAGGTTACTTCCACGAACTGAGGCATGCCATTGCGAACGGAGAACGTCTTCTTTGGATCACGCTTGATGAAAATGGAGTTGTAGGAACCGTGCAATTGGAGCTTTGCCAGAAATCGAATGGGCAAAATCGAGCTGAAATTCAGAAAATGCTTGTTCATCAACAGCATCACCGCAAAGGGATAGGACATCATCTTTTGCAAACACTCGAAGAGTCAGCGTTGAGCCTGCAACGCGGTCTGCTTTATCTTGATACGGAAGCCGGTTCGGCTGCAGAATTATTTTACCAGTCGCAAGGCTACTCTTATTTGGGCGAGATTCCTGATTACGCTTGCACACCTGAAGGGACTTATCATCCTACGGCCATTTATTACAAACGCCTTTTTATAATGAAATGAGGCGAGTCGTTAATCACTGACTAAAATAACGCTGAGGCCTTTATTAAGGCATCAGCGTGCATTGGATTTCTTCTTCTTTTCTTTACCCGCATGGTGGTAATCTGCCCGTCATCATTTCCCCCAATAAAAGGTGGGTGGTCTTTTTATCCGACGGTTTTAAGACCGGTATGACACCTTTTAACGCTGTACTGGCATGTAGAAACGTATTTATGAGAGATAGAGAGCAATCCTTGGCCACACCATATCTGCAATTTGATCGTCAGCAGTGGGCGACGTTGCGGGATTCGGTCCCGTTAACGCTGACAGAGAATGAAATATTAAAACTCAAAGGTATCAATGAGGATCTATCCCTGGACGAAGTTGCAGAAATTTATCTGCCACTCTCGCGTTTATTGAACTTTTATATCAGCTCCAATTTGCGTCGCCAGGCAGTGCTGGAACAGTTTTTAGGCACCAAAGGACAAAAGATCCCCTACATTATTGGGGTGGCGGGCAGTGTGGCTGTTGGTAAAAGCACCACTGCGCGCGTCTTACAGGCTCTGCTCAGACGCTGGCCTGAACACCGTACGGTTGAACTGATTACCACTGACGGGTTCTTACATCCCAACAAAGTGTTAAAAGAAAGAAACCTGATGAAGAAGAAAGGATTTCCCCAGTCTTATGATATGCACAGTCTGGTGAAATTCGTTTCTGAGGTGAAGTCAGGGGCTCCCAGAGTCGTTGCGCCAACCTACTCCCATTTGACCTACGACATCGTCCCGGACCGTCATCAAGTCATTGAGCAGCCCGATATTCTTATATTGGAAGGCTTAAACGTTTTGCAGAGTGGTATGGACTATCCTCATGATCCACATCGGGTCTTCGTATCCGACTTCGTGGACTTCTCAATCTATGTAGATGCGCCGGAAGAGTTGCTGAAAAGCTGGTACATCAACCGATTCCTGAAGTTCAGACAGGGTGCGTTTGCCAATCCGGACTCCTACTTCCACAACTATGCGAAAATTACGGAAGAAGAAGCCATGGAGTTTGCATCTCAGGTATGGAGCGAAATCAACGGGTTAAATCTGAAGAAAAATATTCTTCCTACCCGAGAAAGGGCCAGTTTGATTATGACGAAAAGCGCCAATCATGCTGTCGAGCGCGTAACGCTGCGTAAATAATATGCTCAGGGGATACCCATCCCCTTATTCTTTTGATACGCCTCGCAACGAAATCTCCCCCCGATATAGGGTATCAATACGCCGTTTTGCTCCAGCAGCAATGCTCCTTGGTTATCGATGCCTTTATCAACTCCGACAATCTCTCTATCACCCATCAGGAGTTTTACCGGCCGATTATAAAAATTATCCAGTGACTTCCAGCGGGGAATGAAAGGCGCCAAGCCGTGCTGTTCGAAAGAAACCAGTGCCGCGCGTAATTCAGTAATCAAGCGGGCCGCCAGTGTGTTGCGATCGACCGCTACCCCGGCTTCCTGAAGATTGATCCAGCCTTGATTGATCATTTCCGCTCCCGGCTCGCGCATGCTCAGATTGATACCGGCGCCAATGACGAGGTGAGCCGCATCGCCGGTTCTACCGTTTAGCTCAACCAGAATTCCAGCCAGCTTGCGGTCATTCAAGTAAAGATCGTTGGGCCACTTAACCCGAACGCCATCCGCTCCCAGACTGTGCAGCACTTCCGCCATGATGATGCCAATGACCAGGCTAACGCCAATCGCGGCCGCGGGTCCTTGCTCTAAACGCCAGTAGAGCGATAAGTAAAGGTTCGCGCCAAAGGGAGAGAACCATCGCCGCCCTCTCCGGCCACGTCCTGCCTGCTGATATTCGGAGATGCAAACGTCCCCCGATGAAACTATATCGAGGCGATCCAGCAAATATTGATTGGTAGAGTCAATGACGGGCAGCACATCGATATTTCCACCGTTGGTTAACGCCCGGATTTTTTCGGCATCCAGCAGCTCTATTGGTGCAGGTAACGCATAGCCTTTACCTGTTACGGTATAAACATCGAGGCCCCATTCACGGATGGTGTGAATGTGTTTGTTGATTGCTGAACGACTCATACCCAAGCGTTCACCCAGCACTTCACCCGAATAAAATTCGCCATCGGCTAAAATGGAGATCAACTTCAGTGGAACGGTATTATCTCTCATGCCAGCACCTCGACCGCGTTAACTTCACCCTGACCAGCGATAAATCGCACTTCAGGTTCCAACCCAATGCCAAATTTTTCAGCTACCTGATGACGAACGTAACGCGCCAAGGTCACGACATCTTTGCTGGTTGCATTCCCTGCATTGATAAGAACCAAGGCCTGATTGGCATGTACCGCAGCATCACCGATGCGATAGCCTTTAAGCTCACACTGGTCGATAAGCCATCCGGCGGCAAATTTAACGTCGCCGTTAACCTGAGGATAATGCGGCGCCAGAGGAAATTGCCGTAATAGCTCGTTTGCATGGACGGCCGGAAGCACCGGATTCTTGAAAAAGCTGCCTGCATTTCCATTCACGGCAGGATCGGGCAGCTTGCTCTTGCGCATAGCGCACACCGAATCGAAGACGACCCGTGGGGTCACAGTTTGAAGATCGAGTCGCGACAGATCGCCGTAGTTGAGCACAGGCCGCCAGAGTTTGGGTAAGGTGAGTCCGACTGCTGTAATCGCATAGCCGTCGCGGTATTGATGCTTAAAAATGCTTTCACGGTAGCCAAACTGGCAACTCTCGTGCGCCAACCGCATTTGTTCACCGGTATTGAGGTCCAAGACATCGACATAGGCACACACGTCTTGCAGCTCAACGCCATATGCCCCTATATTTTGAATCGGAGACGAACCGACACAGCCCGGGATCAAGGCCAGGTTCTCTAATCCGGGAATACCCTGATTAAGGGTGAATTCGACCAGGTCATGCCAGACTTCGCCTGCGCCCACGTGTAGATGCCAACACGCATCCGTATCGTCAATCTCAATCCCTTTCAGACGATTTAATACGACACACCCCTCGAAATCCTCAAGGAAAAGGACATTACTTCCACCGCCTAGAATGAGTACTGACTGGTCTGAAATGGTTGCGTTTTTCCAGGCATTAAGAAGCTCCTCGGTTGAATTCGCTGTCACCACTTCTTTCGCTGAAACAGGCAGGGAGAATGAGTTATAGGGCTGTAATGATGCGGCGGCACTCGTCATAGTCGTCTTCAAGCTCGATATATTTAATCGCTCTAGTTTACTCGATCCAAAAACATTATTGAGCAGTGTTTTCTAAAGGCGCTCGAGTCGTATAGCCGTATGGCTCGATGAACAAAAGCTGAGCGCCCATTTATCTACCACTAACGTTAATACCTGACATCGTTCATTGAACGGGGACTAACCTCCTATTCGCTAGCAAGAAAGCCGCTTAAGCTATCTCATCGATTGCTAATTGAATGAATACTCTCAGGGCAGAACTAAAGATGAAGTTTTGGATAGACCAACAGATCCTTCAGACCACCGCGTAACGCAGGTGCTGTTACCTCGGCAGTCGTTAAGGTTGTTGGGTACCTAGTTGCTTAGACACTCATGCAACAAATATGAAAACCGCGGGATCATCGTTGGTGACACTAGTGAAAAAGTATGCCCCAAGTGGGTCATCGTGATGAATAGCGAAAACTGCACGCTGATGTGGTGCCAGTGAGTTAATGGCAGATAGTGCATGTACCAACCAAAACAGCCGACGCACCGTGCCTCAGTTATCGAGTGACCGGCCACTGCCGATCTGTGGTGGCACCAGAGATCGGCGGGAAGAACTTGACCTTGTGTGTGAACGATGAAGTCAGGGCTCACAGAGGTCACGGGAGACGTAACGTACAGGAATGAAGACAGCGTAATTAGCGATCGGTGGTTTGCTCCCGTTATCTCATCACCCCGGCAAGCATCAACGGTAGATACCTTACAGGCCAGCATTAAAACGTAGCGCAGACCTGACCGGGCGCGGCGTAGCCGCGTCTGGGCCTGAGGTTGGGTTGGGTTGGGTTGGGTTGGGTTGGGTCTAAATGGTGGCGGACATCATCAGGCTTATCCACCGCATGGCAGCCCTTTCGCATTTCACGCCAGACTCTTCGCGCGACGCCTCATCGGCATGGTCAGTACCGAGTCATCACAAAGCAGGGGCAAAAGAGAGTTTAACCTCACTCAGGACTGATACCAGCGGGATAAATAAGTCTAGGTGCAGAATCAAGGAAGCATGGGGTCAGGATGGGTAAAGGGAGCAAGCTGTTGAGCAGGAATAGGTCATCACAACGGTCTTATGAGCCACGGAGACACTTGCAGAACCCGACTCATGGCCATCAATCGTGTCCCCGTGTCCATCACCGAAGGGCGGGACTACAAGGGCTGTGTGCTGGCGCGGTGCAGATACAGTGCGGCTCTGTCCGCGTCGCCCCAACGCAAAAACCCCCAGCTTGCGCTGAGGGTTTCTACTTAAATTAATGCCTGGCAGTTCCCTACTCTCACATGGGGAGACCCCACACTACCATCGGCGCTACGGCGTTTCACTGCTGAGTTCGGCATGGGGTCAGGTGGGACCACCGCGCTATCGCCGCCAGGCAAATTCTGTTTCATCCCAACCGTTACGTCCTACTTCCACGCAACCATCAGAACCAATCTTCGAACAAGCTGAATACGTCTCTCTAAAAACACCTTCGGTGTTGTAAGGTTAAGCCTCTCGGGTCATTAGTACTGGTTAGCTCAACGTATCGCTACGCTTACACATCCAGCCTATCTACGTCGTCGTCTTCAACGGCCCTTCAGGGGACTCAAGGTCCCAGGGAAGACTCATCTCGGGGCAAGTTTCCCGCTTAGATGCTTTCAGCGGTTATCTCTTCCGCACTTAGCTACCGGGCAATGCCATTGGCATGACAACCCGAACACCAGTGGTGCGTTCACTCCGGTCCTCTCGTACTAGGAGCAACCCCCCTCAATCTTCCAACGCCCACGGCAGATAGGGACCGAACTGTCTCACGACGTTCTAAACCCAGCTCGCGTACCACTTTAAACGGCGAACAGCCGTACCCTTGGGACCTACTTCAGCCCCAGGATGTGATGAGCCGACATCGAGGTGCCAAACACCGCCGTCGATATGAACTCTTGGGCGGTATCAGCCTGTTATCCCCGGAGTACCTTTTATCCGTTGAGCGATGGCCCTTCCATTCAGAACCACCGGATCACTAAGACCTGCTTTCGCACCTGCTCGAGCCGTCACTCTCGCAGTCAAGCTAGCTTATGCCTTTGCACTAACCTCCTGATGTCCGACCAGGATTAGCTAACCTTCGTGCTCCTCCGTTACTCTTTGGGAGGAGACCGCCCCAGTCAAACTACCCACCAGACACTGTCCGCAACCCCGATTAGGGGCCCACGTTAGAACATCAAACATTAAAGGGTGGTATTTCAAGGTTGGCTCCATGCAGACTGGCGTCCACACTTCAAAGCCTCCCACCTATCCTACACATCAAGGCTCAAGGTTCAGTGTCAAGCTATAGTAAAGGTTCACGGGGTCTTTCCGTCTTGCCGCGGGTACACTGCATCTTCACAGCGAGTTCAATTTCACTGAGTCTCGGGTGGAGACAGCCTGGCCATCATTACGCCATTCGTGCAGGTCGGAACTTACCCGACAAGGAATTTCGCTACCTTAGGACCGTTATAGTTACGGCCGCCGTTTACCGGGGCTTCGATCAAGAGCTTCGCCTTGCGGCTGACCCCATCAATTAACCTTCCGGCACCGGGCAGGCGTCACACCGTATACGTCCACTTTCGTGTTTGCACAGTGCTGTGTTTTTATTAAACAGTTGCAGCCAGCTGGTATCTGCGACTGGTATCAGCTCCGGGAGCAAGTCCCTTCACCAACACCAGCGTGCCTTCTCCCGAAGTTACGGCACCATTTTGCCTAGTTCCTTCACCCGAGTTCTCTCAAGCGCCTTGGTATTCTCTACCTGACCACCTGTGTCGGTTTGGGGTACGATTTCGTGTTACCTGGAGCTTAGAGGCTTTTCCTGGAAGCTTGGCATCGGCTACTTCATCACCGTAGTGACTCGTCATCACGCCTCAGTGTTAATGATGTTCCGGATTTACCAAAAACATCCACCTACACGCTTAAACCGGGACAACCGTCGCCCGGATAACCTAGCCTTCTCCGTCCCCCCTTCGCAGTAACACCAAGTACAGGAATATTAACCTGTTTCCCATCGACTACGCCTTTCGGCCTCGCCTTAGGGGTCGACTCACCCTGCCCCGATTAACGTTGGACAGGAACCCTTGGTCTTCCGGCGTGCGGGTTTTTCACCCGCATTATCGTTACTTATGTCAGCATTCGCACTTCTGATACCTCCAGCAACCCTCACAGGCCACCTTCGCAGGCTTACAGAACGCTCCCCTACCCAACAACACCTAAGTGTCGCTGCCGCAGCTTCGGTGCATGGTTTAGCCCCGTTACATCTTCCGCGCAGGCCGACTCGACCAGTGAGCTATTACGCTTTCTTTAAATGATGGCTGCTTCTAAGCCAACATCCTGGCTGTCTGGGCCTTCCCACATCGTTTCCCACTTAACCATGACTTTGGGACCTTAGCTGGCGGTCTGGGTTGTTTCCCTCTTCACGACGGACGTTAGCACCCGCCGTGTGTCTCCCGTGATAACATTCTTCGGTATTCGTAGTTTGCATCGAGTTGGTAAGCCGGGATGGCCCCCTAGTCGAAACAGTGCTCTACCCCCGAAGATGAGTTCACGAGGCGCTACCTAAATAGCTTTCGGGGAGAACCAGCTATCTCCCGGTTTGATTGGCCTTTCACCCCCAGCCACAAGTCATCCGCTAATTTTTCAACATTAGTCGGTTCGGTCCTCCAGTTAGTGTTACCCAACCTTCAACCTGCCCATGGCTAGATCACCGGGTTTCGGGTCTATACCCTGCAACTTAACGCCCAGTTAAGACTCGGTTTCCCTGCGGCTCCCCTATTCGGTTAACCTTGCTACAGAATA
This sequence comes from Lonsdalea britannica, assembly GCF_003515985.1. GTDB lineage: Bacteria > Pseudomonadota > Gammaproteobacteria > Enterobacterales > Enterobacteriaceae > Lonsdalea > Lonsdalea britannica. Next base: position 1,313,237 of record NZ_CP023009.1, on the reverse strand, counting down.
TAAGTCGCTGACCCATTATACAAAAGGTACGCAGTCACCCTGATAAATCAAGGCTCCCACTGCTTGTACGTACACGGTTTCAGGTTCTATTTCACTCCCCTCGCCGGGGTTCTTTTCGCCTTTCCCTCACGGTACTGGTTCACTATCGGTCAGTCAGGAGTATTTAGCCTTGGAGGATGGTCCCCCATATTCAGACAGGATAACACGTGTCCCGCCCTACTCATCGAACTCACAACTCATGCCTCTTCGTGTACGGGACTATCACCCTCTGTCGTGCGACTTTCCAGACGCTTCCACTAAGACACAAACTGATTCAGGTTCTGGGCTCCTCCCCGTTCGCTCGCCGCTACTAGGGGAATCTCGGTTGATTTCTTTTCCTCGGGGTACTGAGATGTTTCAGTTCCCCCGGTTCGCCTCATGTCACTATGTATTCATGACATGATAGTGCAACGGATTGCACTGGGTTTCCCCATTCGGGTATCGTCGGGTATAACGGTTCATATCACCTTACCGACGCTTATCGCAGATTAGCACGCCCTTCATCGCCTCTGACTGCCTAGGCATCCACCGTGTACGCTTAGTCACTTAACCTCACAACCCGAAGGTGTTTCGTAAAACACTTCGCGCTGCGATTATTTGAGAGACTCTGATACAACCAAATCACATCTCAGTACTGCACGGAGAGATATGTTCAGCTGCATCGTTTCAAATTTCAGCTTGTTCCAGATTGTTAAAGAGCAATATCTTAAACACGACTCGTTAAAGTCATCTTTAAGATATTCGGTTGATAATGCCTTTCACTCATTATCGGTATGGCGTCCCCAAGGGGATTCGAACCCCTGTTACCGCCGTGAAAGGGCGGTGTCCTAGGCCTCTAGACGATGGGGACACGAAATCCGACTAAACCTCAGGCTTAATCGTTCCGCATCAGCATGAGTCAGAGACTCATCATCAACAGGTGCGCTTTTTGCTCTTGCTTTTTCATCAGACAATCTGTGTGAGCACTTCACTAGCACTTCACTTTGGTAAGGAGGTGATCCAACCGCAGGTTCCCCTACGGTTACCTTGTTACGACTTCACCCCAGTCATGAATCACAAAGTGGTAAGCGCCCTCCCGAAGGTTAAGCTACCTACTTCTTTTGCAACCCACTCCCATGGTGTGACGGGCGGTGTGTACAAGGCCCGGGAACGTATTCACCGTAGCATTCTGATCTACGATTACTAGCGATTCCGACTTCATGGAGTCGAGTTGCAGACTCCAATCCGGACTACGACGCACTTTATGAGGTCCGCTTACTCTCGCAAGTTCGCTTCTCTTTGTATGCGCCATTGTAGCACGTGTGTAGCCCTACTCGTAAGGGCCATGATGACTTGACGTCATCCCCACCTTCCTCCGGTTTATCACCGGCAGTCTCCTTTGAGTTCCCACCATTATGTGCTGGCAACAAAGGATAAGGGTTGCGCTCGTTGCGGGACTTAACCCAACATTTCACAACACGAGCTGACGACAGCCATGCAGCACCTGTCTCAGAGTTCCCGAAGGCACTAAAGCATCTCTGCTAAATTCTCTGGATGTCAAGAGTAGGTAAGGTTCTTCGCGTTGCATCGAATTAAACCACATGCTCCACCGCTTGTGCGGGCCCCCGTCAATTCATTTGAGTTTTAACCTTGCGGCCGTACTCCCCAGGCGGTCGACTTAACGCGTTAGCTCCGGAAGCCACAGTTCAAGACCGCAACCTCCAAGTCGACATCGTTTACAGCGTGGACTACCAGGGTATCTAATCCTGTTTGCTCCCCACGCTTTCGCACCTGAGCGTCAGTCTTTGTCCAGGGGGCCGCCTTCGCCACCGGTATTCCTCCAGATCTCTACGCATTTCACCGCTACACCTGGAATTCTACCCCCTCTACAAGACTCTAGCTTGCCAGTTTCAAATGCAGTTCCCAAGTTAAGCTCGGGGATTTCACATCTGACTTAACAAACCGCCTGCGTGCGCTTTACGCCCAGTCATTCCGATTAACGCTTGCACCCTCCGTATTACCGCGGCTGCTGGCACGGAGTTAGCCGGTGCTTCTTCTGCGGGTAACGTCAATGAATAAGGCTATTAACCTTACTCCCTTCCTCCCCGCTGAAAGTACTTTACAACCCGAAGGCCTTCTTCATACACGCGGCATGGCTGCATCAGGGTTTCCCCCATTGTGCAATATTCCCCACTGCTGCCTCCCGTAGGAGTCTGGACCGTGTCTCAGTTCCAGTGTGGCTGGTCATCCTCTCAGACCAGCTAGAGATCGTCGCCTAGGTGGGCCTTTACCCCGCCTACTAGCTAATCCCATCTGGGTTCATCCGATGGTGTGAGGCCCGAAGGTCCCCCACTTTGGTCTTGCGACGTTATGCGGTATTAGCTACCGTTTCCAGTAGTTATCCCCCTCCATCGGGCAGATCCCCAGACATTACTCACCCGTCCGCCGCTCGCCGGCAAAGTAGCAAGCTACTTTCCGCTGCCGCTCGACTTGCATGTGTTAGGCCTGCCGCCAGCGTTCAATCTGAGCCATGATCAAACTCTTCAATTAAAAGCTTGATTTGCTAAGTTAATAGCGATGCTCAAAGAATTTACTGTTCATTCGTAATGAATTAACTGTTGTTCACTCTTCAAGACTTTTTCGTATCTAGTTGCGATAGTGTCTTGTGAGTGCCCACACAGATTGTCTGATTAAATTGTTAAAGAGCAGCGCCACTTTCAGTGGCCGCGGGCCGCATATATTACGGTTTCCGCTTTTGAAGTCAACGACTTTCTTCGTTTTTCTTCGACTGTCACCGCATCGCGTTGTCCGCTTTGCCGTGTCAGTGGGAGCGCATTATAGGGAGTTATTTCGGGCTGACAAGCGCTAAATGCAAAAAGATATTCAAGCGAGTCTTTTTCCATCAATACGTTGCAATAACCCTCATTATGCCTTTTTTTTCAGCGTTAATTGCCCGAATTGCTGAGCGAAATCGCGAACCTGATGCCAATCGGTATATTCAATCTCACGCGACGCATCCGTTTCTCCTCCCGTCATACGCATAATTAACTGAATCATGACGCGATCGAACCATCGATATCGGGGATAACGCAGCGCTCCCGCGAATACCGCCCCCAAGTCGGGCTTCCAGGGACAACGCAGTAAGAACTTGCGCGTATACGCATTGGTTTGCACCGTGTTTTTTTCCGGTTTGCGCGCCGTCAGGTTCACCGAGAAGAAAGCACTCGGCTTGTTTTGCAGTAAAACCAGATTGCGCTGGATGAACTGATCCAGCGCCGGTGCAAAGTGCCCGTAGCGGACAGACGCCCCTAAAAGGATTTTCTCATACTCAGACAGTTCGATTTTGTCGGCATCATCAATATTGACGACATCACAGACCTGCGTCTCTTTCAATTCATCAGCAATGACATTGGCGATCGCCTCTGTTTGCCCATCAGTCGTCGAAAACAGGATCAATGCTTTCATTCTAAGGAGTCCTCTTTTGTTATTCCCGCCAGAAGGTCGGCGTAAACAGCACCAACAGCGTGAATACCTCGAGACGACCAAACAGCATCGTCAAAATGAGTATCCATTTTGCAGCATCATTCATTGAGGTGAAGTTATCCGCCACCACGCCCAAACCGGGACCAAGATTGTTTAGCGTAGCTGCAACGGCGGCAAACGCCGAAAAATCATCAACGCCGGTCGCAATCACGGCCAACATGCTGACGATAAATACCAGCGCGTAGGCGGAAAAGAATCCCCATACAGCCTCAAGTATTCTTTCCGGCAACGCGCGTTGTCCCAGTTTGATGGTATAGACCGCGTTAGGGTGGACCAGCCTCTTCAGCTCACGCGAACCTTGTAAGAACAGCAGTAAGATACGGATAACTTTAAGTCCACCGCCCGTCGAGCCTGCGCAACCGCCGATAAAAGCTGAGCACAGTAGCAGTACCGGTAGGAATAATGGCCAGTGCGAAATACTGTCCGTCGTAAACCCTGCGGTCGTCGCCATCGAGACCACCTGGAAAAACGCCTGGTTCAGCGTATCCATCCCCGAGCTGTACACATTATGGAACCACAGCACGACGGTACAGACAGCGACCAGAGACATCTGGACAAAAATGAACATGCGGAATTCCGGATCGCGCCAGTACACTTTCAGGCTGCGCCCGCTCAATACCGCGAAATGAAGGCCAAAGTTACAGCCCGAAATTAATAGGAAAATGGCAATAATGGTATTGATGGTTGGACTATTAAAGTAGCCGATGCTCGCGTCATGAGTTGAGAAGCCCCCTATCGCGATCGTCGAAAAACTATGGCCGATGGCGTCAAATATCGGCATCCCCGCTAACCAAAGAGACAACGCACATAGCACCGTGAGCAGCAGGTAGATCAACCACAGCGTCTTAGCCGTTTCCGCGATACGAGGACGCATTTTGTTATCTTTCAGCGGACCGGGCATTTCTGCGCGGTATAGCTGCATGCCCCCGACGCCCAAAATCGGCAGAATAGCCACCGCCAACACGATGATCCCCATGCCGCCCATCCATTGCAGCATCTGGCGGTAAAACAGGATAGCTTTAGGCATCGAATCCAAGCCGACCAACGTGGTCGCACCGGTCGTCGTCAGGCCGGAGAAAGATTCGAAAAACGCATCCGTAATCGTTAAGTTCGGCCGGTCGGTAAACAGAAAAGGCAGCGCCCCGACACTTCCCAGCACCGTCCAGAACAGCACCACAATCAAAAAGCCTTCTCGCGCTTTAAGCTCATGGCGATGCTTGCGGTTAGGAAACCAGAGCACCAGCCCGATAATCAACGCGGCGATGAACGTCTGCGTAAAGGCTTTACCCGCTCCGTCGCGATAAATGAGCGCCACCAGGCCGGGGATAAACATAGTGCCAGAAAACAGGATGACCAGCAGGCCAACGATGCGGGTTATGGCGCGCAAGTGCATTACGGGGCCTTCCTTAACAAAAAGTTCAATGAGTTCGCGCTGGGATTATTGTGAAATTGGCAGTAATTGCAACGCACCGCGACTAATATCTCGCAATCGACGATCCGCCTCATCAGCGGCGTTTAAAGGCAACGCCAGTTGGAGCCTGACATCAGCGCCATACTCCGTCGACACAATCTGCCCTTCTAACTGACGCACGATAGCTTCGACGGGAGCCAGCAGCGGGTAATCACACTGTAGCTGATACTCCTGCAGCAACACGCGCTGCGTGAGTGTCATTTGTTTCAACGCCTGCTGCACACCACCGCCGTAAGCTCGTACCAACCCACCGGTGCCAAGCTTGACGCCGCCGTAATAGCGGACGACGACAGCCGCCACTTCGCCGATACCGCTGCCCATCAGCTGTGCCAGTATCGGTTTCCCCGCTGTGCCCGCCGGTTCGCCATCATCAGAGAAGCCCAACTGTTGAGAATCGTCGGGCGCGCCCGCGACATAAGCCCAGCAGTGATGAACCGCCGCAGGATGTTGCTCCCGCAAGGTATTGATGAAGGCTTTTGCCGCCTCTACGCCGCAGGCAGGGCTTATCACGCTGATAAAACGACTTTTTTTAATTTCTTCGCTGACGCTGACTTGCTCAGCCGGAACCGGATAAGAAGACATCAGTCGAGATTAAGCGCGCGAGTCAGGTTTTCGATACGCTTGTCGTGGATCACGACGTTATCTTCGATACGAATACCTCCCGCAGGGCGCAGCGCATCGATCTTCTGCCAGTTGAAGTGCTGACGAAGCGCGCCTGCGCGCCAAGGCTCCAGCAGAGAGTCGATGAAGTAAAGTCCGGGTTCGATAGTCACCACCATCCGGGGCTCCAGAATTCGCGTGCAGCGCAGATAAGGATAGCATTCGGGTGCAGCCAGCGTGGTGCCCGTATCGTCTTGCATAAACCCGCCGACATCATGGACCTGCAACCCCAGAAGATGACCCAGGCCATGCGGTAAAAATGGCCGCGTCATCCCTTGCTCAACCATCGCCTCCTCGCTAAGGCCGCCCACCAGCTTATGGCGCTTCAGCAGTCCGGCCAGCCGACGATGCATCTGCTCATGATATTCGGTATAGCGAACGCCTGATTTCAACGTATCCATCAACGCTCGCTGTTCATGGTTGAGATCTTTGACCAGCGCGGCGAAATCGCCGTCGTGCTGACCGGCATAGCTGCGGGTAATGTCCGCCGCATATCCGTTGTATTGCGCGCCGGCGTCAATCAAGAAACTGCGGATTTCGCCTGGAACGTGATGCTTCAGTTGGGTGTAGTGCAACACCGCGGCATGCTCGTTCAGCGCCACAATGTTGTCATAAGGCACGTCGCTGTCTCGATGGCCGGTCGCCGTCAGATAAGCGAGGTTGATATCGAACTCGCTCATACCGGACTGGAACGCTTCCAGCGCCGCGCGATGGCCCGATACCGCGGTTTTCTGCGCTTCGCGCATACACGCCAGCTCATAATCCGTTTTGTAGGCGCGGTAATAGTGAAGGTAGTTCAACACGCTCCGGGGATTGATGTGCTCAGGGGTGATGCCAAGATCGACTGCGCGTTGTGTGGCGCTGCCGATGTAGCTCACGTTCTGACGCGCCGCAGGCAGCGCATGACCGATATCGTCGGCATCTCGAAGCACCTGGATATCGAACTCTTTGGTCCAAAAGCTATCCGGCAGTGAAGAGACGCTGTGCCAAAAATCCACGGGGGAATAAAACCACAGGCGCGGCTTGTTCAGCCCATCGACCCACAGCCAACAGTTCGGCACCTGCGTCACCGGCAGCCAGGCTTTGAAATGCGGATTCACCTTGAACGGATAATCGTGGTCATCCAGAAACAGCGTTAACAGCTCTCCGGAGTGGATCAGCAACGCATCCAGATTGTCGCGTTCAAGCGCGGCTTGCGTGCGTTGTTGCAGCGTCACGACATGTTGATGATACAAAGAGGCCAGCGATTCCATCAGTATCTCCATCTACCACAGCGTATTTTTTATGTTAACACAGCGCCGGGGATCCGGCAGGGTCGCCCCCTGACGCAGGAGTACCACAGGGTGTTGTTACGCACTCCCACAGGCAAAGCCAAAGACGTCGCCGAACGGCGAAATGGAAGACGGACAATCAGCAATGATTCACGCACGAGCGGTTAGGACATACATAGGCAACCGGCCCCGTGATGTACGAAGCCGGTTATTGCGAAAGGAAGGTCTTAAATGAAGGAGAATGCGTCACCGAACAGACGTTCTTGCTGTGCGCCACGCTCGTTACAGAAACGTTCACGCGCGACTTTCGCCATTTCGAACCGACCCGCGATGTAGATATCATGATCCGCCAACGAGCCGAAGTCTTGCAGTACCGCGCTCAGCACCGTACCAGTGCGCCCACGCCAGCCGTCTTCCGCCTGTTCAACCACCGGCACAACTTGCAAATTCGGATGCTGTTCCGCCAGCGACTCCAGCGTACCCAAATCATAGAGGTGTTGAGGTTCCCGACCGCCCCAATAGATAGAGACCGGGCGCTGCGGCTGATGGGCCAGCACGGTCAGCAGGATCGAACGGACATAAGAGAAGCCGGTGCCGCCCGCAACCAAAATCAACGGACGATCGCTGTCGTCTCGCAGCCAGGCCTCGCCGTGCGGAACATCCACTTCCAGAGTGTCTTCTTTTAGAATGCGATCCATTACAGCCATCGCGTAAAGATTCATGTCCGACGCGCCAATGTGTAGCTCGATAAAATCGGTATCCATCGGCGTCGAAGCGATAGAAAACGGGCGCTTGTCCCGCTCGTCCATCACTACCATCAGATACTGGCCGGCACGGAAGGAAAACGGGGCTGAAGGTAATAAACGAACCCGATAAACCGTATCGGTAATCGTCTCTACTGATGTTACTTTACAGCTCAATGTTGTCATGCGTTCCCTCTGTAGGGTCATCTAAACGAAATGGGAAATGGCGGTAACGGTCGATTAGCGCCGCTTGCCGCTGTCATCGAAAATGGCTAACTCATCCCAGATGGCATCGATGCGGGCCACAACCTGCGGATCTTTGGTTATCGGTTCGCCCCACTCTCGTTGGGTCTCGCCCGGCCATTTATTGGTTGCATCCAGCCCCATTTTGGAGCCAAGCCCGGAAATCGGCGAAGCAAAGTCGAGATAGTCGATAGGCGTGTTTTCCACTAACAGCGTATCTCGTGCCGGGTCCATCCGCGTCGTGATCGCCCAAATGACATCTTTCCAGTCCCGGGCATTGATATCATCGTCGCAGACGATAACAAATTTGGTGTACATAAACTGCCGCAGAAACGACCACACGCCCATCATCACCCGCTTAGCATGCCCGGCGTACTGCTTCTTCATAGTAACGACCGCCAGACGGTAAGAACAGCCCTCAGGCGGAAGATAAAAGTCGACGATCTCCGGAAACTGTTTCTGCAGCAGCGGCACGAAAACTTCGTTCAACGCGACGCCCAGTACCGCTGGCTCATCCGGCGGACGGCCGGTGTAAGTTGAGTGGTAAATCGCGTTCTGCCGCTGAGTCACATGCGTCACCGTAAAGACCGGGAACTTATCGACCTCATTATAGTAGCCGGTGTGATCACCGTAGGGCCCTTCCTCCGCCAGCTCTCCCGGCTCAATGTACCCTTCCAGCACGATTTCCGCGCTAGCTGGCACTTCCAGATCGCAGGACAGACATTTCACCACCTCGGTTTTATGGCCGCGCAACAGTCCGGCAAAGGCATATTCGGATAACGAATCCGGGACTGGCGTCACCGCGCCGAGGATTGTCGCCGGATCGGCTCCCAGCGCCACCGCGATGGGGAAACGTTCACCGGGGTGTTCCTGACACCATTCCTGGAAGTCGAGCGCACCGCCCCGGTGAGACAACCAGCGCATGATCAGTTTGTTTTTACCCAGCACCTGTTGGCGATAGATACCGAGATTCTGGCGCTCCTTGAACGGACCTCGGGTGACCGTCAGTCCCCAGGTGATCAGGGGGGCCGCATCGCCCGGCCAGCAGTGCATCACGGGAATTCGCGTCAGGTCCACGTCGTCCCCCTGCCACACATGCTCCTGACAGGCAGCGGACGACACACGCTTCGTCGGCATGTTCAGGACCTGACGGAAGCGGGGAAGTTTGTCCATCAAGTCACGGAATCCACGTGGCGGTTCAGGCTCTTTCAAAAATGCCAGCAGTCGGCCGACATCCCGCAACGCGCTGACGTCATCCTGCCCCATTCCTAATGCAACGCGTTTCGGCGTACCGAACAGGTTACACAAGACCGGCATGTCGTAGCCGATCGGGTTTTCGAACAGCAGCGCCGGACCTTCGGCTCGCAGGGTGCGATCCGCGATCTCGGTCATTTCAAGATGAGGATCGATGGGCTGGGTAATGCGTTTCAACTCACCCTTATCTTCGAGAAGGGAAAGGAATTCACGTAAATCACGGTATTTCATGCTGATCATCAGGACGTTCGGTGGTGCACTTATTATAAAGTTTCTTCTACAAACTGTCGCTTCCTGCGGACGCTATTTATCCCGAGCCGCTTTTGTTATTCTGGCCGAAAATTGCAATAGATTAGTGAAATTATGGAATCCTGGTATCTACTTTACTGTAAGCGCGGGCAGTTGCTGCGGGCAAAAGAGCATCTGGAGCGTCAGACGGTCAACTGCCTGAGCCCGATGATTGCCGTTGAAAAGATTGTGCGCGGAAAACGTACCGAGGTCAGCGAGCCCCTGTTTCCAAACTATCTGTTTGTCGCATTCGATCCCGAGCACATTCACACTACCACGATTAGCGCAACGCGCGGCGTCAGCCACTTCGTGCGCTTTGGCGCGCTGCCCGCGGTGGTGCCACAGGGTGTCATTGACGAACTCGCGCTGAATCCAACGCTAGTGATGACAGATCCGGAGACGCCTCAGCCGGGCGACACCGTGACGATTACGGAAGGGACATTCAACGGGCTGGAAGCCATCTATGCGGAGCCCGATGGTGAGGCACGCTCTATGCTGCTGCTTAACCTGCTGAATAAACAGGTTAAGCAGAGCATCGATAACCGCCAGTTCAAAAAATGCTGACGGTGATTGCCGTTAGCGCTGCAGAGATTCCTCACGCAGCCACTGCGCCACGCGTTTCGCGAAGTAAGTCAACACGCCATCCGCACCGGCGCGTTTGAAGCACATGAGGGACTCCATCACCACCGGCTGTTCCTGCAACCAGCCGTTTTGAATCGCCGCCATCTGCATCGCATATTCACCGGAAACCTGATAGGCGAACGTCGGCACTCCGAAGGTCTCTTTCACCTGACGGACCACATCGAGATACGGCATACCCGGTTTCACCATCACCATATCTGCGCCTTCCTGCAGATCCTGGGCAATCTCCTGCAGCGCTTCCGCGCCGTTCGCCGGGTCCATCTGATAGGTTTTCTTGTTGCCGCCTTTCAGGTTACCGGAGGAACCCAACGCATCGCGGAACGGGCCGTAAAAACAGGAGGCATACTTGGCCGAGTACGCCATGATCTGGGTGTTAACCAGTCCCTGCGTTTCCAGCTGGCTGCGAATAGCGCCAATACGGCCGTCCATCATGTCGCTGGGGGCCACGATTTCCGCGCCTGCGTCTGCATGAGATAGCGCCTGGCGAACCAAGATGGTTTTCGTCACGTCGTTCACGACATAGCCGTCGTCGTCGATGATCCCATCCTGACCGTGGGTGGTATAGGGATCTAACGCTACGTCCGTCAACAGTCCCAGCTCAGGCACCGCAGACTTCAACGCACGCACCGCACGTTGTACCAACCCATCCGGGTTGTAGGACTCTTCTGCGTGCAGCGACTTTTTATCCGCCTCGATCACAGGAAACAGCGACAGCACCGGAATACCCAGTTTTGCGACAATCTCCGCTTCCTTCACCAATTCGTCGATCGACAAACGGAAAACGCCCGGCATGGAAGGCACTTCCTGACGTAGCCCCTTTCCTTCCATGACAAACACAGGGTAGATGAGGTCATTTACCGTCACCTGATTTTCGGCCACCAGTCGGCGGCTAAAGTCATGACGACGCAGTCGGCGCAGACGTCGTCCAGGGAATGCGCCGGGAAAAGCAGTGCTCATAGAATTATTCTCCAGTCGAACCCAGCCGGAAAACCCGGCGGGCATTGTCATCCGCCATTTCCCCCAGCCAAACGGCGTCTTGTCCGCGCCAGGCGGCAACCTGCCGGATAATATGGGGAAGATGACAGGGCTCATTACGTCGGGAAGTCGGTTTAGGATCTAAATCCCGCGGTAGCAAATAGGGCGCATCCGTTTCCAATAGCAGCCGCTCATCTGGAATGTGCGGCAGCAGTTCGCGCAACGCCAAACCCCGGCGTTCATCGCAAACCCAGCCGGTGATGCCTACCATCAATCCGGCATGCAGGCAGTCGTCCAGTGCCTGACGATCTCCCGTAAAACAGTGAACAACGGCAGCGGGCAGCTTATCCAGCCACGGCGTTAATAATGTCATAAAGCGTTCGTGCGCATCGCGACAGTGCAAAAACACCGGCAGAGACAGCTCGGCCGCAAGTGCCAGCTGTGCGCTGAACGCCTGTTCCTGCTGTTCGGGAGAAGAGAAATTACGGTTAAAGTCCAGACCACATTCGCCAATAGCGACAACCTTATCATGCTGACCCAACCGGTGAATGTGTTCCGCCACCGCGTCTGTCCACGTGCTGGCGTCATGGGGGTGAACGCCTGCGGTCGACCAGCAGTAATCCGGAACGGCTTCGCTCAATGCCAGTGCCTGCGCGCTTTCCTCGGCGCTGGTGCCGGTGATCAGCAGACCGGTGACGCCCGCCTCGCGGGCACGCTGCACGACCTGTTCGCGATCTTTATCGAACTGTGAGCTGGTGAGGTTAACTCCAATATCAAACATTAACGTCAGTCCTGCGATTAACATCCGTTGTCCCGTCAGTCACGAGACCCTCAAAAAACAACACCTCTCGACGAGAGGTGTCCAATATGACGTTTTAACCGCGCTGCGGCGTCGCCGGCATTTCCAGCGAACTCTGCCGTTATGAGGCAGGGTCTTCCGGATTTTCCTCGTCATTCCGACGTCCTTTACCGACGTAGAAACGGGCAAAAAAGACCCCTATCTCAAACAACAGATACATCGGTATCGCGAGCAGCGTTTGGGAAAAGACGTCCGGTGGCGTCAGCAACATGCCCACGACAAATGCGCCAACCAGCACGTAGGGACGTTTTTGCTTCAGCTCTTGCGGTGTCACCACGCCACTCCAGCACAACAGCACAATCGCCACCGGCACTTCAAACGACACGCCAAACGCCATAAACAGCGCCATGACGAAATCCAAATAATTATTGATATCTGTCGCAATCATCACGCCAGCGGGCGCCGTCTGGGCGAAGAAACTGAACGCCAGCGGAAAGACGATGAAATAAGCGAACGCCATGCCGAGATAGAACAACAGGCTGCTGGAGAACAACAGCGGCATCATCAGGCGACGTTCATGCTTGTACAGCGCAGGCGCGACAAAGGCCCAGACCTGATATAGCACCAACGGCGCGGAGGCAAACACCGAGACAATCAGGGTCAGTTTGATAGGGGTAAAGAACGGCGAGGCGACATCGGTCGCAATCATGCTGGCGCCAGCGGGCAGCTGTTTTATCAACGGTGCGGAGACGATCTGGTAGATATCGTTCGCGAAATAAACCAACACCACAAAGACTGCCAGTACACAAAGAATACTATTCAGCAACCGCTTACGAAGCTCGATCAAATGGCTGATCAGCGGCTGGGTTTCATCAACGGCCATAGATTAATGATCATCACGTGGTTGAGAGGGGGACGAAGGCGTAACGGCAGGCGATGAGGTTTTCACCTTGCCAGACTCGCCCGCGATGTTGTCCGCGGTTTGACTCTGGGCCTCGACGGTTTTTTCCGTCACCGGAGACACCGGCGCCGTTTCGTGGTCGATCACGCCATCATGGGCAGCCTCGGGGTCGTTCAACGGCTGGCTAGGCGCATTGCCTTTCGTTTCTTCATCCAGCGTGTAGCTACGCTTCATGGAATCCGCCGCTTCCTTCAGCTCGTCCATTGACGCTTTGAGTTCAGGCGAAAGATTCTCCAGGTTGCTGGCTTGTTCCACTTTCTTCAGGCTTTCCTGCAACTCTTGCAGTTTCATTTCCTGAACCAGTTCGTTTTGCACCGTTGACGCCAGAGAGCGTAAAGCGCGAATCCAGCCCACTACCGTTTTTACCGCCACTGGGAGACGCTCCGGACCTAACACCACCAGTCCGATAACCATCACCAACAGCAGTTCGCTAAAGCCGATATCAAACACCGATTACACCCGCTCTTTTGACTGACTCTTTTCTTCCTGCTTCGTTTCAGGCTGCTGTTCAGCAACGGTTTTCGTGTTGAAATCCGCGTCCTGCTGCTGCTGCGCCTTTTCATCCGAGGCAGACGTTTGATCGTCGCTCATGGCTTTCTTGAAACCTTTGATGGAAGCACCGAGATCCGAACCTAACGTTCTTAATTTGTTGGTCCCGAACAGCAGCACCACGATGACCGCGATGATCAACAAATTCCAGAGACTAATACCGCCCATGTCACTACCTCTTATGCAAAGGGATTATCAAACTGCCGTGTTTTATAACGGCAATCATGCTACTGATTACGATCTTATTCAACGCGTACAGCGCCAACCCACAATCCAGGCAACAATCCCAGCGGCGATCATGCCAGAAGGCACAATGTTCGCTTCAATATGGCTGGCCAGCAAGACCGTACCGCTCACCAACAGCGCCGCGCCGACGCCAAGAAGATAGCGAGACTGACCGTGCCGTACCCGCTGAACGCGGAGTTCATTCGCTAAGTGTTCCATACTTTCACGCAGCTTCTTGTGCTGGCGAAGTCCGTCATAGAGCAGTTCAGGAATTTCAGGCAATTTTTCCGCCCAAAACGGAGCTTTTTGTTTAAATGCGCGCACCATGGCGGGTATACCCACCTGGTCTTTCAACCAGGTTTCGAGAAACGGCTTGGCCGTTTTCCATAAATCCAACTGCGGATACAGCTGACGCCCAATACCTTCGACGTAGAGCAACGTCTTTTGCAGCAAGACCAACTGCGGCTGAACTTCCATATTGAAGCGGCGCGCCGTGTTGAAGAGGTTCAATAATACATGACCGAAAGAAATTTCTGCTAACGGCTTTTCGAATATGGGCTCGCAGACGGTACGAATCGCGAACTCAAACTCTTCGACATTGGTGTCCGCAGGCACCCAGCCGGAATCGACATGCAGTTCAGCCACACGACGGTAGTCTCGGTTAAAGAAAGCGATAAAGTTTTCCGCCAAATAGCGTTTATCTTCCTTATTCAAGGAGCCGACAATACCGCAGTCAATGCCGATATAAAGGGGATCTTCGGGGTGCTCGTAGCTGATGAAAATGTTGCCGGGATGCATGTCAGCATGGAAGAAACTGTCGCGGAAAACCTGGGTGAAAAAGACTTGAACCCCGCGTTCCGCCAGCAGGGGCAGATTCACGCCGTGCGTTTTCAACGCTTCCATATCCGACACCGGAATACCGTAAATCCGCTCCATCACCAGTACCCGCTCGGTGCAATAGTCCGAATAGACCTCCGGCACGTACAGCAGTCCGCTGTTTTCGAAGTTGCGTCGTAGCTGTATGCCGTTGGCGGCTTCCCGAAGGAGATTCAACTCATCCAACAGCGTTTTTTCATATTCCCGCACCACTTCGCGAGGCCGCAAGCGACGGCCGTCCGGCATCAGTAGGGGCAGCCAACTGGCCAGCCGTTTCATCAGTCTAATGTCGGCCTGAATGACGGGAAGGATGTCCGGGCGAATGACCTTAATGACGATATCTTTACCCGTTGATTTCAACTTCGCCGTGTGCACCTGAGCGATGGAAGCCGAAGCCAACGGTTTGGCGTCAAAATCGTCGAACCAGTTTTCCAGCTTGCCGCCCATCGATTTTTCGATTTGCTGACGCGCCAGCTCGCCGTCGAAAGGCTCAACCTGATCCTGCAATTTCGCTAGCTGGTCGGCGATGGCAGGAGAAAACAGGTCACGCCGGGTAGACATCATCTGACCGAATTTGATCCAGACCGGCCCCAAATCTTGCAGAGCCAGACGCAGACGCTCGCCCAAGGATTGATCTTGATGACGATTAGGCAACCAGAATAACAGTCGACGTACGACACGGACAGGAAGCGTCAGCGGCACGCGTGGGATCAGTTCGTCAAGTCCGTAGCTCAGTAGTACCCAGACAATGCGATAAAGGCGAATTAATTCCCCCGGCGTCATCACGTTTCCTCCAGTTTTGACAATCTTTCAGACAGTGCGTCCACCGCGTGATCCAAGGCCTCGACTTCGTCCCCGAACCACATCGCCTCCAGTTTTCCCGGAAGCAGCCGCCACTCTTCGGTCAGCGTTTCCGACAGATAATGCCGTTGGCGGCAAAGAAGTCCGCTGACGGCGCCGACCGTTTTACGGGCAGTCTGACTCAGACCTTCCGCAGCAATATCTCCTACGTAAGGCGCCAGCCATTCCGCCGGATCGATTTCTGCCAGATCGAGCAGCGCGATGAATTGCTGTGCCACCTGAATATCACCTTCCAACGTCAGTTCGCCGCTGCGCATCAACGCAGACAACTGCTGACGATCACGCAATTGAATCAGCGCAGACAGTTGGGTGATCAACTGGCAATCCGGCGTCGACGCCCACTGGCTGACGACGTCCAGCCGCTCTTCGCTGAAAATCAGCACCAGCGGCGCACGCAGCTCGGCGATATCGATACGCAGCGTTTTTCCGTGCAGGCGCTGACGGGCGGCCTTCATGCTCCGATCACGAAACAGTAACTGGTTGAGCGCCGTTTCCAGCGCCGCCGTCAGCACAGGCATTATCCGCATTGGCATATTCAGACTCAGAATTTAAATCCGCGATGCAGGGCAACCACCCCACCGGTCAGATTGTAATAATTGACGTTGTCGAAGCCCGCGTCGCCCATCATGGACTTCAGCGTGTCTTGATCCGGATGCATGCGGATAGACTCCGCCAGATAGCGATAACTGCCGGCATCGCGCGCCACCATTTCGCCGATGCGCGGCAACACGTGGAAAGAGTAGAGATCGTAGACTTTGCTCAACGCTTTCGTCGTCGGTTTGGAAAACTCCAGCACTAAGAGACGACCGCCCGGTTTTAATACGCGAAACATAGAGCGCAGCGCCTGCTCTTTTTCGGTCACGTTGCGAAGGCCGAACGAGATGGTGATGCAATCAAACGTGTTATCGGGGAACGGCAAGGCCTCTGCGTTCGCCTGCACGTAGCTGACGTTGCCGATGACGCCTTTGTTACGCAACTTCTCGCGGCCTACCTGCAGCATCGACGCGTTAATATCCGCCAACACCACTTCCCCTTCCTCGCCGACCAGACGCGAGAATTTCGCCGTCAGGTCGCCGGTGCCGCCAGCCAAATCCAGTACGCGTTGGCCGCGATGGACACCGCTGCATTCGATGGTAAAGCGTTTCCAGATACGATGGATGCCGAAAGACATCAGGTCATTCATCAAGTCGTACTTTGCCGCCACAGAATGAAAAACGTCAGCAACCATGGTCTCTTTGTCGTCTTTCGCCACGGTGCGATAACCAAAGTGCGTTGTTTTCTCCGAATCGTCTGCCATGTTATCCGCCTGCTATTGTCAAAATCTGGGTCTCCCCCACTTACGAAGAGTGTAACAGACCCCGCTTAAAAGCCACTGCCCTTCTTTGCCGCTGGGGGCTGATGCGCGGGTGTATCAGCCCGCGCCCCGTCAGAAGTTTACACCGCCCCCATAGGCGCGCTAACCGGATTTTTCGTCATGAAACGTGTCACTCGGCGTATCGTCGTCGGTATGAGACGCCACGCCCACCACATCACTATCCGCGATCAGCGAGGTTTTAATGGGCCGCTTGATTTCAACGCCGAGAGAACGAAATCCCTCGGCCTGGCCGATCAAGTTTCCACGACCGGACGCGACTTTTTTCATCGCCTGATGATAGCTGCTTTGAGCCCGGTCCAGATTTTGTCCTAACGTGGTCATATCGTCGACGAACAGCCGCAGCTTGTCGTATAGCCGGGACGCCCGCTCTGCGATTTGTTGCGCATTGCGACTTTGCTGCTCATAGCGCCACAGGTTGTTAATGGTGCGAAGCGCTACCAGCAGCGTGGTCGGACTGACCAACATAATGTTATTTTTGAGCGCCTCGGTGATCAGCTCAGGCTGTCGGTCGATGGCCAGCAGAAATGCAGGCTCCACGGGAATAAACATCAGCACATAGTCGAGCGAACGCAATCCCGGAAGCTGCTGATAATCTTTGCTGCCGAGCAATCGTATATGGCTGCGTATAGAGACCAAATGTTCATTGAGCGCGGCGCTCCTGTCGAGGTCGTCTTCGCTATTGAAATAGCGTTCATACGCCACCAGCGACATTTTGGCGTCGATCACCACGTCTTTTCCATGCGGCAACCGGACGATGACATCAGGCTGCATCCTGCCGTTGCTCCCGGTCTGTATGCTGACCTGCGTCTGATACTCATGCCCTTCCCGAAGCCCGGAGCTTTCCAGCACCCGACTCAGGACGACTTCGCCCCAGTTTCCCTGCGTTTTGTTGTCGCCTTTCAGCGCCTGAGTCAGGTTAACAGCCTCCTGCGTCATGCGGGCGTTAAGCTGCTGGAGATTGCGGATTTCGTGCGCCAGCGTGTGACGCTCGCGGGCTTCTTCGCCAAAACTCTCTTGTACCTGACGGCGAAAACCGTCGAGCTGTTCCCGAAGCGGCGTCAGCAACCGATCCAGGCTCAACTGATTCTGCTGGTCGACCTTCCGGCCGCTTTGCTCGAAAATACGGTTGGCCAAATTTTCGAACTGCGCCGACAGGCGCTGCTCGCTGTTGACCAGCAGGCGCTGTTTTTCTTCCGCCGCCAGCCGCGTCTCCTCAAGGCGGATCGTTACCTCGCGCAATTCCGCTTCCTGAGCGCCATTGGCCTCCCGCAGCGCGCGAAGTTCCTGATTGAGCTGTTCGCATTCGGCCCGCAGCGCCGTCATTTGCAGCAGCTTTTCCTGACCTGCCGCCAGTTGGCCGTGCAAAAGCCGAAGCTCGCGCTCTTGATCGTTCAGTCGCGTTTGATCCTGCTGGCGCGCCTCCCGGCTCTCGCTCAGGGCCTGATGCGCCTGCTGGAGGGATTGCTCCTGCAACTGTCGTTCGGTTTCGTAGCGCGTATGACGCTGCTGTTGTAATAAACTCGCCACCAGCCAGCCGATCATCAGACCGACAACGCCTCCGCCAATGCCGTAAAAAAGGGTGATTACCACACCGCCTCCGGGTTCTCTTGCCGCTGCCCGTCAAGGTAAAAGCATGCTGTATGGATGTCCAGAAAGGATTCAGGTCATTGCCGGAATTTGAAGGAAAAAAGGGAGGAAATACGATGCGGATTCAAGAATGGATGAAACGGAGGCGGAAAAATCCGCCTCCTTCGTTCATCAGGATAAGCTTTGCTTCGCTGCCGCGATAGCCGCCGCGACCTGCTGCGGAGACACGCCGCCTTGCGCCGCACGCTTGTCCAGACAGGACTGCAGCGACAGCACCGGATACACGTCGTCTTCAATGACGTCGCTGAAGTTTTTCAGTTCGTCCAATGACAAGGCTTCCAGCGCGGTTCCCTGACGGATAGCTTCTACCACCACCTCGCCCACAATATGGTGCGCTTCACGGAACGGAACGCCTTTTGCCACCAGATAATCCGCCAGTTCGGTGGCGTTGGCATAGCCCTGTTCTGCCGCTTCCTGGCAACGAGGGCGCTTAACCTGAATGCCTTCCAGTACCAGTGCGGCCATCATCAGGCTGTCGTGCCAGGTATCCAGCGCATCAAACAGACCTTCTTTGTCTTCCTGCATGTCCTTGTTGTAAGCCAGCGGCAACCCTTTCAGCGTGACCATCATGCCCGCCAGCGCGCCCTGAACGCGTCCGCATTTGCCGCGGATCAGCTCCAGCGCATCCGGGTTTTTCTTCTGCGGCATCAGGGAGGAACCGGACGTCACACGGTCAGACAGTTCGACGAATGCGGCTTCCCCGCTGTTGAAGAAAATCAGGTCTTCGGCGAAACGCGACAGATGCACCATGCCGATAGACGCGTTGGACAACAGTTCCAGCACATGGTCGCGGTCGGACACCGTATCCAGACTGTTGCGTGTCGCAGAGGCGAAACCGAGCCAGCCTGCCAACTGTTCACGATCGATGGGATAGGCCGTTCCCGCCAGCGCGCCGCAGCCCAGCGGACTGACGTCCAGACGAGCCAGCGTATCGGCTAAACGGCTTTCGTCACGCGCCAGCATTTCGTGGTAGGCCAGACACCAGTGAGCGAACGTTACCGGCTGAGCGCGTTGAAGATGCGTGTAACCCGGCATGACCGCATCCTGGTTCGCCTCCGCCGTCGCCACCAGCGCCTCGCGCAGATGCCGAAGGGTCTCCCTCAGTTCACCGATTTGCGCTTTGCACCACAGTTTCAGGTCAGTGGCGACCTGATCGTTTCGACTACGGCCGGTGTGCAGCTTTTTGCCCAGATCGCCCACCTTCTCAATCAGGCGTTGCTCCACCCAACTATGAATATCTTCGGCATCGCTTTGCACAATAGCCTGCGGATCGGCCTGAACTTCCTTTAACAGGACCGTCAGCGCCTGTTCCAACTGCTGCTGTTCCTGTTCGCTCAGTACATTAACCGTCACCAGCGCTTTAGACCACCCGATGGAGCCCGTGATGTCCTGTTCCGCCAAACGGTAATCGAACCGCAGTGAATCGTTGAACTGTTTGAAACGTTGATCTGCTGCCTGACTAAACCGTCCGCCCCACAAAGCCATAACTTTAACTCCCGGTATTAAATGATTGCGAGCGGATGGCACTCCATCGCCCGCCAGAAACGCTGTCTTACGCTGACTCGCCCAAGACGGGCAAGTCAGCTGTTAATAACGCAGTATTACGCCGAAATACGTGTGCCGATGGAGACGCCGTTAAATAACGCCGGCAGTTGCTCGGCATGACGCCAGCTGGCGATATCCACGGGACGACCCAGCGCGCGCGCGGCGTCGAGCGCGGCATTGACCTTGACCACCATGCCGTCGGTGATGATGCCTTGGGCGACCAGCGTCTCGGCTTTCTCCGCCGTCATTTCTTCGATGCGCTGACCTTTGCCGTCCAGAATACCGCTAACGTCAGAGAGCAGAATCAGATCCGCGCCCAGCGTCTGAGCCAGCGCCGTCGCCGCCTGATCGGCATTAACGTTCATCAGTTCACCCTCAGCGGTGATGCCGATGGAGCTGATGACCGGCAGATAACCCGCCCCCAGCAGCGTCGTCAGCAGAGCGGGAGAACCCGCGTCCGCTTTGCCGACATGACCCAGCGCTTCATCCAAACGCGTCACCACCGTACTCCCGCCGTCAGCCAGACACAGTCCGACCGACTGGATACCGTGCTTAACCGCCCATGACAACAGCGTTTTGTTCGCGGAACCCGCTAACGCGCCGGTGATGATGTCGATTTGATCGGCAGGCGTAACGCGCAACCCCTGCTTTTTCACGACGGGCAGCGACAGCTTTTTCATCAGGTCGTCGACCAGACAACCCCCGCCGTGCACGATAACCAGAGGGCGCTGATGCTGCTGGCGATACTCAACCAGCGCGTCGAACAAACGCTCCAGCGCCTCTTCACTATCCAACAGTACGCCGCCTAGCTTGATAATTAACGGATTCATGGGTCTTTGCGCCTCAGAAATAATCAGAGTAAGGACTGGGTTTCAGGGAAACCAAAACGAATATTCATGCACTGTACCGCTTGCGCCGCCGCGCCTTTCAGCAGGTTGTCTTCGGTGGATACGACGATCAAATGTTCATCCTGCACCGAGAAACCGATGTCGCAAAACGGTAAGCCGACGACGGATTTCAGCGCCGGAATACCTTTAGCGTAGAGCCTGACTAACGGCTTGTCGTGGTAGGCGTTGTAGTAGGCTTCAGCCACATCCTGCGCGGTCACGCCGGGACGCAGGCGACAAGTGATTGTCGCCAAAATACCGCGCGGGAAATTGCCCAGATGCGGGGTAAAAATCACCGGAATACCCAGATGCGCGGCAATTTCTGGCTGATGCCGATGGGTAAACAGGCCGTAAGGCTGCAGGCTGACTTCGCAGAAGCTGTTGGTCATGGTGGCTTTACGTCCGGCGCCGCTGACGCCGCTGGTGGCGTCGATGACGGGCCACTGATCGGTATTCAGCAGACGGCTTTCCACCAACGGCTTCAGCGCCAGCTGAGACGCCGTGGGATAGCAGCCCGGCACGGCGATCAGCTGCGCCTGTTTGATCTCTTCAGCCTGCCACTCGGCCAGACCGTACACGGCCTGCGCCAGCCAGTCGGCATGCTGATGGTCGAAGCCGTAATAGCGGCTGTAAAAATCGGCGTCCTGCACACGAAAGGCCCCGGACAGGTCAAATACGGTGCAACCCGCCGCCAAAAACTGCGGCGCCAGATCGTGGCTCACCTTGTGGTCAGTGGCGAGAAACACCACGTCGACGCCTTTAGCCGCGTCAGCAACATCAGTGAGCGGCTGGACAGGCAAATCGATGATGCCTTTAAGCTGAGGATGCAGATCGGAGAGTGATTTTCCCGCATCTACACTTTGCGCTGAAACCGCCAAAGCGGTTATGTTCATCTGAGGGTGACGGTTCAGGTACAGTGCCAGCTCCGCGCCGGTATAACCACTTGCACCAACTATCAACGTATTCAACATGAGATCCGTATACCTTTGTTATATCGCGATCGGTGAGACGAGAGCCGGGGACTAACGCGGATAAGCCGCTCCCCCCACGATGCCAGAAAAAAGCATAAGCGCGGTCCGCGCCGCAGTTTGTGATTTTCTTTCACCTGGCAATACTGTATTTTTATTCACAAAAAATGCATGAATATTGATACTATTCAAACCAGAGGCTGTCAACAGTGAAGATGAATTTACCCCCTTTTATTGAGCTGTACCGGGCATTAATCGCTACGCCATCCATTAGCGCCACCGATAGCGACCTGGACCAAAGTAATGAAACCTTAATCAACCTGTTGGCAGGCTGGTTTACCGATCTGGGCTTTCATGTCGAAGTCCAACCCGTTCCCGGAACGCGTCATAAATTCAACATGCTGGCGCGCCGGGGTGAAGGCAGCGGCGGGCTGCTGCTGGCGGGCCACACCGATACCGTACCGTTTGACGACGGGCGCTGGACGCGTGATCCCTTCACCCTGACCGAACACGATAATCGGCTTTATGGCCTGGGCACCGCCGACATGAAAGGGTTCTTCGCTTTCATTCTGGATACGCTGCGCGATATCGACCCTGCTACGCTCTCCAAACCCCTTTATATTCTAGCGACGGCAGACGAGGAGACCACGATGGCGGGCGCCAAATTTTTCTCCGAGTCCACGCGCATCAGACCGGATTGCGCCATCATCGGCGAGCCCACTTCGCTACAGCCGGTGCGCGCGCACAAAGGCCACATGTCCAAAGCAATCCGCATTCAGGGCCAGTCAGGCCACTCCAGTGACCCGACGCGCGGGGTCAATGCCATCGAACTGATGCACGAGTCCATCACACACCTGATGACATTGCGTAATACCCTGCAGGAGCGCTATCACAACGCCGCGTTCCATATCCCCTACCCGACGATGAACTTCGGGCATATACACGGCGGCGACGCGGCCAACCGTATCTGCGGCTGCTGCGAACTGCATATGGATATCCGCCCGCTGCCGGGCATGGCGTTGAACGATTTCAACGGGCTGCTGACCGAGGCGCTCGAGCCGGTCAGTTCCCGCTGGCCGGGGCGTCTGACCATCAACGAGCTGCATCCGCCTATTCCCGGCTATGAGTGCCTCGCCGACAGTCCTTTGGCGCAGGTGGTGGAAAAGTTGCTGGGGCAACCGACGGAAGTCGTGAATTACTGTACCGAAGCGCCGTTTATCCAGCAGCTCTGCCCGACGCTGGTGCTCGGCCCCGGCTCCATCAATCAGGCGCATCAGCCGGATGAATATATCGACACGTCGTTCATCAAGCCGACCCGCACGCTGATCGCACAGCTGATTCATCGTTTCTGCCAGCATTGATCCCTCGGTCTTGCCTGTCGTCGACGGGCAAGGCTCTCTCTTTCCTACCCGTAAGCCACCTTCGTTTTTCCACCGAAGTCCGGCCGCCCGAGGCATCAAGGACAATCCACAGCGCCTTCACGCTGCTCTCTGTGTAAAAATTTATTCTGAATAATCGGGAAATAAGCAGTGATGAATGCTATCAGGGCGGGCTATGCGCGAAATAAAAAACCACAAAAGAGAGTCAAATTGGCACGATTAATTACGTGAAAACGCAAAAACCATGCTATTTGATGGGTTTTTACGCCAATGAGGTGTCCCGCCAACCCTTGTCCTGCCTGGGTTCATTGGGGGTTAATAAGCTAGTCTTATCTTAGCGATCGGGTGATTAAATTTCGCAAATTGCCTTTTCCCTACAGAAACGGTTACAACTGTAAAGATAGTGCTCAACACAGATGGGCGCGATCCTCCATTGCCAGACAACAGCATCACTCCACTTTTGAAGCGTAATATTTTTACAGGACAACGAGAGACGGGTCAGGACAAATATGAATGAACAATATTCCGCAATGCGCGGCAACGTCAGTATGCTCGGCAAATTGCTTGGGGACACCATCAAAGACGCATTGGGAGAAAACATACTAGAGCGTGTTGAAACCATTCGAAAACTTTCCAAAGCCTCCCGCGCAGGCAGCAATGAGCATCGGCAACAGCTGCTGAATACGCTGCAAAACCTTTCTAATGAAGAACTTCTGCCCGTCGCGCGCGCGTTCAGCCAGTTTCTCAACCTGACCAATACCGCCGAGCAATATCACACCATCTCTCCGCACGGAGAAGCGGCCAGTAACCCGGAAACGCTGGCGTTAGCCATCCGCCGTCTGAAAGACAGCGATCAACTGGACGAAAATCAGATCCGCGAAGCCGTGGAATCGCTCTCCATTGAGCTGGTCCTGACCGCGCATCCTACGGAAATTACCCGTCGCAGCCTGATCCACAAGCTGGGTGAGGTGAACCACTGCTTAAAGCAGCTCGATCACGACGATCTGGCGGATTATGAGCACCATCAGATCATGCGCCGTCTGCGTCAGCTTATCGCCCAGTACTGGCACACGGACGAAATCCGTAAAGAACGCCCAACGCCGGTCGATGAGGCCAAGTGGGGTTTTGCCGTGGTCGAAAACAGCCTGTGGGAAGGCGTTCCGGCCTTTCTGCGCGAGCTGGACGAACAGCTGGAGCAGGAGCTCGGTTATCGTCTGCCGGTAGAAGCGACGCCCGTCCGATTCACGTCATGGATGGGGGGAGACCGCGACGGTAACCCCAACGTCACAGCGAAAATCACTCGTCGCGTGCTGCTGCTGGGTCGCCGAAAAGCAGCGGCGCTGTTCCTGAATGATGTGCAGGAGCTGGTGTCAGAACTGTCCATGTCCACGTGTACACCCGAACTGCAGCAGTTGGCGGGCGGCGACAGCGTTCAGGAACCCTATCGCCAGATAATGAAGACCATGCGCGCCCAGTTGGTCGCGACGCTGAACTATCTCGATACCCAGTTGGAAGGAAAATCGGCTCCCGAGCCGCATAACCTTTTGGTCTGTAACGAGCAGTTGTGGGATCCGCTACACGCCTGTTACCGGTCTCTGCACGCCTGCGGCATGGGGATTATCGCCGACGGCCAGCTGCTGGATACCATGCGCCGCGTGCACTGCTTCGGCGTACCGCTGGTCCGCATTGACGTCCGTCAGGAGAGCACCAATCACACCGAGGCGATCGCCGAAATCACCCGTTATCTGGGGTTGGGCGACTACGAAAGCTGGTCTGAAGCCGATAAACAGGCTTTTTTGATCCGTGAACTGAATTCAAAACGTCCGCTGCTGCCGCGCCAGTGGGAGCCGAGCCCAGAAACGCAGGAAGTGCTGGATACCTGCCAGGTCATCGCACAAACCCCACAGAACGCTATCGCGTCTTACGTCATTTCGATGGCGCGCACCCCGTCCGACGTTCTGGCCGTCCACCTGCTGCTCAAGGAGGCCGGTTGCCCCTACACGCTGCCGGTAGCTCCGCTATTCGAAACGCTGGATGATCTGAACAACGCTGACAGCGTGATGACCCAGTTGCTGAATATCGACTGGTATCGCGGCGTGATCCAGGGCAAACAGATGGTCATGATCGGCTATTCCGACTCGGCCAAAGATGCAGGCGTGATGGCGGCCTCCTGGGCGCAATATCGTGCGCAGGACGCGCTGATTAAAACCTTCGAGAAATATGGCGTAGCGCTGACGTTATTCCACGGTCGCGGCGGCTCTATCGGCCGAGGCGGCGCTCCGGCGCATGCCGCATTGCTCTCGCAGCCGCCGGGAAGTTTGAAGGGCGGTCTGCGCGTCACCGAACAGGGCGAGATGATCCGCTTCAAGTTTGGCCTGCCGGAAGTCACCATCAGCAGTTTGTCGCTATATACCTCCGCGATTCTGGAAGCCAACCTGCTGCCGCCACCCGAGCCCAAGAAAGAGTGGCACCACATCATGGACGAGTTATCGCGCATCTCCTGCGATATGTACCGCTACTACGTCCGCGAGAATCCAGAATTCGTTCCCTATTTCCGCGCGGCAACGCCGGAGCAAGAGTTGGGCAAACTGCCGTTGGGCTCTCGCCCGGCTAAACGTCGTCCGAGCGGCGGGGTCGAAAGCCTGCGCGCCATTCCGTGGATATTCGCCTGGACGCAAAACCGCCTGATGCTGCCCGCCTGGCTGGGCGCGGGCGCGGCGTTGCAGAAGGTGATGGATGACGGCAAACAGGATCAGCTGGAAGCGATGTGCCGCGATTGGCCATTCTTCTCCACCCGTATCGGCATGCTGGAAATGGTGTTTTCCAAAACCGATCTGTGGCTGGCGGAATACTACGATCAGTGCCTGGTAGAAGAAAATCTGTGGCCGCTGGGTCAACAGCTACGCAGCCAGTTGGAAAAAGACATCAAAGCGGTGTTGACCATCTCCAACGACGACCACCTGATGGCGGACCTGCCGTGGATTGCAGAGTCTATTTCGCTGCGCAACGTCTATACCGATCCGCTCAACGTTCTGCAGGCCGAATTGCTGCATCGCTGTCGTCAGCAGGACACGCCGGATCCGGATGTGGAACAGGCCTTGATGGTCACCATCGCCGGGGTGGCTGCGGGCATGCGTAATACCGGCTGATGGCGGTCAGTCAAACGACGACGGCGGGCTTCACCCGTCTGACCGCGACGACCCGTTCTGCGTCGTCGCGGCCCAGCAAGACATTGAGAGGCGGGCCGAGTATGCCATCACCCTGTGGCAACGTCGGTCCGCCTTTTTCTTTTTGTTGCCGTACTTAATCTAAATAGCGTTCACGTAAGCGTTCGCGCGCCGGCATATCCAGTCCGTAGTCCCGCATCAACCAGTTGTCGATCGAGCCGTGCCGCTCACGGATCGTCCGTAGCGCCGTCTGTAGAAACTCCTCGCGAGCCGACAAGATGAAGGAAAACGGCCGCATGGCCGCCTCGCCCAGCACCGGCGTCAGCTCTTCCATCAGGCGCTGGCGGAACGGTTCCAGCGTGGTTTCCGTCAAAAGATAATCTTCCATGACCGTCTGTTCATCCGCGCCCAGCGCGAATAACACCAGCGCTACGCCAACGCCGGTGCGATCCTTGCCCACGGCGCAATGCTGCACCAGCGCGCCCTCGCCCGGCGCCTGCAACAGCTGGACCAGATGGCGGTAGGCGCTGTTTTCGAACGGCAGACGTTCGTAGACGGTGAGCATGAAAGCGCGCGCATCCAGCTCGGCCAGTTTCTCCGACCCCAGCGATTCAAGATTCGCGGTCACCTCATGACTCGGCGGATTAGCCGGCATGGCATGATAGCTTGCCCCCGACCACAGTCGGTCCGGACGCTGCGCAGCCTCCGAAATATCACGGTAATCAATCACATGCACGACCGGCATCTCGGCCAGATACGTCAAGTCCTGATCGCTCAGTTCATTCAGTGAACCCGCACGCAGCAGTTTACCAGGGCGAACTCGCCGGCCGTCGGCCGTCGCCAGCCCGCCCAGATCGCGAAAATTAATCCCGCCGTTCAGCGGCAGGACGGAAGGGTGCAGCGTCTTGGCTAACGTCATAGCGTTCCTTTATTCGGTGGGAAGGATGGGTTCAGGAAAGCAGCGTCCGCGCCGCGTCCAGCACTACGTTCACCGATGCGGTTTCGGCCAGTTTCATCGTCGCGGCGTCCGGGATCTCCTGCTGGGTACGGTTCACGATAACGCCCGCGACCATGCCCGCGCGTAGCCCCTGACTGGCGCACATTGTCAGCAACGTTGCGGATTCCATTTCATAGTTCAGCACACCCATGCTCTGCCACTCTTCCATCGAACCACGAAAACGACGAACGACCCGACCTGAGAAGGTGTCGTAACGTTCCTGCCCCGGATAAAAGGTGTCGGAAGAGGCGGTGACGCCGACGTGTAGCGTATGACCCGCAGCGCGGGTGGCCTCCACCAGCGCCGACGTGCAGGCAAAGTCCGCGACGGCGGGAAACTCCATCGGCGCAAAATGCAGGCTGGCGCCGTCAAGGCGTACCGCCGCTGTCGTCACCAACACATCGCCCACGGCGATATGAGGCTGGATCGCGCCGGTCGTCCCGACGCGCAGAAACGTACGAACCCCCAGTTGCGCCAGCTCTTCCACCGCAATCGACGTCGATGGGCCGCCGATGCCGGTCGAGCAGATAATGACCGGCTGCCCCGCCAGTTCGGCGCGCCAGGACGTGAATTCGCGGTGGGATGCCAGAAACACCGGGTTCTCCATCAGACGGGCGATCTTCTCTACCCGAGCCGGATCGCCCGGCACAATCGCCAGTTCGGCACCGTGCATATCTTGTTGGGTTAATCCCAGGTGAAATACGTCTGACATATCGCTCTCCATCGATGTAGTAAATGAGAGGGCCTCGCCCTAATCTAATCTCGCGCCGCTCACCCGGTGACCCGGTAAACGTGGCGGATCCTGCAAAGGATCCGCATTGCTTGGTGACACTGTTATGTATAAATTTTCCGTACGGCGATAGCGCATACGCAAGGCGCTCGCCGCCGTCTATCCGCGATCAGGCGTTGATAAAGTCCTGCCAGTGCCGCACGAGATAGTTGTGCTCATCCATCACCGAATTCCAGACGGCAATGTGCCCCATGCGTTGCTCGTAGCTTCCCCCGTCACGCAGTTCGCCAGGCATGATCAAGGGGTTGCCGTGGGCATCCGGCAGCGTTTCGGCAGCAGGTTTGCCGCCGTACCAGAAATCCCATTCGGCATCAGAGAGATACGCGCGCGTGCGCTGCGGGTTAGAAATATAGTAGCCCTGTCGCGCCATGACCGCCCCCGGCCAGCCGGACTGCCACCAGTTCAGATAATCATAGGCGGCTTCTTTCACGCGCCCACTGACGCAACGCGACAGCGACAGACCGCCGTACCAGGCGCGATAGCCCTCTTGCGGCACCGCCAGCTTGAACCCTTTTTGACGGAAATGATGCCGAAAATACGTCGGTGCCCACAGGCTCTGTATGCAAACCAGCTGATTCCCGATGAGCTTGCTCGCTTCGTCATGCGTAGAATCCAGCGCGGCAAAATGCCCCTGCCTGCGCAGACCCGCCAGGACATCGGTCAGCCGATCGATCTCTTCCAACGTCAGGTTGCCCACATTGCCGAACTGAAACGATCCGCGCGCTTGCACCGCTAGTACGGCGTCCAGCACGCCCATCGAGGCATCATCCTGTAATGCGACCTGACCAAAGAACGCGGGATTCACCAACCATCCCCAACTCTCCTCTTTCCCCCTGAGCGAAGCCGGCAGACGCTCGACCTGATAAGCGAAGCTGTCGGCGTTGTGCGTCAGCGGGAGCATACTGATCCGCTCGGTGGGATGGGCGCCCAGCTCGCCGTTATCCTGCACATACAAGCGATGAGCCGGTACGCTGCCGCCGCTCAGCGCTTGGCCGGGCAACAGCGTACCTCGCTTGGGAAGGGCGTTAATTTCATCCCAATACTGCAGTCTTGCGATCTCAAGCGGCTGGATTGCCTGCGCAGGCCAGACAAAGTCAATATTGTGAAACCACTGGTCGTACAGATCGTAACTTTCAGGGTGCATGACCGCTATGCGCTGCGCTTCTTTGACGCTGCATACCCGATAGTCGATACACATGCCCAAATCCTGCTCCGCCTGCTTGCGCAGCAGCTCCAGCAGCGTCACAGAGGTTCCCAAAACTCGTAAGGTCACACCGCTGCTCTTCATCACTGCCCGCCGTTTGTCATGATCAACGACGTCTGAAAGTGCTTAATACCGCTTTCGCATCCTGAAATCCGCATCCCCCGATTCATGATGTTTCCTCGCCGCAAGGGCGCGAGCGTGTCACCGCCGGTTTACCAAGGTGCTGTCGGGGAGAAACGCGAAGAGATCCCCGAAGAGTGATGGGGATGTGCATTTTTTTCACGATAATAATACCTTTCAAGCTCAATAGAGATGGGCCATGCCGACCATAACCACCCATGGGCGAATCGTCAAACAGCCCTGAGAACCGCTCGTGTCACCACG
Source organism: Lonsdalea britannica (assembly GCF_003515985.1). GTDB lineage: Bacteria > Pseudomonadota > Gammaproteobacteria > Enterobacterales > Enterobacteriaceae > Lonsdalea > Lonsdalea britannica. Next base: position 1,283,515 of record NZ_CP023009.1, on the reverse strand, counting down.
AGTTCTGGCGCGCTCGCGCCAAGTTGTGCGAACGCATGAGCATGCGAGAACGCCATTGTGTCACCATTGTCCAGAATCGATGATACCGCAATCGTCAACCAACGGCAGTTGGCTGCGTTCAGGATCGCGCTTAATCCCACGTCGCCTTTTTGGGTCAGGGCATGACGTCGCCGGAATTTGGCCCCAGCGTTTGACCGACAAAGAGATTGCCACCCGGATCGCTGGCCAACAGCAGCACGGCCGGTGCGACCTCATCGGGGTTCCCGAATCGCCCCAACGGTAGCTCTGCGGCTTTGGCCTTTTTCCAGTCGCTGCTGATGCCGTCGATCATCGGCGTCGCGATCGGGCCGGGAGCGATGGCATTGACCAACACGTTGTGCGGCGCCATTTCCAGCGCCAGCGACTTGGTGAAGCCGATAACGCCCGCTTTCGCCGCCACATAATGACACAACTCCGCCCCCCCTTTGATACCCAGCTGAGAGGCGATATTGATGATGCGCCCCCAACGCTGACCCCGCATCCAAGGCAGCGCCCGCTGGGAAGAAAGGAATACGCTGCGCAGATCTACCGCCATCATTTCCTCCCACATCTCCAGCGTGATCGCCTCGCAGGGCGCTTGCGTCAACAGCCCCGCATTGTTGACGAGGATATCGATACCGCCGTAGTGACGGACGCAGTCATCAACGCTTTGCTGCGCGCCCGACGGCGTCGCGACATCTACGACGCTGCCATAGCATTCAACGCCGCGTTGGCGGCAACGCTCGACGACGTGTTCCAGTCCTTCCGCATCGCGATCGGACAACAGCAAGCGCGGATGGTGCTGTGAGAAAAGTTCGGCGATAGCGAACCCGATACCGCTGGCCGCTCCGCTGATAACAACGCGTTTATCCTGTAATGACATCCTATTCTCCCTCATCCGGCCAATGTGGATGGACCGTCGTCAATCATATAAGCGCTGGTCAGCGCAGAGAACAACCATGACCAGCGAAGTGAAAACATGCATAGCAGATAATCAAACGAAGAAAGCGATCTTGTCGTCGAATTCTGCATTCTATCCCATGACCTTCTACGCAGACCTTGAGCAAACCGACCTGATCATCTCACCTATGGGCTGCCATCCCGTTTCGCCGTACGACTCCCATCGCCGGAAAAGGTCTTTTACCTTCCCAGCAAACCTCCGAGAGTCCTTGCGGTTCGCCTCTTCAGTCATTTGTTTTTCCGAACGAAATGCGTTTTATCACTCGAAAACCCGCCGAATAGATAGCGATCTATTTAATTGATTCATCACTATTCGTTAGGTAAATGGGCAATTAGGACGACAAAAAAACAAAAGTTTACCGTTAATAATAAAAATATCAGATGAATATATCGCCATTATTTAAAAAATGGGAATGAGACAACATTTCCACCTAAAAAATCACTCGCGCAATGCGTGTCATCCATAAACGTATCTTATATTAAAACATCCATTATTGAGCGAGTATTATCCAGAAGGCCCGTTTTTCAAACGCCATCAGTCACGCACATCGCCGCAGAGGTGTGCGATAATGACGACATGCGCATGGCAGGGGGGACGATGTCATAAAGGATGTTAACTACACACGATAATAAAAAACCGGACATTCGTGGCACAGCACGTTACGAAATGATCCATCAGGTATTGCAACAGGCCATCAAGGCAAAAACGTTGCCTGTCGGACTGGTCATGCTGGAAGGACCGCTCGCCGAATTGTTCGGTACGAGTCGCGTTCCCGTTCGCCGGGCGCTTGGACTCTTGCATGAAGAAGGATTGCTCAGCCGCTTCGAAGGCCGAGGTTTCATCGTGGCCGCGGCGGACCAGGAAATAGAACCTGTGCGTATGCCGCTCAACCGCACCATGCTCGGATTCGATCAGCAGCAAGAGCTGGTGGATACACGCAGCACCGGTGAGAAAGTGCTCAGCGATCTGCATGAAGCGCTATCCACCTGTATGGTCTTTGGTCATTACCAGCTTAACGAGGCCAGTGCGGCCGAGTTTTACCACGTCAGCCGCAACGTCATCCGCGAAAGCCTGATGCGACTGCGCGATCGCGGTCTGGTCGAGAAAGAGCCCTATTCCCAATGGCTGGCCGGGCCGCTTACCGCCCGTGAAATCCGCGAACATTACGAAGTTCGCGCCAGTCTCGAACCCGCCGCGCTGCGTCGGGCCGGGCCACTCATCCCTCAAAAGCACATTGAAGCCAGTCTGACGCATATTGAACGCATTCGAACCAGTAAGGTCAGCACGGGGATTGAGCTTGAGCAGGTTGAAGACGATCTGCATCTGCTGAGTCTTGAGTTTGCGGGCAACCGCGCCTTGGTCGATATTCTTCGGCAAAGCCACTCTACCCTGACTATCGCGCGTATCTTCCACGAAACCCTCTCACTACCTGTTGACGAAGCAATGGTGAGCGAGCATCAGGTTATCTATCAACTCCTGCTAGAAGGTCGCTGGGACCTCGCGGCGCGAAACCTGGATGAGCATTTGGCGAATGCCCAAAATAGAACGCTTAAAAAGCTGAAAGTTCTGTCCGTACTCCCAGAACCCACGCTCCCCCCTACCTCCATCGCCTCAGCTGACCCACAGCATAACCCGGCAGCGAAACCCCCTCTGTTCCAGAAATAACATGTCAAAAATGAAGAAACCCACCGAACAGCCAATGCCCTCACAATAGCGACTCGCACGCCACGCCGCTGTGTTAACAGCGGCGGCTGAATTCGGTGAGTTAGGCCGATAGCCTGGCATTTGCCTGACCGCCGCTCGACCCAGAGCCACGGTGTTAACCCCAGCGCTTTATTTGGACTGCGTTATTTTTCGCTCATCGGGCAAGAGAAGAGAGAGGATCATCGCCACTGCGGCAACCGCAGCGACGCCAGCATAAATCCCCTGAAAACTGCCCACCCATGACTGAAAGTATCCACTGCCTGCATTACCCAAGCTGGTGCCGATACCCAGAAAAACATTAGCCACCGCGAAAATAGCGGTGGAAGTCTCAGGACTCGCCGCTTTGGTGATGTAAGCCGGAATAAGACCAAAGATCGCATAGAACGACAGGCCGAACGCAACAGCGGCCATGCGCAAGGTGATTGTTCCGCCCTCCATGGCCACGAGCAAGCCAGCGGCGAGAAGGAGGCTATACGAAAGCGCCAGCGTCATACGAACCCCAATTTTGTCAGCCAGCAGGCCAAACGCGAATCCACTGATGAGGCCAGTGACGCCGATCATGGACCAAAGCTGGCCGATAAATGAGATCGAAAAGTGCTGCTCATTGCCCAGGAAGGAAGCAAGGTAGTTCTGCCAGGGGCCGCATGCGATACCGCTCAATGCGAGCAGCGTCCAAATCAGGAAGTGCCGGGGGGTTGCCAGGGACTTCAATCGGGGGGATTTCTCCAGATTAGCCTGCTTGTCTAAACAATTTTGGGGGGACGCCTTCCTGAAGACATCCGCGGCCAGTCCACGTAGCACGGTATAACCAATGATAGCCACGGTAATGGAGATCGCGCCAATCACCATCCACACCGTACGCCAGTCATAGCCATGTATCAGAAAGGGAACCAGCAACCCCGTGGCAAACTGCCCATAGGCTGTTCCACTGGATATCAGTCCATTAATGCTCGACTGCCAGGCGATGGGGACGACTTTTCCTATGACGCCAACGGTTGGAATAACCGTCATTGCGGCACATGAGCCGAGTGCGATTAACAAAGCGCCCGCCTGCCATATGTTCTGTACTGCGGACAACAGAGTCAGTAAAAAACCGGCCGTCAGCGCGGCCGCAAAAATCACATTGCCACCGCCGAACCGGCGCGTTAAAGGCGAACAAAACAGGGATGCCGTCAGATACGAGACCTGCGCCCCTCCTGTGATGATGCCAACAGTCGGAATGCCAAAGCTGAGGCTTTCTTGCATGAAAGTGACCAGCACAGAGAAAAGGTACAACCCGAAGCCAAAAACGATTGCGATATAAAGCGTCAGGATGATTGCCACGCTGGCGGTACTGACCAGACTGGCGGGGCGAGACGTCATGGGTTTAGACTGCATAAAAGAGATTCCTTATCGCAAGGTGACGGCTGAGGATATCGAGTGTTTTGCGTAGGTATCCCCGTTTCCGTATCATCTATATACGATAACAACTATATAGTTAATTATCTATATAGAATAATTGCTATATAGATTCCACAAGCAAAAATAGAGAAAGGTTTATGCAGACAGAACCGCAGTTGCAGGAGGTCTTACATGCGCTCGCTAACCGCCACAGACTAATGATTATTCGCTGGCTGGCGGATCCCAAAGCACATTTTCCGATACAGCGTGATGGGGATCTGACTGAAGATGGCGTCTGCGTGAGTTTTATCACTGACAAAACCGGTCTGAGTCAGCCGACAGTCACCACTCATATGCAGGTTCTGGCGAAAGCGGGACTGGTGATTCCTACGCGGATAAAAAACTGGGTTTATTACCGACTTAATGATGCGGTGGCAGAACAGTTTTTGGGCGAACTGGGCGCCTTGCTACGCCGATCGTAAGAAGCGGGAGTTAAGGCTTAGCGCTTTGCATAAAGGCAGCGGGCTTCGCTCATCCTCACGACACCCACGTGGTTCATGCAGAAGAGGAATCAAATACCTGTCTCAGTTTATAACCGATTTGCTTGCCGTCAGGCGTGCGCCATGAAGATGAATGCGTGCTGTATGGACCGTCCCCACTCTGACATCGAAGATCTGACCACAGTCTATAAAGGCTCGCAGGAAGGATGAGGAAAGGGTGAACTCAACGGTCTGGGTACGGAATAAAAAAACGGGGAAACGATCGTTTCCCCGTTGAGTCATGATGGGCCAGCATGTGGCTTATGCCGGACTGATGCGTCCCGGCGAGAGGCCGGGACACTGACGGGACGGCTCTCTCGTCAGCGATCAGGCCTGCGTTTCGCGCAGACGTTTCGCCGCCTGCACCATGTTAGCCAGTGATTGACGCGTTTCCGGCCAGCCGCGCGTTTTCAGACCACAGTCCGGGTTCACCCACAGGCGATCGGCAGGGACGTATTCCGCGGCTTTGCGCAGCAGCGCTTCAATCCATTCCACGCTTGGGACGTTCGGCGAGTGAATATCGTAAACGCCGGGACCGATTTCGTTCGGGTATTCGAACTCTTCAAACGACTCCAACAGCTCCATGTCGGAACGCGAGGTTTCGATGGTAATCACGTCGGCATCCAGCGCGGCGATGGAATCCATGATGTCGTTGAACTCGCAGTAACACATGTGGGTGTGGATCTGCGTGTCATCCTGAGCAATCGCGGCATTCAGACGGAACGCTTCCACCGCCCACTCCAGATAGGCTTTCCAGTCGGAACGGTGCAGCGGCAGACCTTCACGCAGCGCCGGTTCATCGATCTGGATGATGCCAATGCCGGCTTTTTCCAAATCTTCGACTTCGTCGCGCAGCGCCAACGCAATCTGTTTGGCGATGGTTTCACGGCTCACGTCTTCACGTGGGAATGACCAGCACAGGATGGTCACAGGACCGGTCAGCATGCCTTTTACCGGCTTGCTGGTTAAGGACTGCGCATACTTCGCCCACTCAACGGTGATCGGTTCCGGGCGGCTGATATCACCAATAATGACCGGCGGTTTCACGCAGCGGGAGCCGTAGCTCTGTACCCAACCGTTCTGCGTAAAGACGAAACCATCCAAATGTTCGCCGAAGTACTCCACCATGTCGTTACGCTCGGCTTCGCCGTGCACCAGAACATCCAAATCCAGACGTTCTTGCTCAATGATCGCCTGTTTGACGTGCTCGGCAATACCTGTGCGATAGTTCTGACCATCCAGACGCCCCTGTTTGAAGTCCAGACGCAAACTACGGATTTCAGTGGTTTGCGGGAATGAACCGATGGTCGTCGTCGGCCATGCCGGCAGCTGGAAGCGAGCACGTTGAGCTTCAGCACGCTGCGGATAAGGATGCTGACGCTGACTATCTTTCGCCACAATGGCGGCCAGACGTTTTTCCACCGCCGCATTATGTACGCGGGTAGAAGTACGACGAGCGCGGATTGGCGCACTGTAGGCTTCCAGCGGCTTACCGTCGCCGCTGTTCAGCGCGGTGGTCAACAGTGACAGCTCACTACATTTCTGCAACGCGAAAGCAAACCAGCTTTTCACTTCATCATCGAGACGCGTTTCTACGCTCAGGTCGATCGGACTATGCAGCAGCGAGCAAGAGCTACCGATCCACAGCGTACGTTTGCCCACCAGCGGCTGAAGACGTTCAAACCAGGTGCTGAGGTCAGCACGCCAAACGTTACGGCCATTGATCACGCCGAGAGACAGCACCCAGTCCGCCGGCAGCTGAGCGTTCAGCGCCGCGGCGTCGTCTTTGCCGTGCACCAGGTCAACGTGCAGCCCCTGAACCGGCAGCGCTTTGATGGTATCCAGATTCTGGCCGATGCTATCAAAATAAGTGGTCAGCAGCAGTTTCACCTGACCCTGTAGCGCATCGTAGGCCGGTTGGAATGCCGACAGCCATTTGTCTTCAAGTTCCAGCGCCAGCGCAGGCTCATCGATCTGTACCCATTCGATGCCGCGTTTCGCCAGTTCGCCCAGAACCTGTTTGTAGACCGGCAGGATATCGTTCAGCAGCGACAGGCGATCAAACGCCTCGCCTTTCACTTTGCCCAGCCACAGGTAGGAAACCGGTCCTAACAGGACGGGTTTGACTTTATGACCCAGCGCCAGCGCTTCATCGACTTCATCCAGCAGCTGCGTCCAGGTCAGTTTAAAACTCTGACCCTGAGTAAATTCAGGCACCATGTAGTGGTAGTTGGTATTGAACCACTTGGTCATTTCCGCTGCGGCAGCCGGTTCGCCGGTTGGCGCACGACCACGACCGATGCGGAACAGTGTATCCAGATCGACGGAGCCATCCGCATTCTGGTGGCGCGCCGGCACGTTGCCGAGCAGCAGACTGGTGGTTAATACATGATCGTACCAGGCAAAATCGCCCACCGGCAGCAGGTCCACACCAGCATCCTTTTGTTGCTGCCAGTGACGAGCGCGCAGATCGCGGCCGACAGCCAGCAGTTCTTCCTGGGTCGTGTTCCCTGCCCAATAGCTTTCCTGTGCTTTTTTCAACTCACGACGTAAGCCGACGCGAGGAAAACCGAGAGTATGATTTACAATTGCCATGCTTGAATTCCCATTTAGCCGTCCAGATGTTTACACATCCATAATCCGCAGGTAGTGTAGTCAGCACAAGCGCAATTTATTCACTGTCACTGTGAAGGACTCTCATGATCGAACTTAAACACTTACGGACGCTGCTGGCGCTGCGCAATACAGGATCGTTAGCCGCCGCCGCCGCACAGCTCCATCAAACGCAATCCGCGTTATCGCATCAATTTAGCGATCTGGAACAACGTTTAGGATTCCGGCTATTCGTCCGTAAGAGCCAACCGCTGCGATTCACTCCGCAAGGAGATATTCTGCTGCAGTTGGCGGAGCAGGTGCTGCCGCAAATCCAGCAAGCGTTACAGGCCTGCCACGAGCCTCACCAGGCCACGCTGCGTCTAGCCATCGAATGCCACAGCTGCATTCAGTGGCTGACGCCAGCGCTGGAAAATTTTCATCAGAGCTGGCCGCAGGTCGCCATGGATTTTAAATCCGGCGTGACGTTCGACCCGCAGCCTGCTCTGCAGCAAGGAACGCTGGATCTGGTGATGACTTCAGATATTTTGCCGCGCAGCGGTCTGCACTATTCGCCGATGTTCGACTTCGAAGTCCGACTGGTGCTGTCTCCCGACCATCCGCTGGCGACCAAAGAACAGATCGACCCGGAGGATCTCAGTGAGGAAACGCTGATGATCTATCCCGTGCAGCGCCAGCGTCTGGATATCTGGCGCCACTTCCTGCAGCCCGCGGGCGTCAGCCCGGCGCTGAAGAGTGTAGACAATACGCTGCTACTTATCCAAATGGTGGCGGCCCACATGGGGATCGCCGCGCTGCCGCACTGGGTGGTGGAAAGCTTCGAGCGTCAGGGACTGGTCGTCACCAAAACGCTGGGGAAAGGACTGTGGAGCCGACTGTACGCCGCCGTACGCGATGGCGAGCAGCGTCAGCCGGTCATTGACGCCTTTATTCGTTCGGCGCGTCAGCACGCCTGTTCGCATCTGCCGTTCGTGCGGGACGCTTCACAACCCAACGCTGATGTACCCACAACGACGATAGAATAACGGCCGAGCCGACGATAAAGCTCGGCCAATGCGGTCGTTCCTGCCAAATCGCGAAATTGACCAGCAGGCCCGCCGGAACGTGAAAGTTGTTCATAATCCCCAACGTTCCGGCGTCCACCTGCGTCGCACCGTAGTTCCACATAAAATAGCCTATCCCGGAAGCCCCGATTCCCAGCCATACCAGTACGCCCCACTGCAACGAGGTCGTCGGCAGTTTGTGCGCGTTGCCGAATAGCAGCCAGGCCACCACCGAGACGCCCAGCGCACCGAGATAAAACCACGAGAATGCGCTGTGCTGCGGCATGGGATAGACCTCCATCAGGCGCTTGTAGCCAACCTGTCCGATGGCGAAGAAAATATTGGCCGCCTGCACCAACAACAGACCCCACCAGAACTGTCCGCTGATGCCGTCGTACCGAATCACCGCCGCTCCCGCCACGGCTAACAGCGCACTGAGCGCATATCCCCAGCGCAGGGGTTCCCGTTTCAGAAGATCATAAATCAGCGTCACATACAGCGGCGTCATGACGGTGAATAGCAGGAACTCCGGCACGGAGAGATAGAGATAAGCCTGAAAGGCGAACAGATACATGATGCCGAGCTGGCAGGCGCCCACCAGCAGGTAGAGCAGCAGCGCGCGCGGCGCGTAGCCCCGCCAGCGCAGGAAAGGCAGGAAGATCAGGGCGGCTAGCCCGACACGAATCAGCACCGAAAACCAGCTGTCGACGTGACCCGCCAGATATTCGCCAATCAGGCTGAAGGAAAAGGCCCACAGAATGGTCGTTATGATTAGTAATGGCACGCGATGACTCACTCCAATAGCACTCAACAGGAACCGCTATTGTAAATGAGTTCTACGCGCGATTTTTCACCAATGCGGTTGACAACCGAACAAATAAAGCGCGATTGCCAACCGTCTGTCACACTGAGAACTTAGAACTGCCAGCGCAGCCAAGCGAAAAATACGTTGCCGTTATTGTAGGTTCCAGGAATGTAGGTCGCCTGGAAAGACAATCTCTGATAGCTAACGGAGGCCAGAGGCAACAGCACCGGAATCGGGAGGTAGTTCCAGTTATCTCGAAAAGTGACGCCCGCTGTGAATCCCAGCCCCAAGTGGAAATCAGGATCTGTCATCGGCTGCCAGCGTTTTTCGTAGCCGTAGCCTCCGATCGGTTCCCATTTGTTAAAGGAGTCCTTGAACGCCATCAGGTACAGGCCGTGCCAGTCGCCATCCTCATCCAACCGAGCGACGCCGAAGCCCGCGCCCCAGGGACGCTCATTGTAACTCTCGGCCTTTTCCTTGTCGTACGCCCAGCGGTTATGCCAGGTTATCGCCGGTACATAGAGGTCGTAGGATTGCGGAGAATTCCAAGTCATGGACAGATTGGTTTTGGCGCGTTGCCAGAATCCCGTCCCCGATGACGTCGTTTCCTGCTCGCTCGCATTGACGGAAACATTATTGGAATCGACCTTTTCAGCCATAACAGGCGCCGAGAGGACGGACAACAGAGGTAAACACCGCGAAGGTACAGCTAATTTCAACAACATATCCAGTTCTCAATCACTCATAAAACGCGCGCAGACGCCGTCAAGGCGGTATCCTTTCAGATGTTGCAGCGATAGGGAAAAATAGAAATAACACGTGTGGTCTCAGACAGAAAAAGTCGCGACGCGCTTCAGAAAGATCGCGCCACGAAGGCAGGCGACGCAAAGCGCTTCACCTGAATATAGAGCATCATTCCGAAGTGCGTGAAGAACATACAGGTCGACGACGCTCAAATACCGTCTCCGTATTCAAAGCCGCGAGCACCGTTAAAGTACTGATCCATATCCATGGAGGGTTTATCTGTTTCAGGACGGCCCACAATGCGCGCCGGCACGCCAGCGGCGGTGGTATGAGGGGGGACCGGTTGCAGTACCACGGAACCAGCGCCGATTTTGGCTCCACATCCCACCTCAATATTTCCTAAAATTTTAGCGCCAGCGCCGATCATCACCCCTTCACGGATTTTGGGATGGCGATCGCCGGTGGTTTTGCCGGTCCCGCCCAGCGTGACCGACTGAAGAATTGATACATCGTTTTCCACAACGGCGGTTTCGCCGATGACGATCCCCGTCGCGTGATCCAGCATGATGCCGCAACCGATGCTCGCCGCAGGATGGATATCCACCCCGAAGGAAACGGATATCTGATTTTGAAAGTAGGCCGCCAGCGCCCGGCGATCCTGCAGCCAAAGCCAATGACCAATACGGTAGGCCTGCAACGCGTGAAACCCTTTCAGGTAGAGCAAAGGCGTTGAGTATTTATCCACCGCCGGATCGCGCAGGCAGACGGCCTGAATATCCCGGGCGGCAGAGACAATCATTTGAGGTTCGGCCCGGTAGGCCTCTTCCAGCACTTCGCGGATGGCGATGGCGGGCATGGTGGAGCTGGCCAGCTTGTTTGCCAGCATGTAGCTCATCGCGCTGCCCAGATTCTCGTGTTTCAGCAACGTCGCATGGAAAAAGCTGGCCAGCATGGGTTCACAATCAGCCAGACTGCGCGCCTCATCTTTGATGTTTTTCCAGACCAGCTCTAATTCATCATTCGACATTGCAACCGTCCTCCGAAGTCCATCGCATGCTAAAGTCATGTCTTTTCTGCGCAAGGCAAAACGAGATAGCCGCCGTCAGACGAGGACGATTCGTTTTCCTTGAAAAGGGATTAGCTGGCGCTCTCGTCTTTGCGCGACCGGCCCAGCAGGCTTAGCGCGGCTTCTCGTGCATCTTTACCGCAATAAAGCACCTGCCACAGCTGTTCGGTAATCGGCATCTCGACGTTAAGCCGCGTTGAAAGGGCCATGACCTCTTTCGTATTGCGATAGCCTTCGACAACCTGTCCAATCTGGTCACGGGCCACTTCGACGCTCATCCCCTGCCCCAGCATCATACCGAAACGTCGGTTACGCGACTGATTGTCGGTACAGGTCAGGACCAAATCGCCCAACCCGGCCATCCCCATAAAGGTCGAGGGGTCTGCCCCCAGCGCAACGCCCAGGCGCGTCATCTCGGTCAAGCCACGGGTAATTAACGCCGTACGGGCATTGGCGCCGAAGCCCATCCCATCAGACATTCCCGCGCCGATAGCGATCACGTTTTTCACCGCGCCGCCCAGCTGAACGCCAATAAAGTCCGGATTGCGATAAACCCGGAAACTTTTGCCGCAGTGCAGCAGTTCCTGCAAATCATCGGCAAACTGGCTGTCCGTCGACGCCAGCGCGATAGCGGTAGGCAGGCCGGCAGCCAGCTCTTTGGCGAATGTCGGTCCCGACAGCACCGCCAAAGGTATTGCGTCGCCCAACGCTTCTCGTGCAACGTCCTGTAATAGACGCCCGGTTTCGGCTTCCAGCCCTTTGGTCGCCCAAACGATGCGCGCATCCGCGCGCAGATAAGGCTTAATCTGCCGCAGCACGTCGCCGAACACATGGCTCGGCACGACCACCAGAATATTTTGGCTGGCGGCCACGGCACGCGCCAAATCGCTCTCCAGCAGCAACGTATCCGGAAAAGGCACATCCGGCAGGAACGCCTGGTTGCACCGGGCATCCTGCAACGCCTGCACGTGGACAGGGTCATGTCCCCAGAGCACAACGTTATGGCCGTTGCGCGCCAGTGTGATCGCCAGTGCGGTACCGTAAGAGCCGGCACCGATAACGGTCATGGAAGCGTCAGGCATGTTCATCAGGCATCCAGCTGCGGCGCAGCGGCGCCTTCTTCGGATGCTTGCTGTTCCAGATAGTTCATGAACAGCGCATCAAAGTTGACCGGAGCCAGGTTCAACTGCGGGAAGGTACCGCGGGAAACCAGGCTAGTTATGCATTCACGCGCATACGGGAACAGAACATTCGGGCAGTAAGCGCCCAGACAATGAGCCAGCTGCGGGCCTTCCAGACCGGAAACGGTGAAAATACCCGCCTGCTGAACTTCACACAGGAACGCCGTTTCTTCACCCAGCAGCGCAGTCACCGTAACGCGCAGCACCACTTCGTAGACGTCGTCAGCCAGCTGGCTTGACGCCGTATCCAGATCCAGTTTGACCTCAGGGCTCCACTCTTGTTGAAACACCTGCGGTGCCTTCGGCGCTTCGAAAGAGATATCTTTGGTGTAGATACGCTGGATTTGGAATGAGGTTTCGACGTTGTTGTGTTCGGACATAGTTAAAAATACCTTTTGTTAGATTTCCTTGACGCGCTTCCCTGTCTGCGGAAAGTCAACGCCAGCGCTAAGGGCCCCGCGCCCGGTCAATCATTGCCGCGGGCGCGACGCACGGCCGTCTCTATTACTTGCCGCGAACCAGTGGAAGGTTTTCACCGCTCCAGCCCGCAAGGCCGTCTTTCAGAATCACAACACGGGTAAAGCCCGCGTTAAACAGCTGCTCGGCTGACTGACGAGAGGACATCCCGTTAGCGCAGACCACGATGACGGGCTGAGCCTTGTGCTTTTCGAGTTCGCCCAAGCTACCGTTTTTAATATCGTTAGGTAACAGGTTGATGGAGCTCGCGATGTGTCCACGGCGATACTCTTCACGCGTACGCAGATCCACCACGACCGCATCTTCTTTGTTAATCAGTCGGATCGCTTCTGTACGAGCAACATCCTTTACCTTCGAAAACTTACTCTTAAACGTAAGCACGATGACCAGAACAAGCAACACAACCCAAGCCAGGCTGAGGATCGGGTGTCTGCTAACGAATGGCATGATCTCTTGCATAATGTCTTGCATGAGGTGTAACGACTCCGGAATCAGTTAAGCAATCAATATTGAGGTGTTTGAGTATACCTGCGCGATAGGGCAATTACAGCCTGAAAGCCAATATCGCCGAGTGAATCTGCGCGTAGCTACATAAAAACCCGCCAGAAAACGACACGCGCGATCATTTTATGCGGAGAGTCTTCCACTTATCTATTATTGATCTCATTGCAGCCTGCATCAGCGACTCTCGCACACAGTTAGTAATAGAAACCCTGAGTGAGACAACTGGTCAGCGGCTGTGCATCGTGGAATAATCCATCATCATGAATAAAAGCGCGTTTTCTGTACCGTTAGGGACAACTGACCGCCAACGTCGGCGACTTCGCTACGCCAGTGCATTATGCATTGGCGCTTTGCTGTTGCCGTTCCGCAGCGGGGCCGACGACAGTCAGCAGCAGCTCAAATCTTTGCAGCAAAATATCGCCGCTAAAGAGAAAAGCGTCAAAGAGCAACAACAGCGGCGCAGCGCTTTGCTGGAGCAGTTAAAACGTCAGGAACAGTCTATTTCGCAATCCAGCCGCCAGTTGCGGGAAACACGCGGCACGTTGGAGAAGCTGGCGCAGGAAATTAAAACCCTGAACGCCTCCATCGCCACACTGCAGTCGCGCCAGAAAACGCAGGAGCAACTGCTCTCACAGCAGTTGGATGCGGCTTTTCGTCAAGGTCAGCACAGCGGAATTCAACTCATTTTGAGCGGCGAAGAAAGCCAGCGTCGCGAACGTATTCTGGCGTATTTCGGCTATCTGAATCAGGCCCGTCAGGAATCTATCGTGCATCTGCAGCAAACCCGCACAGACCTCGCCCAGCAAAAAGAAGCGCTCGGCGATCGGCTGGCGCGTCAGCAGAGTTTGCTCAGTGAACAGCAGCAGCAGCAGAAAACGCTGGAGCAGGCTCAGGGCGAACGCCAGAAGACGCTTGGCACACTCGAAAGCACGCTGGAGAAAGATCAGCAGCAACTGACCGAACTGCGTCAAAACGAAACCCGCCTGCGCGACAAAATCGCCCGCGCAGAACGGGAAGCGCGCGCGCGGGCCGAGCGAGAAGCCCGGGAGGCGGCGCGCGTCAGAGAAAAAGAAGATAAGGCGAAACGCAGCGGCACCCGCTATACCCCCACCGACAGCGAACGTTCTCTGATGGCGCGCACCGGCGGACTGGGAAGACCTGATGGACAGGCCGTCTGGCCAATTCGCGGTCAAACCCTGCACCGTTACGGCGAGCCATTGCAGGGCGAACTCCGTTGGAAAGGACTGGTCATCGGCGCGCCGGAAGGCACCGAGGTCAAAGCCATCGCCGACGGCAGCGTGCTAATGGCCGACTGGCTACAAGGATACGGTCTGATGGTGGTGGTTGAGCACGGCAAAGGCGACATGAGCCTGTATGGATATAACCAGAGCGCACTGGTGTCCGTTGGCGACAAGGTCAAGGCAGGACAACCTATTGCGCTCGTCGGCACCAGCGGCGGACAAAGCCAGCCGGCGCTCTATTTTGAAATCAGACGTCAAGGTCAGGCCGTTAACCCACTCCCCTGGTTAGGAAGGTAGTTTTGCGTCCATTCATTTTTCGCGTTATCTCGGCTATTACCCTATGTGGTCTGATGGTTCCCGCCTGGGCAGGCAAACTGTCTATCGTTATCGACGACTTTGGCTACCGCCTCCACAATGAACGTCAGGTGTTGGCCATGCCGACAGCCATTTCCGTCGCGGTATTGCCAAATGCCCCGAACGCGCGCGAGATGGCGACGGAAGCCCACCAGCAGGGCCGCGAAGTCCTGATCCATCTGCCTATGGCGCCGATGAGCAAACAGCCGCTGGAGCGAGACACTTTGCGACCGGACATGAGCAGCGAAGAAATCCAGCGCATTCTGCGTGAAGCGGTCGGTAAAGTGCCCTATGCCGTTGGGCTTAATAACCATATGGGCAGCGCCATGACCGCCAGTCTGCCGGGCATGCAGAAAGTGATGCAGGCCATGACCGTTTACCGGCTCTACTTTCTGGACAGCATGACGATAGGCAGCAGCCAGGCCAGCCGGGCGGCGGAAGGAACAGGCGTCAAAGTCGTCAAACGCAGGGTTTTTCTGGATGATACCCAGAACGAGGCCGACATTCGTCAACAGTTCAGTCGAGCCGTTGAGCTAGCGCGCCGCAACGGTTCCGCCATCGCCATCGGCCATCCGCACCCCAACACCATCCGCGTACTGCAACAAATGTTGCCCACTCTGCCCTCCGATATCGTCTTGGTGCGGCCTAGCCAGCTATTAAACGAGCCTCAGGAACCCCTGAGGTACCGACCTGTGCCGGTCTATACCGCCTCCTCGAAACACTCGTTCCGTCCGCCGCAACTGTGCCGGGCTAAACGCCCGTTGTCGCCGATGCCTCAACCGCAGGTGCTTAGCCAACTTAGCGAGAACATGAGCCACAGCGTGCCCGTCGTTTATCTCAAGCAGCGTTGGCAGACCTGGATGGGCGATCCCATCATCGGTACGCCGCCGGCAGAAAAATAATGCCAGGCTGTCCGCTGGAAAATGAAATGCTATGATAGCGCCCAATAGATAGCGTGAGGCACGGTGCCTCACTTAACAGCTTAGCAAGGGTAATTCCCATGATTATCGTGACTGGCGGCGCCGGTTTCATCGGCAGCAATATCGTGAAAGCGTTGAATGACACGGGTTACCGCGACATTCTGGTAGTTGATAACCTGAAAGACGGCACCAAGTTCGCCAACCTGGCGGATCTGGATATCGCCGACTACATCGATAAAGAAGATTTCATCGCCAATATCGTCGCCGGCGACGATTTGGGTGATATCGAAGCGATTTTCCACGAGGGCGCCTGCTCTTCCACCACCGAGTGGGACGGCAAGTACATGATGGATAACAACTATCAGTACTCCAAAGAGGTGCTGCATTACTGTCTGGAACGCAGCATTCCCTTCCTGTATGCCTCTTCCGCCGCCACCTACGGCGGACGCAGCAACAACTTCGTGGAAGAGCGTCAGTTCGAACAGCCGCTGAATGTTTACGGCTACTCCAAGTTCCTGTTCGATCAGTACGTGCGTGAAATTCTGCCGCACGCGGGCTCCCAGATCTGCGGTTTCCGCTATTTTAACGTCTACGGACCGCGTGAAGGCCATAAAGGCAGCATGGCCAGCGTGGCGTTCCACCTAAACCAGCAGATCCATCAGGGCGAAAATCCGAAGCTGTTCTCTGGTAGCGAAAACTTCAAGCGCGACTTCGTTTATGTCGCCGACGTCGCCGCCGTGAACCTATGGTTCTGGAAGCAGGGCGTCTCCGGTATTTTCAACTGCGGGACCGGCCGTGCTGAGTCATTCCAGGCCGTCGCCGACGCCGTACTGGATTACCACAAAACCGGCAGCGTTGAGTACATTCCCTTCCCGGAAAAACTGCAGGGTCGCTATCAGTCCTACACGCAGGCGGATCTGACCAAACTGCGCGCGGCCGGTTATGACAAACCGTTCCACTCCGTCGCTGAAGGCGTAGCCGACTACATGGCCTGGCTTAACCGCGACGCATAATCCTGCGTGACCGTAGGGGATCTCGAACGGTATGAAAATTCTGGTAATCGGCCCTTCCTGGGTTGGCGACATGATGATGTCGCACAGTCTTTATCGCACACTCAAGGCCGAACACCCGGATGCCGTCATCGACGTGATGGCACCGGCCTGGTGCCGTCCGTTGCTGGCTCGCATGCCGGAAGTCAATCAGGCGCTAGCTATGCCGCTGGGCCACGGCGCGCTGCAACTGGGCGAACGCCGTCGTCTGGGGGTCGCACTTCGCCCCCAGCGC
Source organism: Lonsdalea britannica (assembly GCF_003515985.1). Taxonomy (GTDB): domain Bacteria; phylum Pseudomonadota; class Gammaproteobacteria; order Enterobacterales; family Enterobacteriaceae; genus Lonsdalea; species Lonsdalea britannica. The sequence goes on along the minus strand of NZ_CP023009.1, from coordinate 1,266,681 downwards.
TACGATCGCGCGTACGTCCTGCCCAACTCATTCAAATCCGCGCTGGTGCCGTTCTTCGCGCAGATACCGCAGCGCACCGGCTGGTGCGGCGAAATGCGCTACGGATTGCTGAATGACGTTCGCGTGCTGGACAAAACGGCCTTTCCGCTGATGGTGCAACGTTACGTCGCACTCGGCTATGACGCGAAGACCGTCAACAGCGCGAACGACCTCCCCGCGTCGCTGCCGTGGCCGCAGTTGCAGGTCTCCGAGGCCGAGATTGCGGCGGCCATCGCCGAATTCAGCCTGCCGGACGACCGACCGCTGATCGGATTTTGTCCCGGCGCGGAATTCGGGCCGGCCAAACGCTGGCCTCATTACCACTATGGCGCACTGGCTCAGGCGTTGATCGAACGCGGTTATCAGGTAGCGCTGTTCGGTTCGGCCAACGACCGTCAGGCGGGCGAAGATATTCGCGATACCCTGACGACAGAGGCGAAGACGTCCTGCTTCAATTTGGCGGGGAATACCTCGCTGGATCAGGCCGTCGTACTGCTCGCCGCCTGCCGCGCCGTGGTCAGCAACGACTCCGGGCTCATGCATGTCGCCGCCGCGCTCAACCGGCCGCTCGTCGCCCTTTACGGTCCCAGCAGCCCCGACTTTACGCCGCCACTCTCCAAAGAGGCGGAAGTGATCCGCTTGATAAGCGGCTACCATCGCGTGCGCAAAGGCGATGCGGAGCAGGGTTATCACCAGAGTCTGATCGACATTCAGCCGGAACAGGTATTGAACGCGTTGGGAAAGCAGATGAATGAGCGAGGAGCGCAGGCATGAGAGTGCTGATCGTGAAAACCTCCTCCATGGGAGATGTTCTGCACACCCTTCCCGCGTTGACCGACGCTATGCACGCTGTGCCGGGCATCCAGTTTGACTGGGTGGTAGAAGAGGGATTTGCTCAGATCCCAAGCTGGCATCCGGCCGTTGACCGGGTGATTCCGGTTGCGATTCGCCGCTGGCGCAAAAATTGGTTCAGCGCCGCCGTTCGCCATGAGCGTTCAGCATTCAAGCATCTGCTGCGTTCCCGTCGTTACGACGCGGTCATTGACGCGCAGGGGCTGATCAAAAGCGCGCTGCTGGTCACGCGTCTGGCACGGGGTAACAAGCATGGATTGGACTGGAAGAGCGCCCGCGAGCCGCTAGCCAGCTGGTTTTATCAATACCGTCATCGGGTGGCGCGCGAGCAGCATGCCGTCGAGCGCATTCGTGAACTGTTTTCTATCAGCCTGAACTATCGCCGTCCTACAGATGACGGGGACTACGCGATTGCCGCTAAATTTTTGGCGTCGCCGCCAGAAGACGCCGGGCGTTATCTGGTCTTTCTGCACGCCACCACTCGAGATGAAAAGCACTGGCCGGAAGATCACTGGCGCGAACTGATTGGACGTATGCAAACCAGTGGTCTTCGCATCAAACTGCCGTGGGGAGCGGAACATGAGCATCAGCGCGCGCTGCGGCTCGCGGAGGGTTTCCCGCACGTCGACGTTCTGCCGCGACTTAATCTCGAACAGGTATCCACGGTATTGGCCGGAGCCAAAGCCGTCGTCTCGGTCGACACCGGGCTGAGTCATCTGACGGCGGCGCTCGATCGGCCAAATATTACGCTGTATGGCCCAACGGATCCGGGATTAATTGGGGGATACGGGAAAAATCAAATCGCCGTTGTCTCCCATGATAAAACGATGCGTTCCATAACCAGCGCCGATATTTTTTCCCGTTTGTCGCTCGATCAAAAACATGATTTCTAATTATAAAAAATGACAAATAAGAATATTCCACCTCATCAATGGGATACTTTAATGTCATGTTTAACTTTGATGATACAAAAACAGACGAAAGCAAAATAGGGAGCTGGAGATTCTTCCCAGAAGGTAAATATGTCACTATCGAGCCATAAACCCATTGCGCTATTTTTACTGGTAATCACGTTATTACTATGCTCTTTTTGGGCTATCCCCAGCAGCCTTTTACCTTTCCACCGGAATTTGCTTATTTACAGCGCCTTTGTCTTTTCGTTGTTACTTTTTTTCAAAGACCGACGTTTTTTGCAAAGTTTAGACACAGGTAAATTAAAGCACGTGCTGATTGTATTAGGGGTAATGACCGTCGTGACTTTGTCGTGTGCGCTCTTATTTTCACCCAATCTTCACGACACGCTGAGGGCCTGGCACAGTCAATGGATGAGGCCGCTCATGTTATTTATTTACGGGCTGGCCTTTTATTCTATCATCGCATTTAATTTTCCAAATCTGAGCTACAAAAAACTGATTACCGCCGTTATTTTAAGTTTTTGGGCACCCATATTCCTTCATATCCTGACGATTGCGTATATCTTCGTTAATTCCGGCACCATCATGTGGGGAGAAACTTATATATTTCCATCGCGTCTGGAACTCAGCTTTCAAATCAATTTGATTAGCATCATTATCTTTTCTGATCTGTTGTTACGTATATTGGAAAACCGCAGACTGCTGACGTTAAATACCGGCGTGGTCGTCGCATTGATTATTTCTAACGTCATTGCAACCGGGCTGGCCAATACCCGCTGGGGCACGGTCGGTATGATCTTTGGCATATTATCCATCAGCCTGGTGTTTATCATTAGAAAATTCCACGCGATTAATCTGTGGAAATTAAGCCTCTACGTACTGCTCATTATTTGCACGGTGGTCAGCGTCGGCCTGTTTTCCTACGAAAAAGATCCTCGCTGGAAAAGTATCAGAGAAGATGTCGAAGTGGGCTGGAATGCCCCCAGTAACAGCTTTTGTTTTATCTTTAATAGCCCGGAACGAGTCGTTCCGGTGCATGCGGACGGTACGCCGGTCAGCCACTCGAATGCATGTCGGATGGCCTATGTTCATCAGGCGACAGATTTTATCGTTGAGTATCCGCTGGGCATTGGCACCAGCAAAACGGCATTTTTACAACGGTTGCATGAGAAATATCATAATCCGCTGATCGATATCAGCCACAGCCATAGCGGTATTCTGGAATACGGTCTGCAATACGGCGTTCTTGGGATTTTACTGTGGGTTATGTACAACCTGATGATATTCAAAATATCCATCCGAGCGTTCTTTAAAGAAAACAAGACCATCGGCGTCGTACTGTTACTCCTTTCGAGCGGTTTTTTCTTCCGTTCAATGGTAGACAGAATATTATTAGATCATTATATGGAAGAATATATGTTCCTGAGCGGGTTACTCTTAGGCATTATCGCCTATAAGCCCAGTTCTTCCGGACAAACCGCTAACGATTGAAAGCAAACAGAATATCATTGATAGCAATGATGATATTCTGTTTTTCATTGCACACAGTGTTTTCAAATATATAATAACTTTAGATAAATTATTATTACATACAGGCCAACATGGAAAATATTCGAGAAATTAACAGGGTTGATAAGTCACATATCAAACTGAGCTACGTCACTCACTTTTATTGCAACCAAAGCGATATAGAATCCGTTACCTCACTGCTGCGCGAGTATGAGCAGTACTCCCCCGAGCTGCTGGACGTCATCCAGTTCGTCATCGTCGACGACGGCTCCCCGGTCAGCTACGACATTCCCGAATTCAACCTGAACCTCATCTGGATCAAGATCAACGAGAACATTCCATGGAATCAGGCGGGAGCGCGTAACCTCGGCGTCCTCTACGCCAAGTCCGATAAAATCGTGATGACCGATCTCGACCATATCATCCATGAAAATACGCTGCGCTACATGGCGGACAGACGCAATCCGGGACGCACCTTCTTTAAGCTCTATCGCAACTCGCCGGAAAACCCGCAGAAAATCTACAAAGGCCACTCCAACCTGTTCTTTATGTCCCGCGCCCGATTCATGCGCTTTTTCGGCTACGACGAGGAATTCGCGGGTAACTACGGCGCGGAGGATTATCGCTTCGTGAAATATCAGAAGTACCACGGCTCCATTCAGCGTTATTTATCAAAGAAATACCTGTGTTCAGAAAGGAATGTAAACCGTAATAAGTCATACCACACGTTGGAGCGCGATCTCTCGGCCAACACGCCCGTCGATGATAAAAAGAAACATGAGATCGAGACCTACGGCGAGGAGTTTGGGCACAGCAGGATGTTCCTGAACTTCAGCTGGAGCATCGTGAAAAACGTCCACCGCACGCCGCCAGCACGTAAGAAAAATACGCTCTGGAAACCGATGTGGTGGTTCAGATACCTGTTCGGTTTTCTGGCCCGCTAACTATAACGCCCCTCGACTTTCGTCAGGGGCGTTTTAACTGACCCGAAGGCACCGTCAACGACAGTCGTTGCAGCCAAAGCAGCCTTAATGGCTCACATCGTCAGCCGTCGTCTTTATCCGCTCAATGCGACGCTCGACCTTATCAATCACCTGCTGTGGCTTAATCGCCTCCATCACATGGCCTTGCTGAATCGCGAGATTGTTGGTGGCGCCATAAATCACATCGTGCAAGTCTGGATCCTGATAAGGGCCGGTGCTGTGCGGCTCCGCGGTCACAAACAGGCTAACCGTCGGTACTTTAAGCGCAATGGCAATATGCAGAGGCCCCGTGTCCCCGGTCACCAACACATCCATACCGTTGATCAGCCCCACTAACTCTTTCAGGCTGGACGAACCGATATGGTTGACGATGCGGGAGTGCAGCGCTGGGTTTAGCTGCTGCAACAGTGACTCAGCCAGAGGGCTATCGCCTGACCATCCCGTCAGTGCAATTTGGCAGGTAGAATTCGTGGTAAGAAAATGCTCGGCCACCGCGGCGAAATTCTCCATCGGCCAGCACCGTTCAGACGTCGAGGCACCCATCTGAAAGCCAATTACCGCTCCACGCCCGATGTTATCGGCTGGCGGCACCGCAAAAGGGATGCGCATACTGATATCGCTGACGTCCGCGCCCAACATAGACACCAGCGCCAGCTTGCGCTGAATCACATGGCCACGAAACCCGATGACATATCCCGCCAGCCAGCGATCCATTGGTGTGATTCCGTCAACATAGTTATCACGCAACACATATTTCGCGCCTGACATCACCGCGCTCAGATAATCATAAGGATCGTGTGAATGCAGAATGATGGCCAAATCGGGCATACCGAACTGTTGGATATCCCGAACCAGCTGAGGCAGCGTTTTGATTTTGGTGTTCCAACACACGACGTGCTGCCAATCTTCTCCACCTTCAACGAAGGCTTCCAACTTTTTATGCACCACCAGCGTGATTTTTGACTGGGGGTAGCGCTGACGCACCGCATGGATGGCCGGCGTATTGAACATCAAATCGCCCAGCGCGGTCGTAGAATAGATGACGATGTGGGAGAACGCGCTCTCAGTTATAAGCTGCTGCGCAGGCCGAAGTCGACCGCTGCAACGGGTATACATACGCAAAAACAGATCTACAAGTTTGAATTTCCAGCCTTTCTTCATCTAAACAGCCTTAATTCCCTGATAATATTCCGACAACGTTTTCCCCTTTGTTTTATCTGCCAGCCAGGCGAATAACGCGTCTAAGTCATGGTACAGCGTTTCTATATGCTGCTCTGTAGGAAACGTCGGGCTGCCTCCCGGCATAAATTCCGACGAATGGAGCATAAACTCCACATAGTCATTGCCCTCCGCCAACACCTTTTCCACCACCGATTCCATCTGACGCAAATTGCCGCCTTTAGGCCGTACCCAGTTCACGGAAGCGCTACGCTGTTTTCCACGCAGGCGATCGTACATCCGGGTCATCGCGTTAAGGAAACCACTGTGCTTGTATTGAATGCTCATTGGCACTTCCAGCAACGTGGAGTGGCCCGGCAGTGCAATGTTATTCGGGTCCATGAAGTAAGCGTGGTGCGGGAAACGGCTGTAGTCGGTGCCGCCTTGCCCGTTTGGGTCGCCCGGTGAAAACTGCCAATTCACACGCGGTGTAACGGAACAGTCAATCTCATAGCCGTATTCCATCAACAACTGAACGTAGTCTTCATTCAATGCCCAGCGGCCAGAACGATGGCTGCGGATTTTACGCTGGAACGTATCTTCGAGTAACGACGTCATGTACTCGATTTTCTGTCGCATCAGCGCTTTAGGGTATTCAATCAGATAAGGTTTATAGCGCCAATCATCCCCGGTCAGGTCAAACTCAGGCGGATTATTCCAGGCATGCAGATGCATCCCCACCTCTCCTTGGTCTCGGGCGATGACATCTCTGGCGAACTCGATGTACGCGGGATCTAAAGCCATCTCGTAATTCGTTAACCAAGTTGGTTTGAAACCGTATTTTTCACAGAGCTGCTGAAACCGCGGCAAATAATGAGAATTTCTTGTCGTAATCCTGTCATTATTTTGCCAAAGATTGTCTCCTTCCGTGTCGATCGTGATGATAAATGCTGGTTTACACATGGAAATAGCGCCTGATAATCTAAGGACATGACGTGACGTAAGTCGGTGACGCGGAAAGCCTAAACCGCGACTGTCGCCGTGAAAAGTAATTATTGTAACCGAAGATGTTGCTACACAGGTTAAATGGATAACCAAGTTCGTCGGGGATCAATAGTAGCCACTCATAGCGATGTCATCTAAAATCGCCTTCTGCTTGCAATGAGAAACGCCGCTGATGAATCACGCCACAGCCCATGCCGTCAGGCATATTCTGCTGATAAAATTTCGCCATCATGGCGACATGCTGTTAACCACCCCGGTTATCAACACCCTGAGTCAAACCTATCCGGATGCCCAAATTGATGTTCTGCTGTACCTTGAAACGCAGGACATGCTGGTCGCCAATCCACGCATCCATCATATTTACGCTATCGATCGCCAATGGAAAAAACAGGGGCTGCGCACCCAGCTCAGCAAAGAGTGGCAGTTGATCAGCCAGCTGCGTCATCAGCATTACGATCTCGTTATCAACCTGGCCGATCAGTGGCGAAGCGCCTTGATAGCGAAACTCACCGGCGCGCCGATTAGGCTGGGGTTCGATTTCGATAAACGTCAGCATCTGCTGTGGCGCTACTGCCACAGCGCTTTAGCCAGCACGGCGCCGCATGCGCACCAGCACACCGTGGAGCAAAACCTCTCTATTCTTTCGCCGCTGGGGATTTCCTCCGTCAGCACGCAGGTCACGATGGGCTATACCGCCGAAGACTGGGCGCAGTGTCAGGAAAAGCTGCGACAGCAGCAGGTCGACGGCCCTTACATCGTCGTCCAGCCCACCTCGCGTTGGCTGTTCAAGTGCTGGAGCGAAGAGAAGATGGCAGCGGCGATTTCCGCACTGCAGCAGGACGGACACACCGTCGTCGTGACATCCGGGCCGGATGCTAAAGAACAACAGATGGTCTCCAATATTCTCGCCCGCTGTCCGGCCGAGGGGGTCATCTCGCTGTCAGGTCAGCTGACGTTGCGCCAGCTGGCGGCGCTCATCGACCACGCTCGCCTGTTTCTGGGCGTTGATTCCGTCCCCATGCATATGGCCGCCGCCCTGCAAACGCCCAGCATCGCCCTATTTGGCCCTTCGAAACTTCATTTTTGGCGTCCCTGGCAGGCACCGGGAGAAGTGATCTGGGCCGGCGACTACGGCACGCTGCCCGACCCGGATGATATCGATACCGGGACACAACAACGTTACCTTGACCTGATCCCCGTTGAGGCGGTCACGGCCGCGGCACGGAGACAACTATCATGAGTCATTTTCGCCTCGCCATTGTGCGGCAGAAATATCGGCCGGACGGCGGCGCCGAACGCTTTGTGAGCCGTGCGCTGGAAGCGCTGGAAGAGGAAGATTTACAGCTGAACGTCATCACGCGTCAGTGGCAGGGTGAAAAGAAGCCGGACTGGCATTTGCACCTGTGTAATCCTCGCTACTGGACCAGAGTCGGACGTGAGCGTGGATTTGCCGACGCTGCCCGCGCGCTGTGGCAGCAAGAACAGTTCGATTTGGTACAAAGTCACGAGCGCATCGCAGGATGCGACATTTATCGGGCTGGTGACGGCGTTCATCGTCGCTGGCTGATGCAGCGCGCGCGTTTGCTGCCCGCCTGGCGCAAACCGCTGCTTTTCTCCAACCGCTTCCATCGCTACGTCATGCAGGCGGAGGGCGAGATGTATCGGGCGCCGCAGCTAAAAGCGGTCATCTGTAACGCAGAACTGATTAAACAGGAAATTATCGAAGATTTCGGGCTCAGCGCAGACAAGATCCACGTAATTTACAACGCTATCGACAGCACGCGCTTTTTACCCGCTGAAGAGTCGCAGCGCCGGGCAATGCGCGTCGCTCTGACGCTGCCGCAGGACGCCTGCGTGATGGTCTACGTCGGCTCAGGCTTCGAACGTAAAGGACTGGCGGCGGCCATCCGGGCCATTGCCGGAACGAACCGCTACCTGATCGTTGTCGGGCAGGATAAGGCTGAACGTCAATACCGGGCGCTGGCCGCATCGCTGGGATGCGAGTCGAGAGTACGCTTTACCGGTATGCAGAAAGATCCACAGCCTTACTATCATGCCGCCGACGGTCTGCTGCTGCCTACGCTCTACGACCCCTTCCCCAACGTGATTCTGGAAGCGATGGCCTGCGGGCTGCCGGTCATCACGACAACGACCTGCGGCGGATCGGAGTTTATCCGAGGCGGAGAAAATGGTTTCGTCTGCGATGCGCTAGACGTCCCTGCGCTGACCGATGCCGTTATGGCGCTGCCCGCCGCCGCACCCGGCAGCCGCATGGGCGCCGCGGCGCGCGCGCGCATTATCGACGCGTCGCCGCAGAAGCTCTCTCAGCAGCTGATATCGCTCTATCAAACCTTATTGGACTAACGCATGCGTATCTTAATGATCATCGACGGTCTGCCCGGCTGCGGCGCAGAAAAAGTGGTGTTGACGCTGGCGGCGGGCCTGGTCGCTCAACAGCACCAGGTTTCGCTTTTTTCGCTGCGCGACGTCTGCGAATACCCGGTGCCCGAAGGCGTGGATTATCAGACGATCGCCGACCACAGCCGTGCGCCCTGGCGCAAGCTCACCGAACTGCGCCGTCGCGCCGCGATGCTGGATACGGCAATCCAACGTGCGCAAACGCAGCAGGGTGCGTTCGACCTGGTGTTGTCAAACCTGCACAAGACCGACCGTATTGTGTCCCGCAGCAAGGCGCTGAATCCCGACAACGTCTGGTTCTGCCTGCACGGCATGTTTTCCCCGTCTTATCTCGGCCATCGAACCGGCCTTTCCCGCTGGTTCAAACGCGTTAAGATTCAGCGGGTCTACCAGCAGCGCAACATCGTTGCGGTATCCCAGGCGGTACTGTCGGATTTACAAAACGCCTTCCAGGTCCGCCCATCAGATGCGGCGGTTATCAACAATCCATTTGATTTTGAGGCGATCGCCGCACTTGCTGACCAGCCGTGCGAACGCGCGGGGACAGATTATCTGGTGCACGTCGGCCGCTTTCATCCCAATAAACGTCATGACCGCCTGATCCGCGCCTACGCGCTGAGCGGTATCGAGATACCGCTGGTGCTGCTGGGTAAAGGTAAGGACGAGGAAGTTCAGCGCATACGACAATTGGCCACCGAGTTGGGCGTGGCCGATCGCGTTATCTTTCAAGGATTCTGCGACAACCCTTACCCTTATATCCGCCATGCCCGCCTGCTGGTGTTGAGCTCTGACAGCGAAGGCTTCGGCAACGTACTGGTTGAAGCGCTAAGCTGCGGAACGCCGGTCGTCAGCACCCGCTGCCCCGGAGGGCCGGAAGAAATCCTGACCGGTCCACTGGCCCAGGGTCTGGCGGAGTTGTCCGACGACTCGCTGGCGGCAACGCTAAAATCGGTACTGGACTCTCCGCCGGAAATTGATAAGGCGCAGCTCGAGCGCTACCGCATTGACGCTATATGCGGAGCCTATCTCGCTCTCGGAACGCGTTAACCGTCCCACTCCTTGCGATAATGGCAAAGCGGCCGTGACGGGCCGCTCACACTCTTACGTCGCAGCCGCGACGTGAAGCAAAGTGACTCTCCCCCGCTTTATTCACATTGCGACGTCTCCCTTCGTGCTTTCAGGTGGTATCTGGATTTATCTGAAAGAGAGAGATATAACGCCCTTCCGGCTCAGCACCGACGGGCCGGCATTGTTCACAGAAAAATAGGCAAATAGAGACCTATTCTGTTTCATTTTTTTCATCGGAAGAAAATAGGCTGTGATGGGAAATCATATTGAGGACAGTTAAAGCGCTATTTTTTGCGATTAGCTTTCCCCTGAAAGAGATTTCACCTCGGAAAAATAAGAAAAGAGGGCAAAAAGAAAGCGTTCTTGTTTCCGTATTTCAACGGAGAATTATCGCTTATCACCTAGGCTAGGCAAAGTAGACGGCTTCTTTTTATAACAAATAAAAATGATATATTTTTACTATAATTCAGTTAGTTATATATTATATTCACGGAAGTCCATCTCCGATTCACCATCAAATGACCCATAGCGAGATAGCTAAATTCAGGCATGGTAATACGCTCATGACGAGAAGAAAAAAGACGAAAAAATTTTCGACGCCTTATTTTATGATGACCAATAAAAACGGGGTATGTCGTCTGAATGAGCGAACAGAGATGCGTTAAAAAATAATCATGAAACACAGAATATGCGCGCCTATTTATGGAATCTTATTTCCGATAATGACGATTTTCAATGACGCCAGCATGGCGTTATTAATTGACCGTATATTTTCGTGCACCATTTTCGAATTTTATTTATATAAATTATATAATTTTTCGCATAACATTCTCGTAAGGAAACTGACGACATGACCTATCGTAAAAACCAATCATTACAGCGAGTTACGCTCAAATGGCGGCAAAGTGTAATCGTTGCAACATACTGATGTAATTAGCATTACACTGACCTCCGAAAAAAAGAGATATCGCGGCCCCTGTTATCGTAAGTGATAGATTTAGCGGCTATAAATATATAGAATTCGCTATCTCTGACTTAAATATAGATACTTATGTTACAGCTGCTGTATACCTTTCTGCTTTACCTTATCCAGCCCTTGATCTGGATCCGTCTTTGGCTCCGCGGCCGTAAAATCCCTGCCTATCGCAAACGCTGGGGCGAACGTTACGGCTTCTACAAAGACACGGTAAAACCGGAAGGTATCCTGCTGCACTCTGTCTCCGTGGGAGAAACACTGGCTGCCGTACCGCTGGTGAGAGCCTTACGCTACCGCTACCCGTCGCTGCCCATCACGGTCACCACCATGACGCCGACCGGCTCTGAACGCGCGCAATCCGCCTTCGGCAAAGACGTGTACCACGTCTATCTGCCCTACGATTTACCGGGGGCGATGAAGCGCTTTCTGAATCACGTTCAGCCTCGGCTGGTGATTGTGATGGAGACCGAGCTTTGGCCCAATATGATCGATGCTCTGCATCAGCGTCACATTCCGCTGGTCATCGCCAACGCCCGTCTTTCCGAACGCTCCGCCGCCGGCTACAAAAAGCTGGGCAAACTGATGCGCACCCTGCTGCGACGCATTACGCTGATCGCCGTTCAGAATGCGGAAGACGGCGAGCGGTTTATTTCATTAGGCCTCAAACGTAAACAGCTGAACGTCACCGGCAGCCTGAAATTCGATATCTCCGTCACGCCAGAACTGGCGGCGAAAGCCGTGACGCTGCGCCGTCAATGGGCCTCACAGCGCCCGGTGTGGATCGCCGCCAGTACCCACGACGGCGAAGAGAAAATCATCGTCGACGCGCACTGCGAGCTGCTAAAGACCTTCCCCAACCTGCTGCTGATTCTGGTGCCGCGCCATCCAGAGCGTTTCAACGACGCCAAGACAATCGTCAGCAAAGCCGGTCTCGACTATACCCTGCGCAGCGAAGGCGCGATTCCGCCCGCCTCATCGCAGGTCGTGATTGGCGATACGATGGGTGAACTGATGCTGCTATACGGTATTGCCGACCTCGCCTTTGTCGGCGGCAGCCTGATTGGACGCGGCGGCCATAACCCGCTGGAGCCCGCAGCCCATGCCATCCCGGTGCTGATGGGCCCGCATACGTTTAACTTCAAAGATATATGCGCCCGATTGCAGCAGTCCGACGGACTGATCACGGTGACAGACACCGCTTCGCTGGTCGAACAGGTCAGTAATCTTCTCTCCGACGATGACTATCGCCAGTATTACGGCCGTCACGCGGTACAGGTGCTGCATAAAAATCAGGGCGCGCTACAAAGTCTGCTAAAACTACTGGAACCCTATCTACCGCCACGGAGACAATAATGAGCCACCCTCGCCTGTCCGTCGTGCTTATCAGCCGCAATGAGGCTGAACTACTGCCGGACTGTCTGGCCTCTGTCTCCTGGGCGGACGAAATCATCGTTCTGGACTCCGGTAGCAGCGATGACACGCAGGCGATCGCGCGTCAGTTCGGCGCACAGGTATTCGAACATGACGACTGGCCGGGCTTCGGTCGGCAACGTCAGCGGGCGCAAAGCTACGCCAGCGGCGACTATATCTTCATGATCGACTGTGATGAGCGCGTAACGCCTGAGTTGAGACTCGCCATTGAGCGCGTGCTCGCATCACCCGACGGGAAAACGGTCTATCGCTGCGCTCGCCGCAATCTGTTTTTAGGTCGCTTTATGCGCCACAGCGGCTGGTATCCCGACGAGGTAATTCGCCTTTATCCGCGCCACTATCGCTATAACGATAACGCGGTGCATGAGTCGCTGGACTATGGCGACGCGCGCGTCGTTTCGCTGGCAGGCGATCTCCAGCATCTCACCTGTCGGGATTTTTTCGCCTTTCAACAAAAGCAGTTTGATTACGCCGCCAGCTGGGCGCAGTCGCGTTTCCAGGCGGGTAAACGCTGCAGCTACCTGTCCATCCTGACCCATACGCTCGGCGCTTTCGCCAAGACCTGGCTGTTGCGCGCAGGCTTTCTGGACGGCAAGCGCGGACTGCTGCTGGCGATAGTCAATGCGCAGTACACGTTTAATAAATATACTGGCTTATGGGCACTGAATAACCAGCGTAAACATCATGACGACTAGAGCGATCTACCCCGGCACCTTCGACCCGTTGACCAATGGCCATCTCGACCTGCTGACCCGTGCCGCCCGGATGTTCGACCACTTGATCCTGGCGATAGCCGCGAGCCCCAGCAAAAATACGCTGTTCACGCTGGAAGAACGCGTTGCGCTAGCGCGCGAAGTGACGAGTCATCTGACTAACGTCGAAGTGATGGGATTTAGCGAACTGATGGCGCATTTTGCTCAGAAGCATCAGGCGAATATTTTGGTGCGCGGACTGCGGGCGGTATCGGACTTCGAGTATGAGTGGCAGTTGGCGAAGATGAACACGCACCTGATGCCCGAGCTGGAGAGCGTGTTCCTGATGCCTGCGGAGCAGTGGTCCTTTATTTCGTCCACCCTGGTGAAAGAAGTCGCCCGACACGGCGGCGACATCGATCCGTTTCTCCCTCCGCCCATCTCGGCAGCCCTGCAGAAAAAGCTGGCCTGACGCGCCGTCAGCGCTGGCAGGTACGGCAGAAGAAGGTACTGCGTTGCCCCTGTTTCAGGCTTTCAATCAGCGTCCCACAGTGACGACAAGGTTCGCCGCTGCGGCCGTAGACCTGCAGTTCCTGCGCAAAATACCCGGGTTTACCGTCCGACTGCAGGAAGTCCCGCAGTGTAGTCCCGCCTTGTTCGATGGAGCGTAGCAGCACCTTCTTGATGGTGTCGGCTAATAGCTGGAACTCAGCCTCGCTCAGCGAGCCTGCGGCTCTCTCCGGCAGAATGCCCGCGCTGAACAGGGATTCGCTGGCGTAGATGTTACCCACGCCGACGACCAGCTTGTTATCCATAATCCAAAGCTTTATCGGCGTCTTCCGGCCTCGCGACTTATCGAACATATAGTCGCCGCTGAACGCATCGCTGAGTGGCTCCGGTCCCAGATGAGCCAGCACGGAACTCGTTGCCGGATCCGCGCTCCACAGCCAGGCGCCGAAGCGGCGTGGGTCGGTGTAGCGGAGTACTTTGCCGCTATCCAGGACCAGATCGACATGGTCATGCTTGCCGGGCTCCACATATTCAGGCAGCACACGCAAACTGCCCGACATGCCGAGATGAACAATCATCCAACCGCGAGCCAATTCAATCAGTAGGTATTTTGCGCGACGCTGAACGCTGAGCACCGGTTCATCGCTCAGCGACATAATCTCAGGGGATACCGGCCAGCGCAGGCGCGCATTGCGCACTTCCGCATGCATAATGGTATGTCCGACCAGATAGGGTTCAATCCCCCGGCGGCTGGTTTCCACCTCTGGTAATTCAGGCATGTTTCCTCCCGTGAAAAGTCGTCGCGAACACTCTACCACAGCCGTATTCGCCAATTGCAGACACAAAAAAACCCGGCCGAAGCCGGGTTTTTGATAATCCACTAAAATTATTTGATTTTAGCTTCTTTGTAGATCACATGCTGACGGACAACGGGATCGAATTTCTTCAGTTCCAGTTTTTCCGGCTTAGTGCGCTTGTTCTTCGTAGTGGTATAGTAGTGACCAGTACCAGCAGAAGAAACCAGCTTGATCTTCTCGCGAACACCTTTAGCCATGATTCAGTTCCTTAATACTTCTCACCACGGGCACGTAAGTCGGCCAGAACCGTCTCAATACCCTTTTTATCAATAATACGCATACCTTTAGCAGATACGCGCAGCGTAACAAAACGCTTCTCACCTTCCACCCAGAAACGGTGTGAGTGCAGGTTCGGCAGAAAACGGCGTTTGGTCGCATTCAGTGCGTGGGAACGGTTGTTACCCGTCACCGGACGCTTGCCAGTAACTTGGCAGACTCGGGACATGTCTATTCTCCAAAAATCAAATCAGCTCGAGCTTCGTATAGGGTGTTGGCCGCCTCGTCAGGCTCTAGAGCCCATCTCAGCAACTTCACTGAAAAGACTCTGTCATCAGGGGAAACCTGCTGAGATAGGCTCTTAACGCCACACCCAAGATTCTCAAAGGTGGCGTAGTATACGCTCTGAAGCGTATGCGCTCAAGTCCCGAACAGTTAAAGATCCCTCAGGATCGTCGAAATATGCCTTAAATCCACCCGCGCTCGGCAAAAGAGGTGTACTCACCGTGCCCGATAACCAAGTGATCAAGCACGCGGATGTCCAACAATTGGCATACTTTGACGATATGTTCCGTAATGGCGCGGTCAGCCTGACTGGGCTCTGCCTTTCCCGACGGATGGTTGTGCGCCAGAATCAACGCTGCCGCATTCGCCTTCAGCGCCTCACGAGCAATTTCTCGCGGGTGCACCTCTACGCAGTTAATCGTACCAGCAAACATCTCCTGATGGCGAATGACACGATGCTGATTGTCTAGAAAAAGGACTAAAAAAACTTCGCGTTCGCGATGCGCCAGCAGTAACTGCAGATATTGCAACGTCACTTCCGAGCTGATCATGGCGTCTTCGCGCGCCAATCGGGAGGAAAACAGCCGCCGCGACAGCTCCCCCACCGCCTGCAGCTGCGTATATTTGGAAAGCCCGATACCGCGCGCCGTACGGAATTGGGTCTGCTCCGCCGTCATCAACTGATGCAATGACCCAAACTGATTCAGCAGATTTTCCGCCAGCTGCATAACGTGCGTTCCCGGCAACCCGGTACGAAGAAAAATGGCGAGCAGTTCCGTATCCGTCAATGCGCAGGCCCCTTTCCGTATCAGTTTTTCCCTCGGTGCCTGCCCGTTTAGCCACATCATGGTCGTGTCCCCCTCCCTGAGTCTTGAAGGCATTCTGGCATATGGACAAGGGATGAACGAGGAGACGGGGGAGAAGATGCGAGGAGGTACGCAATCTGTCGTTGCAACACGCGTCTCCATGACAAGATTCCATTTCCTTCGGACGCTTATGGTAAAATGCCCAACACTTTCTTTAGCTCACACTCGGACAAAACGATGACGGAACTCTCCAGTCTGCTCGCACTCGCCGGCAAACATATCGTACTGGGTATCAGCGGAGGTATCGCCGCCTACAAATGCCCCGAGCTGGTTCGCCGCCTGCGGGACGAAGGCGCGGAGGTGCGTGTGGTCATGACGCCTGCGGCCAAAGCGTTCATCACGCCGCTCACGCTTCAGGCCGTCTCCGGCTATCCGGTAGCGGACGACTTGCTGGATCCCGCCGCAGAAGCTGCGATGGGGCATATTGAACTTGGAAAATGGGCAGATCTGGTGATTGTCGCTCCCGCATCGGCCGATGTGATCGCCCGACTGGCGGTCGGCATGGCCAACGACCTGCTGACTACCGCCTGTCTCGCCAGCGCAGCGCCTCTGGCCGTCGCGCCGGCCATGAATCAACAGATGTATCGCGCGCGGCCCACGCAGGACAACCTCACACGTTTGAGCGAACGCGGCGTGCACATTTGGGGACCGGACAGCGGCAGCCAGGCCTGCGGCGACGTCGGACCCGGCAGAATGCTCGACCCGTTGGATATCGTGGAGTGCGCTAAGCAATTTTTCGCGCGAACCGCCGATCTGCCACACCTGAACGTCCTGATTACCGCAGGCCCGACGCGAGAAGCGCTGGACCCGGTTCGCTTCATCAGCAATCACAGCTCCGGTCAGATGGGATTCGCCATTGCCGAAGCCGCAGCGGCGCGCGGCGCGAATGTTACGCTAGTCGCCGGTCCGGTCGATCTGCCAACCCCCAACGGCGTACGACGGATCAACACCGCCAGCGCGCTGGAAATGCATGAAGCGGTTATGTCCGCCGCCCCCGAACAGCACATCGTGATCGGCTGCGCGGCCGTAGCGGACTACCGCGCGAAAAGCGTGGAGAGCGAAAAAATCAAAAAGCAGGGGGATGAAATGACTGTCACCCTGGTAAAAAATCCGGATATCATCGCCGACGTGGCGGCGATGAAGGAACATCGGCCTTATGTTGTCGGGTTTGCTGCCGAAACCACTAATGTGGAAGAATACGCGCGGCAGAAACTGGCCAGCAAAAAGCTGGATTTGATCTGCGCAAACGACGTGTCCCAAGCCGACCGCGGCTTCAATGCGAAAACCAACGCGTTGCACCTTTTCTGGCACGGAGGAGACAAACAATTGCCGCTCGGCAGCAAACGTCTCCTGGGCCAACAGCTAATTGACGAGATTGTCAGCCGATATGACGAAAAAAATTGACGTAAAAATTATCGATCCGCGCATCGGACAGGAATTCCCGTTGCCGACGTATGCCACGCCGGGTTCCGCCGGTCTGGACCTGCGCGCCTGTCTGGATGACGCCGTGGTGCTCGGCGCAGGCGAAACAACGCTGCTGCCGACCGGTCTGGCCATTCACATCGGCGACCCGTCACTGGCGGCGGTGATCCTGCCTCGCTCCGGTCTGGGCCATAAGCACGGCGTCGTGCTGGGCAATCTGGTCGGACTGATCGACTCCGACTATCAGGGTCAGTTAATGGTCTCTGTCTGGAACCGGGGCTCGACGCCGTTCACGATCGAACCCGGCGAACGCATCGCGCAAATGGTCTTTGTGCCGGTCGTTCAGGCTGAATTCAATCTGGTTAACGAATTCACCAGCAGCGAACGCGGAGAAGGTGGTTTCGGTCACTCGGGCCGTCACTGATCCACATCTAATCTTACGAAAAAAACCTATAAGCCACAGCGTGTGACGCGACTGTGGCGCTATCTGGTGTGGGCAGTTGAATCTTTATCAAGGGTCTTTTCAGACATGGCAGAGAAAGAAAATACGAAAAGGAACCGTCGCGAGGAAATCTTGCAAGCACTGGCGCAGATGTTGCAATCCAGCGACGGCAGTCAACGGATCACCACGGCAAAACTGGCAGCTAACGTCGGCGTATCTGAAGCGGCGCTTTACCGGCATTTTCCCAGTAAAACCCGGATGTTCGACAGCCTGATCGAATTTATCGAAGACAGCCTGACAACCCGTATCAACTTGATTTTGCAGGATGAAAAGGAGACGTTTAATCGTCTTCGTCTGATTTTGCTGCTGATTTTGGGGTTTGCCGAAAAAAACCCGGGATTGACCCGCATTCTGACCGGTCATGCCTTGATGTTTGAGCAGGATCGCCTGCAGGGAAGGATCAACCAGCTGTTTGACCGTATTGAATCGCAGATCAAGCAGGTTCTACGGGAACACAAAATGCGCGGCGGAGAGCCGTTCAAGAATGACGAAACGCTGCTGGCCAGTCAGCTATTGGCCTTCTGTGAAGGCATGCTGTCCCGCTATACCCGTTCGGAATTTCGCTTTCTTCCCACCCAGGAATTCGACACTCGCTGGCCGCTGTTGGCCGCCCAGATAGCATAGGGATGATGGCAGCGCCGCTCACCGGCGGCGCTGCCAGACAGTTTAGACGCCGTAACTATCGCGATAGGTCTGTACCGCGGCCAAATGCTCCGCCATTTCCGGCTTTTCCTGCAGATAGGCGATAAGATCCTTCAGGGTGATGATGGAAATCACCTTGCACGCGTAATCTCGTTCCACTTCCTGAATCGCGGAAAGCTCGCCGCGTCCACGTTCCTGACGGTCTAACGCAATCAGCACGCCTGCCAGCGACGCGCCCTGCGCGGAAATGATATCCATCGACTCACGAATTGCGGTCCCCGCCGTAATGACATCGTCCACCAGCATGATGCGCCCGACCAGCGGACTGCCGACCAGACTGCCGCCTTCGCCGTGATCTTTGGCTTCCTTCCGATTGAAACAGTAGGGCAGATCGCGATCGTGATGTTCCGCCAGCGCCACCGCCGTCGTTGTCGCAATAGGAATGCCTTTATAGGCTGGCCCAAACAGCACATCGAATTCGATAGCCGCGTCCATCAGCGCCGCGGCATAAAAGCGCCCCAGCAAGGCCAAGTCACGCCCCGTATTAAACAGCCCGGCATTGAAGAAATAGGGGCTGGTGCGCCCGGATTTCAGCGTGAACTCGCCGAACTTTAATACCTGCTTGCTGAGTGCGAATTCAATAAACTGGCGTTGATAGGCTTTCATGACAACTTCTCCTGTGATGATGGATGAATACCCGGCGACAAACCGAAAACCGCGTCCTTTGAGCCAATCGACCTTGGCCGGCGATGGAGAAAGACCTCCTGACGCCAAAACGTTTAGCTTTTTGCTCCCCTCGGCGGACGGCGTCTAACCGGCACGCTCAGAAGGCCCGACGCGCTGCCGCTGGGAAGCGTTTCCTACCTGAATCACGGCCGTCCGACATTGAACATTCTAAAGATGAACACTCGACATCACACAATGAATGACCGCGCTAACACCTTAATTCCAGTGACACCCATCGCCGGCGGTTTTATTCCGACGAAAAAAAAGCGACCCTTTGGGCCGCTTCTTCATTGATTCTTTATTCCGCCAGCGCCGCTTTCTGCGCCTGAATAATCGTCTCGATGCCCCCTCGAGCCAGCGCCAACAGCGCCAACAGCTCGTCGTGGCTGAACGGTTCGCCCTCTGCGGTGCCCTGCACCTCAATCATACGGCCGTCTTCGGTCATCACCACGTTCATATCGGTTTCCGCGGAAGAGTCTTCCACATACTCCAGATCGCAGAGCGCTTCGCCGTTGACGATACCGACGGAAACCGCGGCCACCATGCCTTTCAGCGGGTTTTTCTTCAGTTTGCCGTTAGCAATCATCGCATTCAGCGCATCCGCCAGCGCCACGCAGGCACCGGTGATGGAGGCGGTGCGGGTGCCGCCGTCGGCCTGCAGGACATCGCAGTCCAGCGTGATGGTGAATTCGCCCAGCGTTTTCAGATCGAGCGCGGCACGCAGAGAACGGGCGATCAGACGCTGAATTTCCAGCGTACGTCCGCCCTGCTTACCGCGTGCGGCTTCGCGCGCGTTACGGGTGTGCGTTGAGCGCGGCAGCATGCCGTATTCCGCGGTCACCCATCCTTTGCCCTGCCCTTTCAGGAAGCGCGGTACGCCTTCTTCCACCGTGGCATTACACAACACCTTAGTATCGCCGAATTCGACGAGGACGGAACCTTCCGCGTGTTTGGTGTAATGACGGGTTAACGTGAGCGGGCGTATCTGTTGTGCACTTCGGCCTGTAGGGCGCATGGCTTCTCTCCGGCGGGTGAATGTTGACTGGCGCGCATTATACGGACTTCACCCGGCCCTGCCTACCGGCCCGGCGGATTAAAACGGGCGCGAAGACCGCCAGCGATGGCGTCCCGAACGGCTGGAGCGTCCCTCTTTCCGCATGTAGACTGTTAGCTCGACTTTTCATCAGCCGGTGAATCTACGCCATGCGTGACACACAACAGAACGACCAGGCTCCCAGCACTGACCTCCCCTGGCAGCAGCAGGGCACGACGCCGGACTACCGTTTCTCACTGGCCAACGAGCGCACGTTTCTCGCCTGGATCCGCACCGCGCTGGCCTTGCTGGCTGGTGCGGTCGCCATCGACCAGTTTACGACCACGTTGGCGTCGCCTGCCGTACGACAGGGGATTGCCGTCCTGCTGGCCCTCGCCTCCGCACTGATGGCGGGAATGGCCTACCGGCGCTGGGCGGGCAACGAACGGGCGATGCGCAACGGCCTTCCTTTGCCGTATACCTCCCTGTTGGTCGTCTTCGCCTGCGGCCTTGGCGCGGTCGCCCTCGCACTGGCGCTGCTAATCGCGCAGCTGTAGGCGCAGACGATGTCCTCTTCGCCGTTACCGCGTGACCCGGGCGTTCAGCCGGAACGCACCGTGCTGGCGTGGTCGCGCACCGCCATCCTACTGCTGGTCAACACGGCCCTGTTGCTGAAGGCCGGGACGCTCAGCACCCAACCGCTGCTGCTGGCCGCCGGTATTCTGCTATTGCTGGCGTCGCTGACGATCTTCATCTGGGTTCCACTGCGCCTGCGCGGCCTCCAGAACGCGCCGAAAACGCACCGTATTCCTCCTGCCATCGTCATGCGTGGATTCACACTGACCTTTATCCTGATCGCCCTGCTGATCGCCGGGCATGCGTTGTTTTCTCTACTTCTGCCCCTATAACGGGGGCTTATAGCGCGCCGCGCCAGCACTCCCCAACCGACCATTGCTTTAATTTATTCATTTAAAAACAAATGGATATATAAAAAATCACCTATACCCTCAGGCTATACCCCACCGACAAACAAGCATTCGTCACCGCTCAGGCATCGTGAAATAGTCATAGACAGAGAACTGACCCCCGGCAGGCACGAACGACGCGGAAGATGGCAATAGCGCAACGTCGGGCCGACACGGTGCACAGGCGGTTCGCCGGATGAAAACAGGTTCACGCCGACATCCCCCGAGCGCCCAAGGTTCTGCCTTATTCCATTAACGATGAGAAACGACATTATGCTGATCCCTCAACCTTACCTGCTTTTCCTTGGCGACGTGACCGATCCCCTGGCTATCAAAACCGCACGCGGCATCCACGCGTGGCGTCCGGAACAGTGCGTCGGCCAACTGCGCCTGCCGGGCAGCACCCTGTCGCTCGGTTTGGACGATCTGGATATCGCCGCCGCCGCTGAGCGCGGAGCCAAAACGCTGGTGCTCGGTACGGCCAATGCCGGGGGCTTCCTGCCGCAGCACTGGCTGGACACCGTACGCGCCGCGATTGAGGCGGGCATGAACGTCGCCAACGGCTTGCACCAGCGTCTGGTTGACGTACCGGGCCTGCAAGCGCTGGCAGAGAAGCATCAGGTACAGCTGTTCGACATCCGCCACATGCGCCCGGAACTGTCCGTCGGCTCCGGCGAAAAACGCAGCGGCAAACGCATACTGACCGTCGGCACCGACTGCTCCGTGGGCAAGATGTACACCTCATTGGCGCTGGAAGCGGCGATGCGCGATCTGGGAATGAAGGCGGACTTCCGCGCCACCGGCCAGACCGGCGTGCTGGTCGCGGGCGAAGGGATCGCGATTGACGCCGTCATCGCCGACTTCATCGCCGGGGCCGCCGAAGCGCTGTCCCCCGCGAACGACGACGACCACTGGGATATCGTGGAAGGACAGGGTTCCCTGTTCCACCCCTCTTATGCAGGCGTCAGCACCGGCTTAATCCACGGCGCACAGCCGCACTGGCTGGTGATGTGTCACGAAATGGGTCGTCCACATATGCGTCATCTGCCGCACCAGCCGATGGTGAGTCTGGAAGACTGCGTGGAAGCCAACCTGCGCGCAGCACGCGTCACCAGCCCGGAAGTGAAGCTGGCCGGTTTCGCCATCAACACCTCCAACTACACTGAACAGGAAGCGCGTGATTACTGTCAGGAGATCAGCCGACGCTTTGGCGTGCCAGCGACCGACTCCGTTCGTTTCGGCATGCAGGACATCGCCGCGCTGTTGAAAGAGCAGGAGTAAACCAATGCGACAGATGCAGATCGAAACCGTGGAATTACCGCTGGCTCGCCCGTTCGCCATCTCCCGCGGCACGCGTACCGCAGTCACCGTGGTACGAGTCACGCTGGAAGAGCGCGGCTTTATCGGCCGCGGCGAATGCACGCCGACGGCCCACTATCAGGAAACGCCTGAAGGCGTCGTCCGACAGCTGGAAACGGTGCGGGATGCCGTAGAGCGCGGCGTTTCACTGAACGACCTGCAATCTTTACTGCCGCCGGGCGCCGCGCGTAATGCGATTGACTGCGCGCTATGGCGGCTCAACGCGGCGCTGAACAAACAGACGCTGTGGCAGCATCTGGCGATTCAGGCGCCGCAGTCCGTCATCACCGCCGAAACGCTCAGCCTCGACACGCTGGAAAACATGGTCAAGGCCGCCGCTGACGCCGTATCCCGCGGCGCGCTGCTGCTGAAAATCAAGCTGAACGGCGAGCAGATTGTGGAGAAAGTGGCGGCCATTCGTCAGGTGGCGCCTAACGTGACGCTGATCGTCGACGCCAATGAAGCCTGGGGAGGGCGCGATCTGGGGCCGCTGCTCCAGCAGCTCGCCGCTTGCCGTGTCGCGATGGTGGAACAACCGCTGCCCGCCGGAGAAGACGGCGCGCTGGCGGACTTCATTCACGCGATACCGATCTGCGCCGATGAAAGCTGCCATCACGGCGGAGACATCGCCGCGCTGCGCGATCGCTACGAAATGATCAACATCAAGCTCGACAAGTGCGGCGGCCTGACCGAAGCGCTGGCGATGGTCAATGAAGCCAAGCGGTGCGGTCTGCGCATCATGATCGGCTGCATGCTCGGCTCCTCGCTGGCGATGGAAGCCGCGCTGCCGGTCACGCTCAGCGCCATCCATGTCGATCTGGACGGCCCGATCTGGCTGGCGGCGGACAGCGCCCCTTACCTGACCTACAACCTCGGCCGCATTTGGCTATAACCGCAAACCCCGGAGTGACGATGACGGATACCCAGTCCACAGAACCGACAGCCGCCACAGCATCCGGCAGCGCGCCGCGTCCGGTGCTGGAAATCAACGACCTGAGCGTCAGCTTCAACGGCCGCTCCGGCAACCATTTGGCGCTGAAAGGCGTCTCTTTCACGCTAAATAAAGGTGAAGTGGTGGCCGTAGTGGGCGAAAGCGGTTCGGGTAAATCCGTGACCTCGCTGACGGTCATGGGCCTGCTGGCCAACGCCGCTCGCATCGAGCGCGGGACGATTCGCTTTACCACGCGCGGCGGCGAGCAGCACTCGCTGCTGCAAATGAAAGACGACGCCCGCCGCCAACTGCGCGGCCGTGAAATGGCGATGATCTTTCAGGAGCCGATGACCTCCCTGAACCCCGTGCTGAAGGTCGGCGATCAGCTGACCGAAGCATTGTTAGACCATCAGATCTGCGATGCGGCGGCGGCCGACAGCAAGGCGCGAGCGCTGCTGCGCAAAGTGCGCATCGCCGACGTCGACCGGGTGATGAACAGCTACCCGCACTCGCTGTCCGGCGGTATGCGCCAGCGGGTGATGATTGCGCAGGCGCTGGCCTGCGATCCGCAGTTGCTTATCGCCGATGAACCGACGACGGCGCTGGACGTCACCGTGCAGGCGCGCATTCTGCAAATCCTGCGCGACCTGCAACAGCAGAGCGATATGGCCGTCCTGTTTATCACCCACGACATGGGCGTCGTTGCGGAAATCGCCGACCGGGTGGTGGTGATGTACCGAGGCGAAGTGGTCGAAGAGGGAACGGTCGAGGCGATTTTCACCGCGCCGCAGCACCCGTACACCCAGGCGTTGCTGGCTGCCGTACCGAAACTGGGCGACATGGAGAACAGCCGCTGGCCGCGCCGTTTCCCGCTGCTGGGCCAGAGCCAGAAAACGCCGGAAAGCGACCATATCACCGCGCGCTACGATGCGCCGCCGCTATTGGATATCCGCGGCCTCAAGGTTTATTACCCGGTACGCACCGGCATCTTGTCCCACGTCACGCACCACGTCCATGCGGTGGAGCAAATCGACTTCAGCGTCTGGCCGGGCGAAACGCTGGCGATTGTCGGCGAAAGCGGCTGCGGAAAATCCACCACCGGCCGCGCGCTGCTGCGGCTGGTCGACAGCGAATCCGAAAGCATTCAGTTTCAGGGCAAAGAAGTATCGCTGATTCGGGACAAAGCGTTCCAACCGCTGCGCCGCAAGATGCAGATGGTGTTTCAGGATCCCTACGCCTCGCTTAATCCGCGTCTGACCGTCGGATTTACGATCGCCGAACCGCTGATGCTGCACGGGCTGGTGAAGTCGCTGGAAGAGGCGACGCCGCAGGTGCAGGCGCTGCTGAAAAGCGTCGGTCTGGAGCCGGAGCACGCCCAACGCTATCCGCATGAATTTTCGGGCGGACAGCGCCAGCGCATCGCCATCGCCCGCGCCATGGCGCTGAAACCGGAAGTGATTATCGCCGATGAGGCGGTGTCCGCGCTCGACGTGTCCATTCAGGCTCAGGTCGTCAACCTGATGATGGATTTGCAACAGAAGACCGGCGTGTCGTGGATTTTTATTTCCCACGACATGGCGGTTGTGGAACGTATCGCCAACCGCGTGGCAGTTATGTATCTCGGGCAGATTGTGGAAATCGGTCCCCGTCAGTCCGTGTTCAACAACCCGCAGCACCCGTATACCCGCCGCCTGCTGTCCGCGGTGCCGGTGGCCGATCCCCTGCGACGCAGCGAACGTCAGTTGGACGACAGCGAAATTCCTTCCCCGCTGAAAAAAGCCAGCGAGAAGGTCACCAAGGCGAAGTATCGCCAGGTCGCGCCGCACCACTGGGTCAGTACACACGAAAACAACACATAAAAACGCTTATTCACATCACAACATCACGCAGGAGAGACACCATGCAACCACGCTTTCGCCGTTCCACCGTCGCACTTGGGCTATCCCTGTGTCTGGCCGCCGCCGCCGCCCAGGCGCAGGATTTACGCATCTCCATGTACGCTGACATCACCGGGCTGGATCCGCACGATACGTCGGATACGCTGAGCTACTCCGTCCAGAGCGGCATCTTCGAGCGTCTGTTCCAGTTCGACAGCGCGATGAAACTGGTGCCCAGACTCGCCACCGGCTACACCAGCAACGATAACGCCACCGAATTCACCATTACGCTGCGCGACGGCGTGACCTTCCAGGACGGCACGCCGTTCAACGCCGACGCCGTCAAAGCCAACCTGGATCGCCTGAGCGACCAAAGCAAAGGTCTGAAGCGCAACAGCCTGTTCAAGATGATCAAAAGCGTGACGGTGCTCTCTCCTTCACAAGTCAAAATCGAGCTGAACCAATCCTTCGGCGCGTTTATCAACACGCTGGCGCACCCGTCAGCGGTGATGCACAGCCCGGCGGCGCTGAAACAGTATCCTGACGAAGCTCAGCTGCGCGTACATCCGGTCGGCACCGGTCCGTTCAAGTTCACCGAATGGCAGCAGGGGAAAGACGTCAAACTGGTGAAAAACGATCGCTACTGGCAGCAGGGCTGGCCGAAAGTCGACAGCGTGACCTTCTATCCCGCGCCGGAAGACTCTACCCGCGTGGCCTCGCTGAAAGCGGGCCAGACCGACGTGGCCTATCCGCTGCCGTCCGATCTGGTGAACACCGTGAAAAGCGACAGCAAACTGGCTATTCAGAGCGACGCCGGGATCTACCTGTACTGGATCGCGATGAATAACCAGAGCGCCGCGCTGAAAGACGTCCGCGTACGTCAGGCACTCAACTACGCCATCAACCGCGATATCTGGCTGAAAGTCGGCTTCGCCGGTTTGGGCACGACCGCCCAGTCGCCGATGGCGCCGAATGTGCAGTTCTTCCAACCGCAAACCGAACCCAACTACGGCTACAACCCGGCTAAGGCCAAGGCGCTGCTGAAAGAAGCGGGCTACGGCAATGGGTTGACGCTGAAATTGTGGACCACCAACCGCACCGACTACATCCGCAGCGCGCAGTTCTTCAAGCAGCAGCTGGAGCAGGTCGGCATCAAAGTCACGGTAACGCCGATGGATTCCGGGATGCGCGACCAGAAGCTGTGGGGCGTGACCGATCCGAAGAAAGCCGAATTTGATCTGTTCTACAACGGCTGGTCTCCGTCAACCGGCGATGCCGACTGGGCGCTGCGTCCGCTGTACGCCACTGAATCCTGGGTGCCGACGTCCTACAACGTCTCTTACTACAGCAGCCCGGCCACGGATAAAGCCATCGCCGACGGTCTGGCGACCGCCGATGCAGGCAAACGCGCCGCCGCTTACGCCGAAGCGCAGAAGCTGATCTGGAAAGATGCGCCTGTCGTCTTCCTGGGGGCGCCGGACAATCTGGTCGGTAAAGCCAAAAATCTGTCTGGCGTTTACATGCTGGCCGATGGTTCGCTGATCTTCGATCAGGCTCAGTTCAAGTAATCACTCAGGGGAGCGCCATGTTTGCCTATTTAATTCGACGTTTGCTGGAAATGATCCCGGTACTGCTGGTGGTCTCCCTGTTGGTATTCGGTTTTATCAAGCTGCTGCCGGGCGATCCGGCACGGCTCTATGCCGGTCCCGACGCCACGCTGGAAACGGTGGAAGCCGCCCGCCAGCACTTGGGGCTTAACGATCCGCTGCCGCAGCAGTATCTCAACTGGCTCGGCGGTCTGATACACGGCGATCTGGGCGTGACCTATCGCACCCAGCAGCCGGTGCTGAGCGTCATTCAGAAGAGCTTCATGCCGACGCTGTATCTGGCGCTGGCCGGATTCGCCTGGTCGGTGGTGCTCGGTCTGCTGATTGGCGTGCTGTCTGCGCTAAAGCGCGGCCGCTGGCAGGACTGGTCATTGATGAGTTTAGCCGTGGGGGGCATTTCGATGCCGCCCTTCTGGCTAGGTCTGTTGCTCATCCAGTTTGTCGCCATGCCGTTCGGCGTCTTTTCCGTCGGCGGCTTTAACCAGCCGTCCGACCTGATTCTTCCGGCGCTGACGCTCGGCGCGTCGGTGGCGGCGGTGATGGCCCGCTTTACCCGCTCGGCCTTTATGGAGGTCATGCAGGAAGATTTCGTGCGCACCGCCAAAGCCAAAGGGCTGCGCAGCCGACTGATCGTCTGGAAACACGTCATGCGCAATGCGCTGATCCCGGTCATCACCATGCTCGGGCTACAGTTTGGTTTCCTGCTCGGCGGCTCCATCGTGGTGGAAAGCGTATTCAGCTGGCCCGGCCTTGGCTGGCTGCTGATCGAATCCATCAAAACGCAGGACCAGCCGGTGATTCAGGCGCTGGTCATGCTGTTCGTGTTTGAATTCATTTTGATTAACCTGCTGGTCGACCTGCTGTATGCGGTGGTCAACCCAGCGATCCGCCTGCGTTAGGAGCGACGACCATGACACTGCCTACTGAACCTGCCGTAGCCGCCTCCCCGCTCGACGCGACGACCATTCGTTCGCCGTGGCGCGATTTCTGGCAAGCCCTGCGGCGCAATCCGATGGCGACGATATCGGGCGGATTCATCCTGTCTCTGATTCTGGTGGCGGTGTTCGCGCCCTGGCTGGCGCCGTACAACCCGCTGGAGTCGGACTGGATGGCGCTGTCCTCTCCGCCGTCCGCCAGCCATTGGATGGGCACTGACGATCTGGGCCGCGATGTGATGAGCCGCATTATCTACGGCGCGCGCATCTCGCTCTATATCGGTATTTTCTCCGTCACGCTGGGCATGCTGGCGGGGATCGCGCTGGGTCTGCTGGCGGGCTATTACGGCCGCTGGGTCGACATGCTGATCATGCGCGGTTCGGACGTCTTGTTCGCCTTTCCGGGGATGCTGCTGGCGATTGCGGTCGTCGCCATCCTCGGGCCGGGGCTGAACAACGTCATTATCGCCGTGGCCGTGTTCAGCGTGCCGGTCTTTGCCCGTATCGTGCGCGCCTCGACGCTGTCGTTGAAACAGGCGGCCTACGTCGAAGCGGTGCGCTGCGCCGGTGCGCCGGACCGTATCATCTTGATACGTCACATTTTGCCCGGCACGCTGTCTAACGTGATCGTCTATTTCACCATGCGAATCGGCACCAGCATTCTGACCGCCGCCAGCCTGAGCTTCATCGGTCTGGGGCCGGAGCCGGATGTCCCCGAGTGGGGCAACGTGCTAGCCATGAGCCGCAGCATGATGATGGCGGGACAGTGGCACGTCAGCGTGTTCCCCGGTCTGGCGATCTTCTTCTCGGTGCTGGCGTTCAACCTGCTGGGCGATGCGCTACGCGACACGCTTGACCCCAAACTCAACGGGTGAGGAGGCGAACATGAGCGCTTATCAACAGGCGCGGCTGAACGCGCTGCTACAGCGCTGGCGGGATGAACGCCAGTTGGGCACCCCGCGGTTCGTGAGCGGTCCGCACAATGCGCTCAGCGATGTTCCCGGCGTTCGCGTCGGCCATAGCACGCTGGCGCAGGGCGAGATCCAAACCGGCGTCACCGCCATCGTGCCGCCGGGCGGCAACCTGTTCACCCATCCCCTGCCCTGCGGCGCGGCGGTGCTCAACGGCTTCGCCAAACCCGTCGGACTGGTGCAGATAGAAGAATTGGGACAGCTGCAAACCCCGATCCTGCTGAGCAACACGCTGGCCGTCGGGACGCTGTTTACCACGCTGGTGCGCGACGCCATCCGCCACAACCCCGAGCTCGGCCGTTCGCTGCCGACCGTCAATCCGCTGGCGCTGGAGTGCAACGACGGCTGGCTGAACGATATTCAGGCGCTGGCCGTGACCGAGGCGATGGCGCAGTCGGCGCTGGACGATGCGGAGACGGCCTTCGCGCGCGGCAGCGTCGGGGCCGGACGCGGGATGAGCTGTTTTGGCCTCAAAGGCGGCATCGGCACGGCGTCGCGGCACATCAACGATCTGGAGGCGACGCTTGGCGTACTGGTGCTCGCGAATTTCGGCACCCTCGCCTCGCTGACGCTGGACGGCGTGCCGATGGGACAGGCTATCGCCCCGCTCCTGCCGGAACTGGCGCCACAGCGCGACGCGGGATCTATCATCATTATTATGGCGACGAACGCGCCGCTGGACGCTCGCCAACTGAGCCGCATCGCCAAACGCGCGGGCGCGGGTCTGGGACGGCTGGGGAGCTATTGGGGCCACGGCTCCGGCGATATCGCCGTCGCGTTTTCCACCTGCGCGACGCCGGAGCCGCCCGACGACGAACGGCTGGAGCCGCTGCTCAGCGCGGCGGCGGACGCCACGGAACATGCGGTGCTGGACGCGCTGTTACAGGCGGAACCCGTCACCGGCTTCCGCGACCACTTCCGCCCGGCGCTGCCGCAGGTGCTGGACAAGCTGGCGCAACACGTTTTTGATTGAGGAAATTATCATGAGAGTCTTTATTTCAGCGGATATCGAGGGCGTTGCCGGCGTGATGCGCCCGGAACAGTGCAGCCCCGGCCACCCGGAATACGCGCTGGCGCGCGCGCTGATGGAGCAGGAAGTGAATGCCGCCATCGAAGGCGCTTTCGCTGGCGGTGCCAGCGAAGTGGTGGTCGCCGACAGCCATGCGTCCATGACCAACCTGCGGGCGGACAATATCGACCCGCGCGCCCGTCTGGTGCAGGGCAAACCGCGCGGACTGTCGATGGTGGAAGGTTTGCAGGAAGGGCCGTTCGACGGGCTGATGTTCATCGGCTATCACACCGCCGCCGGTGAGTTCGGCGTATTGGCGCACACCATCAACAGCCGCGCGTTCTACCGCGTCAAAATCAACGGCGAAGTGATGGGAGAAAGCGATATTTACGCCGCCGCGGGCGCCGAGCTGGATACGCCGTTGTGGCTGGTCAGCGGCGACGACGTCTTACAGCAGTGGATTAAACGCTACTATCCGGCGACCGGCTACGCCTGCGTGAAACGCGCTATTTCCCAGACGGCGGCCGAATCCCTGAGTCCGGAAGAAGCCCGCAACGCCATTCGTCAGGCGGCGACCCACGCCGTCCAGCAGGCGCACCAGGAGCAAACAACGCGCCTGCAACCACCCTATCATCTGGAGATTATGGTGGCGAAACCGGTGATGGCCGACCTGTTCTGTCTGATCCCCAACGTCGAGCGGGTGGATGCCATCACCGTCAGCTACAGCGCGCCTAAAATGGCGGAGATCATTAATCTGCTGTGCGCCTTCTCCTATCTGGCCTCGACCCAGAACTAAATTCAACTCTCGGTCTGACGGCATCGTCAGGCCGACACGCAGACCGAGGGCGCGGACGCACGCGACGCGCTCTCGCTCCCGACGAGGAACATCATGAAACCGGTGATTGTTATTCACGGCGGCGCAGGCGCTATCGCCCGTGCCGCGATGAACAGTGAGAAAGAACAGCGTTACCGCGCCGCGCTGCAGGAGATCGTCCGCAGCGGACAGGAGGTGCTGACCCACCATGGCAGCGCGCTGGATGCGGTGACCGAAGCCGTACGGCGGCTGGAAGAGTGCCCGCTGTTTAACGCTGGCAAAGGCTCGGTCTTTACCCACGAAGGCACGCACGAGCTCGACGCCAGCATCATGGACGGGCGGACGCTGGACGCGGGCGCCGTGGCGGGCGTCAGCCACATCCGCAACCCGGTACTGGCCGCCCGCAAGGTGCTGGAACACAGTCCGCACGTCATGTTTACCGCCGAAGGTGCGGAAAGCTTCGCCCTCAAGCACGGTTTGGAGATGGTCGAGTCAGACTTCTTCTTCACCGACGACCGCTACGAGCAGTTGCTACAGGCGCAAGCTGACG